>DASVFS010000201.1:0-20003 GCA_036379915.1 Conexibacter sp. | reverse complement strand
GCACTACAACATGACCTACGACACGACGGCCGCGCTGGCCCGCGTCGCCGCCGCCGCGGGCGACAACGCCGAGGCGGCCGAGCGCATCCGCGCGATCCTCGCCCTGCGCGAGGGCAGCGACGACCTGCACTACGCCCTGCCGGGGCTGCGCTGGGGCGCCGCCTTCCTCGCGTCGGTCGGCGACCGACGCGGCGCTCACGCCTGCGCCGAGGCGCTCGCGGCGATGGCCGGGGCCAGCGGCCACCCGGACGCGCTCGCCGCGCTCGGCCACGCGATCGCCGAGACCGCGCTGCTCGAGGGCGACGCGGAGTCCGCCGCCGAGCAGCTCACGCGCGCGCTCGAGCTGCACCGCGACCTCGACCTGCCGTTCGAGCGCGCGCAGATCGAGCTGCGCGCGGGCGTGGTGCTGGCGCGCGCCGGCCTGCGCGACGAGGCTTTGGAGCGCTTGTGCGACGCCTACCGCACGGCGAGCAAGCTCGGCGCGCGGCCGCTGGCCGCCGCGGCGGCGCAGCAGGTCGCGGCGCTCGGCGAGTCGGTCGCGCAGCGGCTCGGGCCGCGCGCGGCGACGCGCGCCGACGGCGTGCAGCTCACGCGCCGCGAGCTGGAGGTGCTGCGGCACGTCGCGATCGGCCGCACGAACCGCGAGATCGCGCAGGAGCTGTTCCTCTCCCAGCGCACCGTCGACATGCACGTGCGCAACCTGCTCGGCAAGCTCGACTGCCGCTCGCGCGTGGAGGCGAGCCACCGCGCGGGGGAGCTCGGGCTGCTGGGCTAGACATACATCGTCACGCGATGTATCGTGTGACTGACCATGGAGATGCGCCCCGCCAGCTACTTCGTCCTCGCCGCGCTGCTCGACGGGCCGCTCCACGGCTACGCGATCTCGACGCGCGCCGCCGAGCTCTCGGCGGGCGGCGTCGAGCTGACGGCGGGCACGCTCTACGGCGCGCTCGACCGGATGGAGCGCCGCGGCCTCGTCGAGGTCGACGGCGAGGAGACGGTCGACGGCCGCCTGCGCCGCTACTACCGCCTCACGACCGGCGGGCGCGAGGCGGTCGAGCGCGAGGCGGAGCGCCTCGCCGCCGCCGCTCGCGTGGTGCAGCTGCGCCGCGCGACGCCGAAGCCGGCCGGAGGTCCCGCATGACGGGCGCTGCGCCGGGACTCGCCGGGGGTCTCGCATGACGGGCGGGCGCCGCCTCGCGGACGCGCTCACCGCCCTCGCCGCGCGCGCGTACCCGCGAGCGCGTCGCACGGACGCCCGCGTGGTGCGCGACTGCGCGCGCGAGGCGATCGCCGCCGAGGGGACGCGCGCGCTGCTGCGCGAGCCGGTCGCGCTCGTCGCCGCCGGCCTGCGGGCGCGGGTCGGCGAGGCCGCGCTCGAGCTGGGCCGCGCGCCGTGGCGGGCGGCGCTCGGCGCGCTCACGCTGCCGCTCGCGGCGGCGCTGCTGCTCGTGTGGACGTTCGGCTTCGTGCCGCGCTACGACCACTGGCCGCTCGGCGAGGGCTGGGCGCTCCTGCTCGGCGGCTCGCTCGCCGCGGTGGTCGGCGCAGCGCTGCGCTCGCGCCGGCTCACCGCAGGCGGCGCGGCGGCGACGTTCGTCGCTGCCGCCGCCCCGTACCTCGGGTACGGCACCGAGTCGGCGTTGTCGTACACGCCGAGCTTCTTCCTCGGTCGCGACCTCGACGTCGGCGCGGCGTCGCTGCTGCCGGCGCTGCTGCTGGTCGCCGGCGGCCTGGCGCTGCCGCGTGGCTGCCGGCCGTCCGCGCCACGCGCGCTCGCCCGGCTCGCCGCCGGCCTCCTCCCGTCCGCGGTCGCCGCCGTAGCGCTTCTGCCCTACGCGACGCCGAAGCCGACGGTCGTCTTCACGTACCTGGGTCCGGGCAGAGCGCCGGCCAAGCGCCTCGGTGCGCCCTCCTCCATGCCCTGGCTGCCGCCGTCGAGCAACCTGCTGGCGATCCTCGGGATCGCGCTCGCCGTCGCCGTCGTCACGACCTGGTGGCACGCCCGCGCCCGTCCGGAGCGAGCGCTCGCCACCGGGCTCGTGCTCGCGAGCGTGGCGTATCCGCTCGCGTGGGCCGCCACCCGCACCGACGCGCTCGGCGCGCCCTGGTGGCTGCTCAACTCGCCGTATCCGCAGCTGCTGGCGGCGCTGCCCGCGCTGCTCGCGCTCGCGTTGATGCGGCGGGCCGGACGGCGCTCGTAGGGCGGCGGATCAGGCGGGCTGCCACAGCTCGACCCGATTGCCCTCGGGATCGGTGACCCAGCCGAACCGGCCGACGCCGTCCATGTCCTGCGTCTCGTCGGCCACGTCCGCCCCCTTGGCGCGCAATTGCGCGAGCATCGCATCGAGGTCGCGGACGCGGAAGTTGAGCATCGTCTGCTGGGCACGGGATCCGAAGTAGTCGGTCTCGGACTCGAACGTCGCGAACACGGTCGGCCCGGTCTCCTGACGCCACAGGCCGTGCTCGTCGGCGTCCAGGCCGAGGCAGTCGCGATACCACGCGCTCAGTGCCGCCGGGTCGGCAGCGCGCATGAAGTGTCCGCCGATTCCAAGCACACGTTCCACGCCACCATCCTGTCACGACCTGATCGGCGGTAGATTGCCGACCCGTCGATGAGCAAGCGCATCATCATCGCCTGCGACGGGACCTGGAACCGCCCCGACCAGCTCCACGGCGGCGAGGTCACGCCGAGCAACGTCACCAAGCTCGCGCTCGGGGTCGCGGACGACGACGGCGGGACCGAGCAGTGCGTCTTCTACGAGCGCGGCGTCGGGACCGGCGGCCTGATCGACCGCATCGGCGGCGGCGCGATCGGCGTCGGCCTGTCGGACAACGTCCTCGCCCCGTACCGCTATCTCGCCCAGCACTACGTGCCCGGCGACGACCTGTATCTGTTCGGCTTCAGCCGCGGCGCGTTCACGGCCCGCAGCCTCGCTGGCCTGATCGGCAACTGCGGCATCCTGCGGCCCGAGCACCTCGGCGCGGTGGACGACGCGTACGCGCTCTACCGCTCGCGCGCCAAGTCGACTCGGCCGAGCGGCAACGAGGCCCGGCTGTTCCGCAGAACCTACGCCTACCGCGAGCCGCCGCGCGACGGCGAGCACCTCGACAGGGAGGACCGCACGCCGATCCGCTTCCTCGGCGTCTGGGACACGGTCGGCGCGCTCGGCATCCCGATCCCCGCGCCGGTCCCGAAGAAGCTGCGGGCGTACCTGTCACGACGCTGGAGCTTCCACGACGTCCAGCTCGGCTCGCACGTCTGGCACGCGGCGCACGCGATGGCCGTCGACGAGCGTCGCCGGCCGTTCGAGCCGGCGCCCTTCAAACGCCAGGCCGACGCTCCGCCCGCGCAGACGATCGAGCAGGTCTGGTTCGCCGGGGTGCACTCCGACGTCGGCGGCGGGTATCCGGATCCGCGGCTGGCCGACATCGCCCTGCTGTGGATGGCCGATCGGGCCGCGGCGCACGGGCTGGCGTTCAAGCCCGGGTGGTTTCAGCGGACGGCGTCGCCCGACGAGCGCCGCCGCGAGAGCGGGGAGGACGTGCGGCCCGACGCCCTCGGCGAGCAGCACGACTCGATGAGTCTGTTCTACCGGGCGATGAAGCCGCTCGACCGCCGGCTCGAGGACGCGCCCGACAGCACCGTCGCCTCCAGCGCACGCCTGCGGCTGAACACCGCGAGCGCCGGCTATCGCCCCCAGACGCTCAGCGACTACCTCGCCGAGCACCCCGAGCGGGTGACCGGCGTGGTCGAGTCGCCCTAGCCGGCGCTGCGCTCAGCCGAGCGCCTCGGCCAGTCCGATGACGATGCCCTCGGGGCCGCGCACGAAGCAGAGCCGGTAGCTGTCCCCGTACTGCGCGATCTCGCCGACGAGCTCGGCGCCGTGGGTGCGCAGACGGGCGACGACATCGTCGATGCCCTCGACGGCGAACATGATGCGGCGCATGCCCAGCGTGTTGGACGGTGCGTTCTCCGGCTGGGACCTGACCGCCGGCGGCGTGTGGAACTTCGACAGCTCGACCCGCCCGTGGCCGTCCGGCATCCGCATCATGGCGATGTCGGCCCGGACCCCGTCGAGCCCGACGACGAGGTCCACCGAACGCCCCTCGACCTGCGTCTCGCCTTCCAGCTCCATGCCGAGCTCGGCGAAGAACGCCTTGGCGGCCTCGAGGTCCTCGACGACGATGAGCACGTTGTCCATCCGCTGAAGCGTCATGTCGACGGAGCATAGGGCCGCCCCTGCGGCAGCGGCCGGTCGGCGCATTCGCGCCCGAGATCGCAGGCCGTCCCGATCACCTCCGCCCGCCGTCGCTGCGCGACCGATCGACGGCGACCATGCGCAGCTCCGAGACGTAGCGCTCGCCGTCCGGGTCGCGCAGCCAGCACTGCTCCGGCGTGGGCAGCATCTCGCTGAAGCGCATGCGGGCGCCCGCGTCCGCGGCGGCGGCCTGGCGGGCGTGGCGGCACAAGATGCGCGCGAGCACGGGACTCTCGGCGTCGAGGTACATCGGCTTGCGCTCCAGCGGGGACTTCGCGAAGACGCGGCGGGGCATGCCGCGGTCGCGCGCGAACGCGGGGACGTCCTCGGCGCGTTGGGGGACCTCCGCGGCGGGGATGCTCCAGCTCTCGCGCCGCAGGACCGTGTTGCCGATCTGCGCGCGCGGGGAGTGCTCGGCCTCCGGAAGCAGCTCGAAGGCGCGCACGCCGGCGACGAAGATCGGCAGGAAGAAGGCCTCGGCCAGGGGGATGCGCAGCTCGCCGGCGCGGTCGACGACGTCATGGCCCTCGATCCTCAGATCGTGCGCCAGCCAGGTGCGACGGGGGATGCTGTGCCCGCACGGTCGGAAGCGCGGCGATGTGGACGGCGTCCTCCGGCGTCATCGCGATGCCGCGGGCGTCGTGGCCGATCAGCGGCGACCACGGCGGCATGAGAAATGCGAGCCGGCGCCCGACGTCCGCCGAGAACGCCCGCAGGAAGGCGGACGGGTCTGGCGCACGCTGCCCGAAGACGCCCTGCAGTGGCGGGTTGGCGCCCGGGTGGACGTCGCCGACGACGCCGCGCCAGTCGCCTGACGCCACCGCCGCCTCGTCGCGTGCCGCGATCTGGACGTCGACCGACATGAACACGGCGGTCGGCCAGGCCGGCCGGTGGTCCGCGAAGGCGTCCACGGCGCGTCGCCCGATCGTGGCCGGGTCGGGATCGGCCAGCAGCGCCGTCACGCGCCGCTCCAGCTCGGCGACGACGGCCTCCAGCTCGGGCGGTGGCCGCATGAGCGCCGGCAGCGCCCGCTCGACGACGTCGCCGAACTGGACGCCGTCGCCCGCTGCGACGGCGTCCTCGACGATGCGCGTCCCGATCGTGTTGACCTCGCCGCAGTACCAGCGGCTGGCCTCGAACAGGACATGCAGCGCGGGCGCCATCCCGGCGAGCAGTCCGGGACCGACCGTGACGTCGAGGTCGCGCATGCAGTCGACGTACGAGAGCGTCCGCGCTCCGTATGCGCGGCCGGCGTTGCGCACCGCCTCGCCGCCCGTGAGCTCCGTGAACGTGGCGTCGAGCGCCGCGAGCGCGTCGCGCAGCTGCGCCGGCGACGCCGCCGCCACCGCGTCGCGCGCGGCCTCGAGCCGGTTGAGCGCCGCGAGGCCCTGCTCGCGGGTCTGCGGGTCGGCATGGCGCTCGAGCGCCACGCGCAGCTCGCGCTCCGTGTGCGGGCCGCCGGCGACGACGAGCGCCTCGTCGAGCGTCGTCGCAAGCGCCTGCACGCCCCAGGACTCGAGGTGCACGGCCCGCTCGCGCACGAGCGGACCGGAGCGCATGCGCAGCGGCGGCCCGTCGCCTGCGACCTCGCCCCACGCGAGCGGGCCGAAGAAGCCGATCGTGTCGTTCTTCGCGCAATAGCGCTGCCAGTAGCTCGCGACGATCTCCTCGCGCTGACGCGCGCGGCTGGGTCTCGTCGGCGCTCCTGCGGCGACCTTTTCCACGGCGTTCGCGAACGCCGCCGGGTTCTGCCAGCTCACGGCCTCGCGGAACAGCGGCCCGCGCGCGACCTCGGCCAGCCGGCCGCTCTCGTCCCCCGGGCCGAACGCGTCGAGGCCCCCGACAGGAAAGCCGGCGCTGCGAACCGCGAACAGCCGCCAGAGCGCCCAGTCACCCGCGAGCTGCGCGTGCTTCTCCATCGGCGGAACGCTATCTCGCAGCGTGCGCATCAGCGCGCGAGCACCGGGAAAACTTGGCGTCGCGCAACCATGTGTCGCTGCGAGCGATGGCCCTTCACCCGTAGCGGCGTATCGCGAGCTGTCGCGGTTGGTTAGGCGCCGGGCGCCAGCAGCTCGAGGCCCGCGGCTGATGCGGCCTCGGCAAGGCGGTGGTCGTAGGCGATGAAGGCGGTCAGCTCGGCTTGGATCGAAAGGGCGCTCGCGAGGTGGATCGCGTCGAGGCTGCGCAGCATCGTCTCGCCGACATCCGCGGCCTGGTCGATCACCGCGCCGCTGAGCGGGATCAGGTCCAGTCCGGCGAGCAGCGCCGTTGCTTCTCTCAGCGTCGCGGGGTTGATGCGTCCGCACGCGCGCACGACTTCGACCTTCGTCAGTGCGCTGCTCACAAGTGGCGTTCCCGTGCGTGTGGTCAGCCAGTCGGCCAAGGCGACGCTCTCGGCTTCGTCGTGCAGCAGCTTGAGCAGCGCCGAGGAGTCGAGGTAGATCACGTTCGCTCGGCGCGCAGGTCGTCCAGCGCCGTGCCGGTGCTCGGCTCGGCAGCCGGGAGCTGCGCACGGCGAGGAAGCCGGAACGGACGAGACGCGGGCACGAGCTGTCCCATCGCGATCAGTCGCTCACGCTCGGTAGCGCCCGGTGCAGGCGGAACCAGCAGCGCAACAAGCTGGCCTCGCTCAGTCACCTCGACCGTCTCCCCGGCCTTGACGCGGCCGAGGTAGCGGGTGGCGTGCTGGCGCAGCTCACGAACTCCGATGCGCTCCATACCGACACGGTAGCACATGATGTGCTACCTAGTGATCTGACGAGAACCGCCCGCGGCGACCGGCGTACCGCCAAGCCCGGAAATCACCGCTCTCTAGGAGAGTGGGTTGCGAAGTGGAGAGAACTTGGCGTCGTGCAAACCGCAGTTGGCTCTGTTGTGAGCGTGTGGCTACGGTAACGGCCACACGCTCCTTGGTGTAGGCCTCAGCCGCCCATGGCGTTCATCGATCGCATCGCGTTCGCGCCGCCCGGCACCGTGAGCCCTGGGACGGCATCGGGCGCCACGACAAGCAGAACGCCGAGCGCGAGCAGCAGCGCCGCGGTGGCGGCCGTCGCGACGCGGCTCCAAGGCAGCGTCTTCTCGAGGGCGATGAGCGCCGCCACGAACGCCATCCACGCCAGACTCATCGCGCCGAGCGCGAAGAGCGCCGCCATCAGCGCCCAGCAACATCCCACGCACCAGGCGCCGTGGCGCGTGCCCATTGCGAGCGCACCGTCCACGCCGTCGCGCCAGGTCCCGAGCAGGAACCCGAGCGGGCTGCGGCATTTCGCCAGGCAGACGTCCTTGAGCGGCGTGAGCTCGTAGACCGCGGCGAGCGCGAGCGTGCCACCAGCGGCCCAACGGCCCGCGTGGTCCCACGCGAGCGCGTCGCCGAGCAGTGTGCGCCCAAGCGCGAAGGCTCCGTAAGCGAGCAAGCCTGCAGCGCCCCACGTGGCGAAGTAGCCGGCCGTGAACGCCAGCGGCGCGACCGGCGAGCGACGACGCGTCATCCGCGCGTAGAGGGCGACGGTCGGCGCGACGGACGGGAGCATCATCGCCGCCATCATCACGACCCAGACGCCGAGGAACCACGCGAGCGCGCCGAGGTCTGTGCCCGGTCCCTCGTCCATCCCGCGCATGCGGTCCGCGGTCGACCACCAGGCGACGGCGGCCAATGCCAGCAGAAGCGCGATCAGGCCGAGCCGGGCGCGTGCCGCGGCCAGCGCCGGCCCGAGTCCGGAGCCGGCGGACGCATCGTCGCGAGGCGCCGCGCCGACGGCGCTCATCTCAGGCCGCCCAGGCGAAGTGCGACGCGGAGAAACCGGCCTTGCCCTCGTAGGCGATGCCGAACGCGTCGACGCGCGACCGCGTCGCCCGCGAGACCGTCAGCTCCGAGCCGACCGGATGGAAGATGCCGACGATGCGCGCCGGCTTGCCCGACTCGACGCCGAACGGAACGACATCCTCGACCTCGAAGTCGACCGCGTCCCCGATCCGGACGCTGTGACGCAGCCCGTCCTCCCGCACCTCGATCGGCGCGCGCTCCATGCCGAGATTCTCGCCAATGAGCGGCCCGAGCGCCTCCATCGGCCCACCAAGCTGGCCACCGAAGACGGCGCCGAGCTTCTCGGCCTGCTCATCTGAGGCCTTGTCGTCGATGAACACGCCGAGGCGCCAGTTGCCGTCCGTCATCACCTTCGGCGTGTCGCACACGGCGGCGACCGTCAGGCCGCTCACGTCGGTTCCGTCGACCTCGCCCTCCGTGACGTTGAAGACAAGCGTCACGTTGCAGCGATCGTGCGTGGCGCCGAGCGACAGGGAGGCGGTGCAGGGGCAAACCATGTCACACGAGCAGTTCTCGAAATATGTTCCCTCGAGCTTCCAGGCCATGACACCCTCCTTTTCGGATCACCGTCGGATTCCGATCCGTCGATTCTCTCCCAACGCGCGCGCCGAAGTCAAAAGCGCCGGGGGTCGGAAGATGGCTGGACAGCGTTCGTACGGTCGGCACGACACCTGCGCGCAGCAAACGTCGTCGGCCGTGCTCGGGAGCAATCGCCACCATCAGGGATCTTTCCCAGGGAGCGGCTGTGCGACGTGGACACAACTTGGTGTCGCGCAAACCCGCGGCACGGTCGTCGGGCCGCCGAACTTGGCGTCGGTCAAACCACACGATGGTCCCTGCTGCAGCGGTGACGGTTGCCTGACGAGGATCAGGCAGACCGGCGCGGCTAGCCACGCCCGTCTGGATTCATGCCGGCCATACCGGTGCGACGCACGAAGTCGACGGCCTCGAGCGGCATGGTGTCGTCCTCTGTCCGCGGACTCCGCAACACGGCGAACGCATCGGCCAGTCGGCCATCGGTACTGGAAGCCGTCTCGCGAGCCGCCGGGTTGACCTGGGGCGCATCGGACGCTTGGCCACCATCGACCTGGGAGTCAGCGTGAGCGACACCCATCGCGATCATGGCGACGACGATGAGGCTGGCCGCTGCCAGCAGGGCAAACGGACCCCGTAGAAGTAAAGGATCCAGGGGGGCACCGGTGGCCTGAACGACGAAAGCCCCGCGGCGACGGGGCTTTCGTGAAGTGGAGAGAGCTCGGCGTCGCGCAAACCACGTCGTTGCGCCGTCGGCGCTCGGTGTATGAGCTGCCGCAGAAGGGTCCGGACGTGGCGTCGTCGGGTAGTACCGCGAACTGGAGTGATGTCTGTTAGAGCGTCGGTACCTTGCTCGGCATGCGTGCGGCGCTGCGGTGGGTGCTGTGGTTCTTCTTGCCGGGGTGGGGAGTGGAGGGCTCGCCGAGGCTCGATCAGGATTGGCGTCTGCGAGCGGCGTTCGATGTGCCGCATGGCGTCGCGGACGTGTTCGAGCGACTGCGCGGTCGCGAGCGGCTTCTCGGCAGTGAGGTCGGGGGCTTGCTGCCGTTCGGGGTCGTGCTCTCACGCCGCGACGGCGCGCTGTTCGTCTACGCATCAAGCAGATCCGGCATCGATGGCGCTCGCCTGGCGATCGAGCGTGTCGCGCGCGCCATGGGGCTCAGCGCGGATGTGCGGGTCAGTCGGTGGGATGACGGACTGGGAAAGTGGCGCCAAATCGATCCGCCGCTCGCCGGCGGGGAGCACGAGCTGGACAATGTCCGCGCGCGCGAGGCCAGCCGGCCGCAGACGCGAGAGCTGTCCTGTCTCGTCGGTCGGCTCGACCGGCCCTTCGTCGAAGGTCCGCTTCTCGACTTCGCGCAACGGCGAGGTCTCAACTGCACCGTCGAAGAAAAGCGCCATCTGCTCAGCGTTCGTCTCACCTTCTCGGTCAGCGGACCCGCCTACAAGCTGGACGAGTTCGCCGACCAAGTCCGTCACGTGGTCAGGAGCCAGCTGAACTGGGTCGCCTCCGGCCCATGACCGCGACTCGTCCGTGGACGCTTGTACCGCAACCCCGCCGAAAACGACCTCTCTATAGGGGAGCGGTTTCTCTATGGAGAGAACTTGGCGTCGCGCAAACCAGGCTCTGCTGGTGGTCGCGGCGCTCGATCTGCGCTGAGTCGCGGGTCAGGCTGCGGCCGCGACGCCTGGAGGCGGCAGGAGCGTCAGCAGCTCGCGCGGGAGTGTCGAAGGAGCCGACTTCGGGATGGATGGGGTGTCTGGCTCGGAGCACGAGGCAGGCCGGTTAGGAGATGGCGAGCGTCGTCATCATCCTCGTGCGGTCTTTCCGAGCTCGGCAAGTCGCGCTGCGCTGCGCTCGTCCATCGGCAGGAACGTCTCGATTGCGAGGTTTGCCGCCGACACCTCCAGTGGCGCCCCGAGGGTGGCGATCACGGTGAAGAGGCTGACCTCGCCGAGCGGGGTCTGCAGGTCCAGCGAGACCACGGGCTGGGTCGCGGGGGCCGTCGGCGGATCGTCCGAGAGGTAGGAGGAGACCTCCTCGATCAGCTCGGCGAGGGCCGGATCGGCGTCCTCGCGGCTCCTTCGCCTGAGCTTGGTGATCAGCGGCGCGTTGCACGCGGCGGTCATCGAAGAGATCTTCGGAAGGCCTCCCGGGTGGACACCGAGCCGGAGCATGTTGATCGGGGGCTGGATCAGCTCGGGGTCGACCCCGTCCCAGAGGAGCGAGGCGGCCTGGTTGGCCTCGATCATGTTCCAGAGACCGTCGACGATCAGCGCCGGGTTCGGCTCGTGCGCCTCCAGCAGCCGGCTGAGCGACTCGCGCAGCGGGCGCATCATCTCCCCGTCGTAGGCCTGCTCGAGATAGGGGGGAGCGAAGCCGCCGGCGAGCAGGAGGCGGTTGCGCTCGGCGATCGGCAGGTCGAGGTGCTGGGCCAGGTGGACGAGGAGCTGGCGGCTCGGACGCGAGCGACCGGTCTCCACGAAGCTGAGGTGTTTGGTGGAGACGTTCGCGTCCAGCGCCAGCTCCAGCTGCGTGAGATGCCGCTGGGTGCGCCAGAAGCGGATGAGCTCACCGGCAGTTTGCGGCTCCCGCTCGGTCTGGACGGCCACGACCCGAACGGTAGCGGCAGCTGCACATCAGAGGTAATCGACGCGCGGTCGTTCCTGCGGGACCGTCGCCGTCCACAAGCAACGATCACAGGAGGCAACTCACATGCGCCAAACGATCGCGCCCCGCGAGACCCGCACAAGGACGGCAGCGCAGCTGGCGGATAGGTACATGGCGCTCTGGAACGAGCCCGACGCAGACCGGCGCCGGCGGATGATCGCCGAGCTGTGGACGGATGGCGGGTCACAGATCCTCCAGCCGCCCCAGGAGATGCGCGAGATCGCCGCGAGTCCCGGTATCGGGCTGGCGGCCACGCTCGAGGCGCGGGGACACGCCGAGCTCGAGGCGCGGGCGAGAACGTCCTACGAGCATTGGGTCGGTTCCGAGCGGCTGAGCTTCCGGGGGCGCGGCGACGCGGAACGGCTTGGCGACGTCGTCAAGTTCCACTGGGAGGCGGTCACCGACGGCGGCGAGACGGCTGCGGCCGGGCTCAACGTCCTCGTCCTCGCCGCGGACGGCCGGATCGAGCGCAACTATACGTTCGTGGATGGTGCGTGATGGCCACGGTCGAGACGAACGGAGTCACGCTCGGGATCGAGCACTTCGGCGACCGGGCGGCGCCGCTCGTTCTGCTCGCTGGCGCCACCACCATGCTCTCGTGGCCCGATCCGCTCTGCGAGGCGCTCGCCAGCGGCGGGCGTCAGGTGGTGCGGTACGACCTGCGCGATTCGGGCACGTCGACGACCGTCGATCCCGAGCGTCCGGCGTACACGCTGCGCGATCTTGCCGCCGACGCCGCGGCCCTGGCCCGCGAACTTGACGACCGGCCGGCGCACCTCGCGGGCGTCGGCGTCAGCGGGATGGTCGCCCAGGTCGCCGCTCTCAACCACCCGAACGCGTTCTCGGCGCTCACGCTCGCCGGAACGCGGCCCGTCGCGCCAGGCCGGCTCGACGACGACCTGCCCGACCATGACGCGGCGACGATAAAGCGGCTGTTCTCACGACCGATGCCCGACTGGTCCGACCGCGCCGCGGTCGCGGAGCATGCCGCCAGCGGTGCGGAGATCCTCGGCAACGACCCCGTCGCCGCGCGGGCGACCGCCGAACGCATCTGGGACCGCACCCCGAGCTCGGAGCCCGCGGTGCAGATGGCCAACCAGAAGAGCATGGTGTTCGCCAAGCTCAACTGCAAGCCGCGCTGGCGCGAGCGCCTGCCCGAGCTCTCGATCCCGGCACTCGTGGTCCACGGCCGCCGCGACCCGTTCTTCCCCGTCGGCAACGGCGAGGCCCTCGCGCGCGAGATCCCCGGTGCGCGACTGCTCGTGCTCGAACAAGCCGCGACCGCGATCCCCGATGCGGCCGCCGGTGAAGTCGCGGCGGCGATGCTCGCGCTCTAGAGCTGCCCGATCACACAGACCGCTGGAACGGGGCGGAGCTCCTTGAGCAGCACCTGGCTCACGGAGAACTCGGCGAGCCGGATCCGCTCGGTCAGCTGGTCCGCCAGGTCGCGCGCCCGGCGCGACGGCGTGTGGCGAGCGTCCCAAAAGAGATACACCGCCCCGTCGGGCGAGAGCTGCCGTCCGACGATCCCAAGCGCCTTCTTCGGTTGAAGCCAGAACGGCGCGACGTTGAACGCGAAGACCTTGTCGAATCGCGCGTCCTCGAAGTCGGCCTCCTCGAGCGAGGCCGTCTTCAGCACCGCTCTGCCTGCCGCGACGTGGTCGCGATTCCTATGTTCGGCCATCTCGATCATCTTCCGTGAGCGATCGATGGCGGTGATCCGTCCGCTGGTGAGCCGCTCGCACACCAGCGATACGGCCACGCCATGCCCACAGCCGACCTCCAACACGCAATCGGCAGGGTCGAGCGCCAGCGTTTCCACCGCCCACACAAACCGCTCCGAGGGCTGGCTCCCCATGCCTAGCTCAAGCCTCTCGTCGACACAAGAACCACCAAATGGATCCGCTGTACCGGTTTGCGCGATGGAGCTAGCCGGACTCGAACCGGCGACCTCCTGGGTGCGATCCAGGCGCTCTCCCAACTGAGCTATAGCCCCTTTGCCCGGTAGGACGGGGATTGGACTCTAGCAAGGCACTCCGGCGAGGGGGAAAGCGCTCAGTAGTGGGGGACGCGCGCGCCGGCGAGCACTTCCGCCTGCACCCTGCGGACCGCGTCGACGTCCAACTCGTGGCGCAGCAGGGCATGCGTGATGGCGTGGTCGCCGGCGGTCACGAGCACGGCGGCGGTGTTGGACGGCACGGCGGCGAGTGCGGCCGGTGACGTGAGTCCGGTGACGGGCAGATCCTCGACGCTCGCCATCGCGTCGGTCGCCCACACGGTCACGTCGAAGTGGCGCGCGCGCAGATGCTCGAGCACCTGCAGGTACGGGACGTCGACGTACTCGGCGTGATCGCCGAACTCGCGCCGCGCGAGCTCGAGCTGGTCGTAGGAGCGCATGCTGACGCCGACGCGCGGGTGGCGTCTGCGCTGCTTGCCCGCCCACACGAGCGCGTGGCCCTCGACGTAGCTCTGCGGCCCGAAGTCGAGGCAGACCTCGATCTGGCGCCCCTCCTCGCGCGCGAGCTGTGCAGCGAGCGCGGAGATGATCGCGAACTGCTCGCCGACCCCGACGACGTCGAGGCGGCTCGCCGCGCCCGACATGAACGCGAGCGAGAACGGCACGCCGAGCGTTTCGGCCTGCGCCCGCAGCCCGGTCGCGAGCCCCTCGTAGCGGCGCGTGTACGGCAGCGGCATCAGTCCGACCATCACCGTCTGCAGCGATGCGCGCCACAGGCCGGGACGATCGATCTCCTGCAGGAACGTGCCGCGCTTGCCGCGGGGCACCAGCTCGAGCACCCCCGTCTCGGTGAGGATCGCGAGCGCGCGCTGCACCGTGCTGACGCCCGTTCTGAGCTCTTCGGCGAACTGCTGCACGGTCGGCACTCGCTCACCGGGCTGGTAGAGGATCAGCTGCTTGGCGATCTCGATCGAGACGTGGCCGGCGCGCGTGAGGTAGGCGGACGGGGCGGCGCTCACGACGCATCCTCCGCTGCGGCCGCGCGCGCGAGCGCCGCCCGCAGAAGCTCCACGACGAGGTCAGCGCCGCCGCGCATCGCGCTGATGCGCAGGACGTGGTGCTCGATGCCGGGCGCCCGCTCGATCGCCGACTTGGATGGACGCAGGAACGCTGGCACGACCTCATGGTAAGACTCCATCCCGACGGGGCGGATCGCCGCTCCGAGCGCCGCCGCCGCCTCGCGCACCGCCTCCGCGCAGGGCCGTTCGAGCTCCACCATGACGGTCGTCTCGGGCGTGTTGACCGCGAAGGCGGCCAGCACGCCGTCGACCTCGCCGTCCTGCAGTCGCTCGGCGATCTCGCGCGTCACGACCGCCTGGTGCGCCATCGGCAGCGCCGCGCGCGCGAGCGCGCGGATCACCGCGATCGCCTCCGGCCCCTGCACCTGGCTGCCGCCGCTCAGCATGCAGCGCCGCGCAGGCCGTACGAGCGTGTGGTGCCCCAGCACGCAGCCGACGCCCTCCGGCCCGCCGAGCTTGAAGAGCGAGAAGGCGCTCACGTCGGCGCCGAGCTGGACGCCGATGCGCTCCATCTTCAGCGGCGCGTAGTTGTCGTCGCATACGACGCGCACGTCGGGGTGCGCCGCGCGCGCGGCCCGCACCACCTCGTCGACCTCGTAGCGGTCCTCCAAACGCGGGCGCATGTGCTGCACGAGCAGCGCGTCCGGTCGCAGCTCGCCGATCGCCGCCGCGAGCGCGTCCGCGTCGTCGAAGTCGACCTCCGCGAGCCGTACGCCCATCGCCTCGAGCGTCAGGCGGGTCGTGAGGTAGGTCGGCGCGCTGTGCGCGAGCACCGTGCCGCCGGGCGGGACGGCCGCGAACAGCGCCAGCCGCACGGCGCCGGTTCCGGCACCGCGCACGAGCGCGCACTCCTCCGCCTCGAACGCGTCCGCCAGCACGCGCTCGGCTGCGGCCGTCGCCGCGGGGCGCCCGAGCGCCGGGTCCATGCCGAGGTCGCCGCCGCCGAGCAGGCCCGGGTCGCCGGTGAAGTGCCGCGTCACGATCGCGACGAAGCGCTCCTGCCATGCGGCCGCCTCGGCGACGGTCATCGCCTCGCGCGGCGGGGCCGGGTCGTGCGGCAGCCAGGTCACGCGAGAACCCTCCAGAGCTCCGCGCCGAGCATCGCCGCGATCGCCGCCATCGGCGTGACGGCGAGCCGCGTGACCGGACAGCCGGCCTGCTCGTTGAGCAGCCACGCGGCGCCCGCCACGAGGAAGCCGATCGGCCCGGCGATGCCGGCCGCGAGCGCGAGTCCGCCGACGAGCAGCGCCAACAGCATCACGTCGCCGATCGCGTCGCGCAGCGCGGATGCGCTCTCCGACAGCACCGGCCGGCGCATCACGAGCTGCATCGTGCGGCGCTTCGCCGCGATCTCGACGAGCATCGCGACGACGCCGCCGGCCGCCGCGGCGATCGGACCGAGCCCTGCCAGGACGTAGCCCACGGCGGGGATCGAGTCCGCCGTCCCCTGCGTGGAGTGGCTGTCGGACGACGTGGTGCTGATGGCGACGAGCGGCACGTAGGAGAGCATGACGAGCAACGCGACGGTCGCCGCGTCGGCCATGTGGCCCTCGGCGATCAGCAGCGCCGCGAGCGGGTCCCCCGCCAGTCGGCTCGCGGCCGCGAGGGCGGCGACGCCCGCCGCGACGACCAGCAGAGCCGGCACGCCGCGGCGCTCCGCCACGTGCGGGATGTCCGGCGCACGCGCCGGCGCGGGCGCGCGTGCGAGCTGGAAGGCCGTCAGCGCGAGCGTCGCGGCAGCGACCGCCGCGGGCGCGACGGCACCGTCCCAGCCGGCCAGTGCGACGCCGCCGGCGACTGCACCTCCCGCCAGCGCCGTCGCGATCGTGCCGCGCACCGGCGCCGGCAGCTTCGTCGCCGCCAGCGCGGGGATCACCGGGTACAGCCACAGGACCGGCTCGACCAGCTGCGCGAGGTGGGCCTCGTATTCGATGCCCAGGCCGTCCAGCGCCTTGCGACCGAAGATCGCGGCCGCCACCGTCGCCGCGCCGACGAGCCCGCCTGCGAGCAGCGCGACGAGCCGCCGCGCGGCGCGGAGCGCGAGCACCTCGGCCGACAGGAACAGCATGTGGCTGACGACTGCGCCGGAGAGGATCGCGAACGGCGCCGCCATGAAGAAGATGAAGCGGCGGCTGACGCCCCACGCGTAGTGGGCGACCTCGCGCCGCGTGCTCGCGCCGTTGCGCAGATCGCGCGCGAGCGGGCGGACGGCGTCGTGGTAGTAGCCGTCGGTCGCGTGCGCGAGCTGCGCCGCCGCCGCGCCGACGGCTGCCCCGAGAGCGATCGCGACGAGATCGTTCACCAGCTCGTCCCGGTCACGTGCCTGCGGCCGCCCGCTCGCTGAGCGCGCGGGCGAGCGCCGGCACGACGAGCGGGACGTGGTCGCGCGCCACGCCGAACGCGCGCGCCCCGTCGGCGAGCAGCCCCGGCAGCCGGTCGGCGTCGATCGGCCGCCCCATCTTCGAGAGGTTGACGCAGACATCCGCGCCGACGACGGCGATCGTCATCGCGAGCGCGGCGCCGCCGCCGCTCTCGCACACGCCGACGACGTACGAGACCTCGCCGTCGGCCAAACGCGTCGCCGCCTCCATGTCTCCCATCGCCAGCGGCTCGATTCCTACGGCCGACTGCAGCGCCCGTGCGACGTCGCCGCGTCCCAGCCCGGTCACCGCCACTCGAAGCGGTTCGCTCATCGCTTGTGCTCCTCGGTCGACTCGCGCTGCGCAACCTCGTCGGCGAGCGCCTTCCACTCCGCGGCCGTGCGCCGCGCGAGCGCCGCACGGACGTCCGCCACGCGCCCGGGGCTGACCGACAGCGACGACGCGCCGAGCGCCCACAGGATCCCGCAGCCTTCCTCGTCCGCCGCCAGCTCGCCGCACACGCCCGCCTCGACGCCCGCCGCCGCGGCCGCCTCGAACACGTCGCCGAGCAGCTGCCAGACGGCCGCCGGGAGCGGCTCGATGACGGACCGCGTGAGCGCGCTCACGCGGTCGACGGCGAACAGGTACTGCAGCAGGTCGTTGGTGCCCACGGACAGGAACGCGACCTCGCGCGCGAGCTCACGCGCGCACACCGCGGCGGCGGGGACCTCCACCATCGCCCCGAGCGGGAGCGTGCGCCCCTCCTGTTCGAAGACCGGCTCGAGCATCTGGCGCACCGCTCCGACCTCCTCCGCGCGCGCGACCATCGGCAGCATCACGCGGATGCGCTCCGCGTGGCGGCTCCGGCACAGCGCGCGGACCTGGTCGCACAGCAGCTGCGGGTGGCGCAGCAGCAGGCGCACGCCGCGCTCGCCGAGCGCCGGGTTCGGGCCGGCGTCGTGCGCGACGTAGCGCAGCGGCTTGTCGGCGCCGACGTCGAGCAGGCGCACGGTCACGGGTCCGGGCAGCTCGTCCAGCAGGTCGTCGTAGACCGCGCGCTGGTCGTCCACGGATGGTGCGTCGGCGCGGTCGGCGAACACGAGCTCCGTGCGCACGAGACCGGCACCCTCGATGCCCAGCGCGGCCGCCTGAGCGACGTCCGCGCGGTTGCCGACGTTCACGTGGACCAGGCACGGCGCGCCGTCCTTCGTGCGCGCCGGCCCGCGCTGCCGGACGGGCACGGGCGCGGCTTCGCGAGGCGCGTACGCACCGCCGTCGGCGAGCTGCTCGACCGTCCCGCGCGCCCCGTCGACCGCGACCCAGCTGCCGGCGGCAAGCGCGTCGACGCCGGTGCCGACGCCGAGCACCGCGGGGATCCCGAGCGAGCGCGCGAGGATCGCGACATGGGAGAGGTCGCCGCCGTCGCCGGAGACGACGCCGAGCAACTCGGCGTGCTCGAACAGCGCCGTGTCGGCCGGCGTGATCGCGCTCCCGACGAGGATGCCGGGAACGGGCGGATGGCGCTCGACGCCGTCGGAGCGCTCGAGCACCGCGATCGCGCGGCGCAGGATCTCGTCGAGGTCGCGCACGCGCTCGCGCTGGTAGGCGCTGCGCGCGCCCGCGAGCGCAGCGCGGTACGGCGCAACCGCGTCGCGCAGTGCTGCGACCGGGTCGGCGCCGCCCGCGTGCAGCTCCGACGCCGCGTCGAGCAGCTGCGGGTCGGCGGCGATCGCCGCCTGCGCCGAGAGGATTTCGGCGGCCGCGGCGTTCGTGCCGCCGGCCAGCCGCTCCAGCTCGGCGGCGACCGTGCGCAGCGCGTCCGCCGGTGCGTCGACCGGAGGGCCGTCGAGCGGCCGCGGCCGCAGGATCACGACCGGTCCCCGCGCAGTGCCCGGTGACGCGCCGAGGCCCGCGAGGCTCATGTCTGCGTCACCTTGGTCAGGCCCGGCGGGCGGTCCGGATCGGTCCCCCGGCGCCGCGCCGCCTCGAGCACGGCTCGCTGGCCGGCGATCAGGTCGACGATCGGCTGCAGGTGCTCGAGGCCGGCCGGCAGCCGCTCGCCGGCGAGGTCCACGACGTGGTGGCCCGCGGCGCGCAGGCGCTCGCGCGGATCGCCCCCGAGCTCGCCTGCTCGCAGCGTCAGCACGGTCGCGCGGCCGGGGAGCGCGGCGATCGGCCCGTGCAGCAGGTCCGCCCACGAGGCCCCGGTCGCCCACACCTGGCAGCCCTCCATCGCCTTGAGCGCGAGCTCGAGCGCGATCGGCACGTGGAGCCCGCGCGCGAGCGCGACGAGCAGCTCCGCCTCGGCGAGCGCCTCGACCACCTCCGCTGGCGGCTGGCGCTGCGTCGCGGCGTCGATCGCCTCCACCAGCCGCGGCCAGTCGGTTGCGGCGTCGGCCCAGCCGCCGGCGAGCACGGCGAGCGCGACGCACTGAGCCGTGAACGTCTTGGTCGCGGCGACCGCCCGCTCCGGGCCGGCGTTGAGCGTCACCGCGACGTCGGCTTCCCGCGCGAGCGGCGACTCGGCGTCGTTCGTGATCGCGCAGGTCCGCGCCCGGCGGGTCGTGGCCCAGCGCAGGCAGTCCGCGATCTCGCGCGTCTCGCCGGACTGCGAGACGCCGACGGCGAGCCAGCCGTCGAGGTCGAGCCGCGCGCCGTACAGCGTCGCCACGGACGGGGAGCCGACGAGGGCCGGGAGCGCGGTGCGCGTCTCCAGCAGGTAGCGCCCGTAGAGCGCCGCATGCTCGGACGTCCCGCGTCCGAACAGGATGACGCCGCGCGGCCGCGGCAGGTGCCGCAGCGCCTGTTCGGCCGCGTCGACCGCCGCCCGCGCCGCGCGCGGCTGCTCGGCGATGTCGGCGCGCATCCCGCTGCCGCGCTCAGCCATCGTGCGCCTCGCCGGCTGTCAGGTCGTGAGCGAGCGCCGACAGCGCCGCGTCCGCATCGGGCCCTTCGGCGCTGACGGTGACGCGGTCGCCGGCCTGGACGTCGAGCGCCATCAGCGCGAGCACGCTCTTCGCGTCGGCGGCGCCGTCCTCCACGGTGATGGTCAGCTGCGACGCGAAGGTCGCGGCCGTCTTCGCCAGCAGCGAAGCCGGCCGTGCGTGCAGCGCGTGGCTGGTCGTGACCGTGCGCGTCATCGCAGCAGCTCCAGGAACGAGGATCCGCATTGGGTCGGGGGCAGCTCGAGCCACTCGGCGAGCGTCGCCCCGACGTCCGCGAGGGTCGTGCGGGTGCCGATCGCGCGCGGCCGGCGATCGCCCCCGAACACCAGCAGTGGGACGGCCTCGCGCGTGTGCGCGGGGCCGCGCGTCGGA
>DASVFS010000200.1:0-17585 GCA_036379915.1 Conexibacter sp. | reverse complement strand
TGCGTGGCAGGGCACATCGGGTCGACGCCGGCATGCGTTCGCTACGGATTTCCGCCGTTGCTGCCGATGATGCCCTCATGCCTCGATCGCGCATCTCCGAGCAGGGCGGCTTCACGATCGTCGAGGTCCTCGTCGCGGCCTTGGTGCTGGTCGTGGGGCTCGGCGGCTTGCTCCAGATGCTCATCTCGGCCGACCACACGATCTCGACGACCCGGCTGCGACAGGCTGAGACCAACCTGGCGCGCGAGGTCTTGGAGGACGCGCGCGGGCTCGCCTCCACCCAGCTCACCCAGACGGCGATCGCCTCGGCGCTCCAGTCGGCGGTGCCGCAAGCCGCCCTTTCGGGCTCGAACCTCGTCGTCACGCGGGCCGTGTCGTCCGGCACCACGACGAGATTCAGCATCTCGTTCGCCGTCTGCGACCTCGACAATCCGAGCGACGGGTACGGCAACCACGACTCGCCTCCCGCGAGCGGCGGGGTGTGGTGTCCCGACGTCGGATCGAACGGCACGCAGGACTCGAACCCGAACGACTACAAGCGCGTCTCGGTGACGGTCACGCCGAGCAGTCGCAGCACGCCGGTGATCAAGCAGACGATCCTGGTCTACAGCCGCCCGGTGAACGGGCCGGCAGTCAGCTGTCTCAGCACGTCCGCCACCTGTCCCGGCCCGGGTGTCACCGTCACCAGCGGCTCCTCGCTGACCTTCAACGTCACGACGACGGTGACGGCCGCCCGCATCCAGTGGCTCGTCAACGGGAATACGCCGCCGAGCGCGCAGATCCCGACGACCGCCACGGATCCGTACGCGCCGTCCGGCACGTCGTCGTCGTTCACGTGGAACTTCCCGACCGCTGACGGCACCTACGCCATCACCGCGGTGGCCTACGACGTGGACGGCAACAGCGGGACGCGCTCGACCGTCGTCGTCACCTTGAATCGCCACCAGGCGATCGCGCCGACCTCGTTCAGCGCCGGATGGAACGACCTGATCGGGGGCGTCGAGATCCAGTGGGTGCCGAGCGTCGATCAGGACGTCCTCTACTACCACGTCTATCACCAGTACGGCAGCAACGCGGCCCAGCTCGTCACCACGTGCGGCGCGAGCGGCAACGTCACCGGCACGAGCTGCGCGGACGCGCCCGCGTCGGCCTTTGCCCCGCCGATTCCGTCGGCTCGGCCCAACCCGTGCACGAGCTCGTCCCAGAGCTACACGACCACCCACTACTACTGGGTCGTGGGCGTCGACACCGATCCCACCACCAGAGTGCCGCGCGAGAGCACGGCCCAGTCTCCGAGAGTCGACGCCAACCTGTGTGACCATCAGCCGTATGCGCCGTCCACGCTCTCGGGAACGCTCAGCGGCGGTCAGCTGGCGCTGAGCTGGAACGCGCCCTCGCCCGCCGCGCCGGACAGCTGGAACGCGGTCCAGGCGTGGCGCGTCTACCGCTGGCCGTCGAACCGCGCGGTGCAGGTCCCGGGGGATCGCTACCAGCTCGTCGGCAACTCTCCCGCCGTCACGAGCTACACCGACGGCTCCCCCGACCCGGGCGGCGTGCAGCAGAGCTACTGCATCACCGCCGTCGACGCCCACCTCAACGAGTCGCCGTGCTCGCCGGTGGTGACGCAATGAGCGCGCTGCGCCGACAAGACGGCTTCACGTTGGTCGAGCTGCTCGTGGCGATGGTCGCGTCGCTGATCGTGTTCTCCGCCACGCTCACGATCCTGGACTCCTACATGCGCCAATCCGCCGCCGCCACCAAGCGACTCGACGCGCAGGACCGGGCGCGGCTCGCCGTCGACCGGATCGTGCGTGACCTTCGCAACGTCTCCAGTCCCCTGACGACGCCGAAGCTGCTGGAGCGAGCGACCCCTTATGACCTCGTGTTCCAGACCATCGGCACGCCGAGCGGCGCAAACGTGAGCGGCATCCGGCGCGTGCGGTACTGCATCCCGCAGGACTCGAGCAGCGGGAGCGCCAGCCTGGAGCGGCTGATCGCTCAGACCCAGACGTGGTCGACCTCGACGCCATCAGCCAACCCGTGGACGTCCGATCCGACGCAGACGATCGCGTGCCCTGACTCGACGTTCACGCCGGCGGCCGGTCAGCCGGTGTACACGGTCCTCGCGGAGTCGGTCATGAACCGCTACCAGCAGACCTCCGGCTATCCGGCCTTCAGCTTCAACAACGGGCTCGACGGCAACAGCGTCGCAGCGGCCGACCTGACCCAGGTCTCGACGATCCAGGTCAACCTGCGCGTCAACCCGACGCCGAGCCTGAGCGGCGCGACGACCCAGATCCAGAGCTCCGCGTACCTCCGCAACAAGCAGCACGCCCCAGTCGCGCAGTTCACCTACACGGCGACGGGGAGAGGCGGCGTGATCCTGAACGCAGGGCAGTCGTACAGCCCCGACAACGAGCAGCTGTCATACGCCTGGGCCTGCACGTCGTCGCCGTGTCCCTCGGCCGGCACGTTGGCGATCGCCTCGAACGGCTTGGTCAGCTGGCAACCGGGCGCCGGCACCTTCACCGTGGCGCTGACCGTCACGGATCAGACCGGAGTAGAGACGACAACGACTCAACAGGTGACGGTGACATGAGACTCGAGCGGCTGTCCGGCGACGAGAGCGGTTCGGCGCTCGTCCCCGCGATCATCATCCTGTTCATCGTCCTCGGCCTGGGGATGGCCGTCCTGATGCAAGCGGACGGGCAGAGTCATCAGACCGGCCTCGAGGCGCGGGGCGAGGCGACGTACAACAACGCCGAGGCCGCCCTCGACGCGCGGGCCAACCTGCTCCAGCAATCCTGGCCCACCGTCGCGACGTCCGCCTGCAACCAGAGCACGACGCCGAGCACCTCCTGTCCCGGCACCGCGCTGGCGAACAGCCTCAGCACCACGTACACCGGACACCTGTACACCAGTCCGCAGTGGACCGTTCAGCTCGTCGACGACAGCGGCGGACAGGGCACCAGCTACTACAGCGATGCGGCGGCCGCCGCCGCTCCCTCCTACGACGCCAACGGCAACGGCAAGATCTGGATCCGATCCCAGACGGTCATCCAGGGCCAGAAGCGGGTCGTCGTCGCGCTGATGGTGCGGCAGACCACGATCGTCGAGCTGCCGCACAACACGATCACCTCCGGCGGCGCGTTCACCAGCAACCGCGGAAACAAGGTGATCATCGAGACGACGGACGCCGCCCCGGGGTCGTCACTGACCGGCTCGGTGAACGTGCGGTGCGGCGACTCGAGCTACACGCCGAGCTACGGCGACCCCTGCGAGGGGTGGGACCCCGGCAAGGGGCAGCTCAATCCGGCGAGCAACTACCAAGGCGGCTACGTCGATCCGAACGGCGGCTACGCGGCGGTCTCGCAAGCCGATCTCGCCTCGCTCAAGCAGGCCGCCCAGGCGAGCGGCACGTATTACAACGGCACGTGTCCGTCCAGCCTCAGAGGCTTGGTGTACGTCGACAATCCTCCGGGCGGCGCCTGCTCGTACAACGGCGGAAGTTGGAACATGAGCAGCTCCCCGCCGGCGAGCACCGACGTCCCCGGCATGATCGTCATGGGCGACGGCTCGCTGGAGTTCAACGGGAACATCAGCTACTTCGGCGTCATCTACATGGTCAACGCCTCGGGCGCCACGCCGGCGAGCGGCGCATGCACCAGCAGAGAGCAGAACGGCCCCGTCTTCATGGTGCACGGCACCGGCTCGATCTACGGCTCGCTGTTCGTCGACAAATGCGGCACGATCGACGCCGGCAGCAGTAAGTACAACATCATCTTCGATTCCCGCGCGTTCAACGCCGCGACGGCGTACGCCCAGCCCAACCTGGCGAAGAACACGTTCCGGATCATCCCGAACAGCTGACCCAGACCGTGCTCCTCCTCGTGTTCGCGGCGCTCGGCGGCCTGCTCGTCGGCTCGTTCCTCAACGTCGTGGCGTGGCGGCTGCCGCGCGGCGAGTCGCTGGCGACGCCCGGCTCGCATTGCCCCGGCTGCGCGCACCCGGTGCGCCCGTACGACAACGTGCCGGTGCTGTCGTGGCTCGCGCTGCGCGGCCGCTGCCGCGACTGCCGCACGCCGATCTCAGCGCGCTATCCGCTCGTGGAGGCGCTGACGGGGGCGCTCGCGGCCGGCGTCGTGCTCGCGAACGACGGCGTGCACGACGCGCTGCTCGGACTCGTGCTCGTCGCGCTGCTCGTCCCGATCGCGCTGATCGACCTCGACCACCGCATCATCCCGAACCGCCTGACGGCGCTCGG
Organism: Conexibacter sp.; assembly: GCA_036379915.1. GTDB lineage: Bacteria > Actinomycetota > Thermoleophilia > Solirubrobacterales > Solirubrobacteraceae > Conexibacter. The sequence continues at coordinate 13,321 of DASVFS010000200.1, read as the reverse complement.
CGCCGTGGCGGCGCTCGCGATCGGCGCGGCGACCGACCTGGACGGCGTGCCGCAGCAGCTGATCGCGGGCGCCGCGGCGGGCGGATTCCTGCTGCTGGCGGCGCTCGCGCGCCCGGGCGGGATGGGGATGGGCGACGTGAAGCTCGCCGGGATGCTCGGCCTCTTCCTCGGTCGCGAGGTCGCGGTCGCGCTGCTGGTCGCGCTCGTCGCCGGAACGCTCGTCGGCGTCGGCGTGATGGCGCGCCGCGGCGTGGAGCAGGGTCGCAAGACCGCGATCCCGTTCGGCCCCTTCCTGGCGCTCGGCGGCTGCATCGCCCTGCTCGCGGGGCCGGCGCTCGTCGACTGGTACCTCGCGACGTTCGCATAGCCCGCAGCCGCGGCCTGGGAAGCGAACGCTCAACCTGCGGCGCCGAAACGCCGATAGCAGGACGGAAGCCGCTCCCGCGGCCGATCCTCACCCCCTGACATGGCATCTCCGCGCACCAGTTCGAAGACCGTCGTGGGGCTCGACATCGAGCCCGGCTTCGTCGCGGCCGCACAGGTCCGCGTCAACGGGACCCTGACGGTCGAGCGGGCGGCCGGCGCCACGCTTCCGCCCGGCGTCCTGCGCGACGGCGAGGTGGCCGACGTCGAAGCGCTCGCCGAGGCGCTGCGCGAGCTGTTCCAGGCGAACAAGCTGGGCAAGAAGGTCCGGCTGGGCGTCGCGACGCAGCGGATCGTGGTGCGCACGATCGACCTGCCGCCGCTCGAGGACGACAAGCAGATCGAGGCGGCCGTCCGCTTTCAGGCGCAGGACCACATCCCGATGCCGCTCGACCAGGCGGTGCTCTCGCACCAGGCGCTCGGCGTGGTCGACACGCCCGACGGCCCGCGCACGCGCGTCGTGCTCGTCGCGGCGCGCCGCGACGTCGTCGAGCGCTTCCACGCGGCGGCGCGCCAGGCCGGGCTGCGCCCCGTCGGCATCGACCTCGCGGCCTTCGCGATGATCCGCGCGCTGCACGACGGCACGCCCGGGGCGACGCTGTACGTGAGCGTCGGCGGGATGACGAACCTGGCCCTCGCCGAGGGCACGACGTGCGTCTTCACGCGCGTGGTGCCGGGCGGCGTCGAGGCGCTCGCCGGCGCGCTCGCCGAGCGCCGCGGGCTGACGCTCGAGCACGCGCGCCAGTGGCTCGTCCACGTCGGCCTCACGACGCCGCTCGAGCAGATCGAGGGCGACCCGGAGGTCGTCGAGGAGGCGCGCAGCGTCCTCGCCGACGGCGTGCGCCGCATCGCCGACGAGGTGCGCAACTCGCTCGACTTCCACCGTGCGCAGGTCGGCGCGCTCGCCGCCGAGCACGCCGTCCTGACCGGTCCCGCGGTCGCGATCCCGGGCTTCTGCGAGGCGCTCGGCGCCGCGACCGGCCTGCCGGTCACGGCCGGCGTCGTCCACGAGACGCGCGCCGGCGGCCACGGCGGGATCGCCGCCAACCGCCTCGCGATCGCTGCCGGGCTCGCGATCGAGGAGGCGCCGCCGCGGTCTGCCGTCGAGCCGCCTGCTCCCGCGCCGGAGCCCGCCCCCGCGCCGGAGCCCGCGTTCGTCCCGGCGCCCGCGCCGGAGGCCGCGTTCGATCCCGCGCCCGCGCCGGAGGCCGCGTTCGACCCCGCGCCCGCGCCGGAGCCCACGGCTGAGCTCGACGTCGCGCCGGAGCCGGAGCCGGAGGCCGCGTTCGACCCCGCGCCGACGCCGGCGCCGACGCCGGAGCCCACGGCTGAGCTCGACGTCGCGCCGGAGCCGGAGCCGGAGGCCGAGGCATGAGAGCCGTCAACCTGATCCCCGCCGATGTCGCCGGCGGCAGCCGCTCGAGCGCCGGCCCGCTGCTGCTGCTCGGCGGCCTCGCGCTGCTGCTCGTGCTCGTGACCGCGCAGGTCCTGACGGGCAACACGATCAAGGAGCGCAGAAGCGAGCTCGCGTCGGTGCAGGGCGAGCGCGTCGTCGCGCAGGCGCAGGCCGACGCGACGAGACCGTACCGCGAGTTCGCGACGCTCGCGAGAGCGCGCGTCGCGACGGTGCGCCAGCTGGGCTCGGCGCGCTTCGACTGGCACCGCGCGTTCAGCGACCTCTCGACCGTGATCCCCGACGACGTCTGGCTCAGCTCGCTGACCGGCACCGTCACGACCGGCGTGACCGTCGCAGGCGGCGAGTCCGGCGGGGCGAGCGCCCTGCGCAGCGCGATCCCGAACCCGGCGATCGAGCTGAGCGGCTGCACCGTCGACCACGAGGGCGTCGTGCGGTTGGTCTCGCGCCTGCGCCTGCTGCGCAGCGTCCAGCGCGTCTCGCTGGCGGACTCCAGCAAGGACGCCGGCGGCGACTGCCAGCACGGGCACACGAACTTCCCCGCGTTCCACCTCGTCGTCTTCTTCACGTCGATCCCGACGGTCGCGCCGCCCGCCGGCGCCGCCACGACGAGCACCGCTCCGGTCGCCGACACCGGCGGCACGGCCACGACGCCTTCGCCGGCGAGCGCGCCGGCGCCCTCGGACAGCGCGACGCCGCAGCCGCAGGGGGGTGGGGGCGGATGACGCAACGTGACCGCACGCTGATCGGCGTCGTGCTCGCCGCGGTCGTCGTGGCCGCCGCGTGGTTCCTCATGCTTGCGCCGCAGCGCAAGGAGGCCGTCCGTCTGTCCGACGACGTGGCGACCGAGCGCCAGGCGCTGGCGCAGGCGCAGGCCGACGCGGCCGCGGGCCTGGCGGCCAAGCGCGGCTACGACCGGGCGTACACGACCGTCGCGCGACTCGGCGCCGCCGTCCCCGAGGACGACAACGTCCCGTCGCTGCTGCTGCAGGTGGAGCGCGCGGCCGAGGCGACCCACATCGACTTCCGCGAGCTGAAGGTCGGCGGTGGCTCCGGCGCCGCCGCGGCGGCGCCCCCGGCGACCAGCGCGCCCGCCACGCAGCTCACGACGGCGACGCTCCCGCCCGGGGCGACGGTCGGCGCGGCCGGCTTCCCGACGATGCCGTTCAGCTTCACCTTCACGGGCGACTTCTTCCGCCTGTCGGACTTCGTCGGGCGGCTCGAGCGCTTCCTCGTCGTCGGCAACCGCCGCATGCTCGTCAGCGGGCGCTTCATGGCGATCGACGGCATCGCACTCGCGGCCGGGCCCGACGGCTTCCCCCAGATCCAGGCGAACGTGGCGGCGACGGCGTACCTGCTGCCGGCGTCGCAGGGTCTGACGGACGGCGCGACCGCCGCGGCGCCCGCCGGCACGACTGCGCCGGGCGGCTCGGACGACTCGGTGCCAACCGGTCCGATGGGCGTGGCAACCGCGACCCCGGTGGTGAGATGAGACCGCTGCGCAACCTCCTGAACGAGCTCGTCGAGCGGCGGCTGTGGCCGGTCGCGCTGCTGCTGGTGCTCGCGCTCGTGGCCGTTCCGCTGCTGCTCGCCAAGCCCGCCGCCTCGACGGACGACGGCGCGCCCGCGGCGACGACGCCGCCTGCGGCCCAGGCCGCCGCGGCCGCGGCGGCGCGCGCACCCGGCGACACGCCGCCCGGCGGCGAGCCGGTCGTCGCCGTGGCGCAGGCCGACGAGCCGAGCGCGCCGCTGCGCGGTCGCGCGAAGAACCCGTTCCGCCAGCAGCACCTGGAAGCCACGAGCACGACGACCGCGTCGACGGCGGGCGTCGTCTCGTCCGCGGGCGGCTCGGACACGAGCGGCTCGGCCGGAGGTGGCGGCGCGGGCGGCGACTCGGATGGCCAGACGCCGTCGAGCCCCCAGCAGACCTACTCGTACGCGACGATCGACGTGCGCTTCGGGAAGGCGGGCCTGAAGCTGCGCAAGCTCGACGACGTGCCGCGGCTCACGCCGCTGCCGAGCGCCGCCGAGCCGATCGTCGTGTTCCTCGGCATGCGCGCCGACCGCCAGACGGCCGTCTTCCTCGTCTCGACCGACGTGCACGCCCAAGGCGAAGGCAGATGCGTGCCCTCGCGCAAGACCTGCGAGGCGATCGTGCTGAAGAGAGGCGACGTCGCGCTGCTCGACTTCGCCGACGCCGACGGCTCGGTGACGCAGTACGAGCTCGACCTCGTCGACGTGACGGTGCACGAGACGACCTCGAAGGCGCTCGCCAGCCGCGCCTATGCGCGCACCTCCCGCGCCGGCGCGCGCCTGCTCGAGGGCGCGCGCGTGCGCAGCTCGTCGAGCGTCGTCGTGCGCCGCACGCGCATCCCGTTCCGCTACGCGGAGCGTCGTGGCGTGCTGCACATCGCCCCGTGGGCCTCCGAGCGCGCCCGCATGGGGCGCGCGCACGGCCGCCTCTCCAGCGCCAGCCTGGCCGACCTGCCGTAGCCGGGCGGCCGGCGCACCGCGCAGCGTGCGCCGGGGTGCGCACGTAACCTGTACGGCCTCATGGCGCTCCGTCTCATCACCGCCGGCGAGTCGCACGGCCCCGGCCTCACGTGCGTCGTCGAGGGTCTGCCGGCCGGCTTGGAGCTGGACCGGGAGGCGATCAACGGCGACATGGCGCGCCGCCAGCTCGGGCACGGGCGCGGCGGGCGCATGAAGATCGAGAGAGATCGCGCCGACGTGACGGCCGGCGTCCGTCACGGCCGGACGCTCGGCGGGCCGGTCGCGCTGCAGATCCCGAACAGGGACTTCGCCAACTGGGAGGAGCGCATGAGCCCGTGGCCGGTCGAGGGGGAGGTGCCGGAGGTGCACCTGCCGCGGCCCGGCCACGCCGACCTCGTCGGCACCTGGAAGTACCGCACGAACGACGTGCGCAACGTGCTCGAGCGCGCGAGCGCGCGCGAAACGGCCGCGCGCGTGGCCGGCGGCGCGCTCTGCAAGGCGTTCCTGCGCGCGCTCGGCGTCGAGATCCGCTCGCACGTCACGCGCATCACGTCGGTGACGGCGCCGGCGCCGCAGCGGCCGCTGACGGTGGAGGACTTCGCGCACGTCGACGCGTCGCCGGTGCGCTGCCTCGACGCGGAGGCGAGCGCCGCGATGGTGCAGGAGATCAACGTGCTGCGCAAGGCGAACGAGTCGCTCGGCGGCACCTACGAGGTGATCGCCTTCGGGCTCGTGCCCGGGCTCGGCTCGCACGTCAGCTGGGAGGAGCGGCTCGACGGCCGCATCGCGATGGCGATGATGTCGATCCAGGCGATGAAGGGCGTCGGCATCGGCGACGGCTTCGAGCTGGCGGAGCGGCCCGGCTCGCAGGCGCACGACGAGATCTTCTACAGCGACGACGGCGGGTTCTACCGCGAGACGAACCGCGCCGGCGGCCTCGAGGGCGGCATGACGACGGGCACGCCGCTCGTCGTCAGAGTCGCGATGAAGCCGATCCCGACGCTGACGAAGCCCTTGCGCTCGGTCGACATCGACACGAAGGAGCCGGCCGAGGCGCTGCGCGAGCGGACCGACTCGTGCACGGTCCCCGCCGCCGGCGTCGTCGGCGAGGCGATGCTCGCCTACGTGCTGGCGGACGCGTACCGCCGCAAGTTCGGCGGCGACCACATCGACGACGTCCGCGAGGCGGTCCGCGCCTACGAGGAGCGGATCGGATGGCGCCGCCCCTGACGCACGACGGGCCGCTGCGCCCGCCCGCCGGCCGCGCGCTCGTGTTCGTCGGCTTCATGGGCGCCGGCAAGACGACGGCCGCCCGGCGGCTCGCGAGAGTGCTCGGGCTGGAGGTCACCGACGCCGACGCCGTCATCGCCGAGCACATCGGGATGCCGATCGACCGCTGCTTCGCCGAGCAGGGGGAGGCGGCGTTCCGCGCGGTCGAGGCCGAGCTGGTGGGGGAGATGCTCGAGCGCGCCGACGGCGGCGTCTACTCGCTCGGCGGCGGCGCGCTGCACTCCGAGCGGATCCGCGACGCGCTCAGAGCCCGCCACATCACCGTGCTGCTCGACGTCGACGTGAACGTCGCGTGGGAGCGCGCCGCCGGCCGCGGCCGCCCGCTCGCGCGCGACCCGCAGGAGTTCCGCGACCTGTACGTGCGGCGCCGCCCGCTCTACATGGCGGCGGCCGACGTCGTGCTGCCGGCCGACCGGCGCGACCGCATCGACGACGCGCTGCCGTCGATCCTCGCGCTCGCCGAGGCGCCGCTCGGCACGCGCCTGCTGTGGGCGAGCTCGGCCTCGGGCGACTACCCCGTGTTCGTCGGCCGCGGTCTGCTCGACCAACCGCTCTCGCCGGTCCCGGGCCAGGGCTTCCTCGTGACCGACGACCAGGTCGGGCCCCGCTACGCGGATCGCCTCGGCGAGCTGGCGGCGCGCATCGAGATCCCCGCGGGCGAGACGCACAAGTCGCTCGCGACGGCCGAACGCGTGTGGATCGAGCTGGCCGACCGCGGCATGACGCAGAGCGACCACGTCGTCGCGCTCGGCGGCGGCGTCGTCGGCGACCTCGCCGGCTTCGTCGCGGCGACCTACCAGCGCGGGGTGCCGTTCGTGCAGGTGCCGACGACGCTCGTCGCGCAGGTCGACTCCGCCTACGGCGGCAAGACCGGCGTCGACCTGCCGAACGGCAAGAACTACGTCGGCGCCTACCACCAGCCGTCGTCCGTCGTCGCCGACGTCGCGACGCTGGAGACGCTGCCGCGCGAGGAGGCGGCGGCCGGCTACGCCGAGGTGCTGAAGACCGCGCTGATCGCGGGCGGCGATCTGTGGGAGCGCGTGCGCCGCGGCGACGATCCCGACGCCGACGTGATCTTCGCGTGCGCGCGCACGAAGCTTGCGGTCGTCGCGATGGACGAGCGCGACGCCGGCCTGCGCCAGGTCCTGAACCTCGGCCACACGGTCGGCCACGCGATCGAGACGGTGACCGGCTACGCGCGCTACCGCCACGGCGAGGCCGTCGGGCTCGGGCTGCTCGCGGCGCTGCGGCTGTCCGGGCAGGACGCGCTGCGCTCCGAAGTCGCGGCGCTGCTGGCCGCGCGCGGGCTGCCGACGCAGCTCGACGAGGGCGTCGACCCCGACGCGATCCTCGTCGCGACCGCGCGCGACAAGAAGCGCCGCAGCGGCGAGGCGGTGCCGTTCGTGCTGCTCGACGCGCCGGGCGCCGCGCGCCCGGGCTGCCAGGTGGACGACGGCGAGGTGCGGGCCGCCGTGCGGGAGCTGAGCTCGTGAACGTCTCTCGCAACCGCATCGCCGTCATGCACGGCGTCAACCTCGACCAGCTCGGTCGCCGGCCGGCCGGCCACTACGGCACGCTCTCGCTGATGCAGCTGGAGGCGCGCGTGGGTGACTGGGGCGCCGAGCTCGGCCTTGCGGTGCAGTTCTTCCAGAGCAACCACGAGGGCGCGTTCGTCGAGGAGCTGCACCGGCTCGAGGACACCGTCGACGGGCTGCTGCTGAACCCGGGCGCATGGACGCACTACTCGTGGGCGATCCGCGACGCGCTCGAGATCACCGGCTTGCCGGCCGTCGAGGTGCACCTGTCCGACGTCGCGGCGCGCGAGGAGTGGCGGCGCATGTCCGTGATCCGCGACCTGTGCGTCGCCACCGTGTCGGGCAGAGGCCCGGACGGCTACCGCGACGCGCTCGCGCGGCTGCGCGAGGAGCTCGCCTCGTGAGCGGCGCGTCCGAGCAGCGCGCCGACCGCCTCGCCGCGCTGCTCGAGGAGCGCGAGCTGGACGCGCTGCTCGTCACCAACCTCGTCAACGTCCGCTACTTGACCGGCTACACGGGCACGAACGGGGTCGCGCTCGTGGGCGAGCGGCTGCGCGTCTTCATCACCGACTTCCGCTACGTGACGCAGGCCGAGCAGCAGGTGCACGGCTTCGAGCGGCGCGTCGGCGAGCAGGACCTGCTGGACGACGCGGTCGCCGCGCTGCCGGAGGGCGACCTGCGACTCGGGATCGAGGACCAGCACATGGCCGTGCGCACGTTCGACCGCCTGCGCGAGGCGCTGCCCGACAGCGTCGAGCTGGTGCCCGCCGGCGGCGTGCTGGAACGGCTGCGCGAGCGCAAGGACGCCGACGAGGTCGCGCGCATCCGCGCCGCCGCCGAGCTGGCGGACGCCGCGCTGCGGCGGATCCTCGCGCAGGGCCTCGCCGGCCGCAGCGAGCGCGACGTCGCGCTCGCGCTCGAGCAGGAGATGCGCCTGCTCGGCGCCGAGCGCCCGAGCTTCGACACGATCGTCGCCTCCGGCGCGCACGGCGCGCTGCCGCACGCGGTCCCGCGCGACGCGGCGATCGCGGCGGACCGCCTCGTCACGATCGACTGGGGCGCCCAGCTCGACGGCTACTGCTCCGACTGCACGCGCACGTTCGCGGTCGGCGACCCGGGCGAGCGCGCCCGCGAGATCTACGAGCTCGTGCTGCGCGCGCAGCTGGCCGGGCTCGACGCGGTGCGTCCGGACGTGAGCTGCCGCGACGCCGACGCGGTCGCCCGCGAGCTGATCGAGGCGGCCGGCTTCGGCGAGCGCTTCGGCCACGGGCTCGGGCACGGCGTCGGGCTCGAGATCCACGAGGCGCCGCGCCTGTCGAGAGCGTCGGACGCGACGCTCGCCGTCGGGCACGTGGTGACGGTCGAGCCGGGCGTCTACCTGCCCGGCGAGCTCGGCGTGCGGATCGAGGACCTCGTGCTCGTGACCGACGACGGCTGCGAGCGGCTCAACACGCTGCCGAAGGACCTGCAGCAGGTCGACTAGGGCAGGGCGTCGCCGCTCGTCCCCGGCGTCACGCCCGAGTGCAGCGGCGGCGTCGGGCTGTCGGCGAGGCGCCGCAGCGTGCGCGTCTCGCGCGGCAGCAGCGCGACGAGCACGAGCAGCGAAGCGGCCGCGCCCGCGATCCCCATCACCGTGGTCGCGCCGGCGCCCTCGGCGATCACGCCTATCAGCACGAGCCCCGGCGGCAGCAGCGCGAACGAGCCCATCCAGTCGTAGGAGGCGACGCGCGAGAGCGCCTCCGGCGGGATCCGCTGCGCGAGCGCGGTCTCCCACCAGACGCCGAACAGCGCGAGCCCGACGCCCGCCGCGACCGCGCACGGCAGCACGAGCGCGAGCGACGCGCCGAGCGCGAACGCGAGCAGCACGAGTCCGAACGGCACCGTCAGCAGGATCCCCGTCCGCAGCGGGAAGCGCGGTCGCCAGCGCAGCGCCGTGAGCGCGCCGGCGGCCGTCCCGAGGCCGACCGCGGCGGCGACCCAGCCCCACAGCGCCGGATCGCCGTAGCGCTCGCCGGCGACCGTCGGCCCGAGCACCACGTAGGGCGCGAAGCCGAGCACGAGGTGCAGCGCGAAGACGGCGATCGTCACCCACACCCAGGCGCGCGCCCGCACTTCGCGCCAGCCGTCGCGCAGCTCGGTCAGCAGCGAGGTGCGCTGCGGGCGTTCGCCGCGCGCGCGCGGTCGCACGAGCGCGAGCAGGCCGGCGCTCACGAGGAACGTCGCCGCGTCGATCGCGAACGCGGCGCCGGTCCCGAGCGTCAGCACGAGCACGGTCGCGATCGCCGGCCCGGCGAACTCCGCGAGCGTCTGGGTCAGCCCGTTGGCGGCGCTCGCCTCCTGGATCAGCTCCTCGGGGACGGTCTGCGGCACGAGCCCGCTGTAGGCGGGGCGGAAGAACGCCTCGGCGGCGCCGAAGCAGACCTCGATCGCGACGAGCTGCCAGATCTCGAGCGCGTCGGCGAAGATCAGCAGCGCGAGCAGCGCGTGCAGCGCGGCGCGGATCAGGTCGGTCGAGACCATGATGCGGTGGCGGGGGAGCCGATCGGCCCAGACGCCGCCGATCAGCAGGAACGTGACGAGCGCCGCCGTCTGCGCCGCGACGACGATCCCGAGGTCGGTCGTCGAGCCTGTCTGCTCGGTCACGAGCAGCGCCAGCGTGACGAGCACGATGCGGTCGCCGGTCGTGGAGATCGTCTGGCTGAGGAAGAGCCAGCGGAAGTCCGTTTCGCGCCAGAGCCGGGGGAGTGCGTGCACGTCGCCGTGCAGGCTACGGGTCTTGACCACTCAAGGGCGGCACGCCGAAAAGCGGTCTCCCGGGAGGGCGGCCCGGCCGGCCGCCCTCCCGCCGTCGGCGTGGATCGCCGCTATCGCACGATCGCCGGCGTGTCGGTGCCGTTGCCGTCCCAGTCGCCGACCGCGATGCCGCTGTCGCCGGCGACGCCGAAGGTGAAGCCGACGTCGCCGACGCCCGTCGAGTTCGAGTTGCGCAGGAACCATTGCGCGGTCGACGCCTGGTACATGCCCGGGGTGTCGGTGCCGTTGCCGTCCCAGTCGCCGCTGAACGGGACGCCGCCCGGGAACCCGTAGGTGAAGTCCACGGTGCTGACGCCGCTGTCGTTGGTGTTGCGCAGGTACCAGTGCGAGTTCGGCACGTCGACGATCCCGACCGTGTCGTCGCCGTCGCCGTCCCAGTCGCCGACGACCGGGACCCCGCTCGAGAAGCCGTACGAGAAGGTGAGGTCGGCGACCGTCCCGCCGAGGCTGTTGCTGAGGTACCAGGTCGCCGTCGACGCTCTGAAGAGCCCCGGCGTGTCGACGCCGTCCCCGTTCCAGTCGCCGACGACCGGGATGCCGTCGGAGAAGCCGTACTGGAAGGCCGTCTGCGGGCCGCCGGAGGAGAGCGTGTTGCGCAGCGACCACAGGACGGAGCCGGCCTGGAAGGTCCCGGGCGTGTCGCGCCCGTCGGCGTTCCAGTCGCCGGCGAGCGGGGCGCCGCCCTGGGAGAAGACGACCGCCGCGTCGGTCGCTCCGGCGCTGTTGGCGTTGCGCATGGCCCACGAGCGGCCGGCGAGCTCGGGATAGAGCACGCGGAACGCCCAGCGCGGCTGGGCGTCGACCGCGCCGCTGCCCTTCTGCAGCAGGCCGCTGTCCCAGCTGCCGGGGCAGTTCGCCGGCGTCTGGCTCCCCTCGAGCATGTAGTAGTAGCTGCGCGCGAAGTTGTACGCGGAGATCAGCTCCACGAGCCGCTCGGCGGCCGTCACCTGGGCCGCGTCGCCGGGGTAGGCGAGCCCGGCGTCGCAGACCTTCACGCCGACCTCCGTCAGCCACGTCTCCGTTCTCCCGGCGATCGTGCTCATGAACGTCGAGATCCACCCGTTGGCGCCGTTGTTGACGGCGGAGTAGGCGTGCACGGCCCAGCGCGAGGGGGTGATGCCCCAGGTCGTGAGCTGGTTGCGGTAGCTCGTCACGTAGCTGCCCATCGAGCCCGAGCCGTCGGAGAAGTCGCCCGCGACGGCGGTGCACGACCCGCCGGCGCACGACTGCTGCAGCGCGCGGAAGTACGACGCGGCGAGCGTCGGCGACCCGATCGGCGTCAACTCGGCGTCGTGGTGCCACGCGGCGCCGTCCCAGCGGTCGCCGATGACGCTGTGGTTGGGCTCGTTCCACGCGGTGAACGCTCTCACCTGCGGCCACTGCGCGCGGAAGGCCGCCAGCGCGCTTCTGAACTGCGTTTCGGTCGGAGGACCGGGCGTGCACGGCACGCCGGCGGCGACGCCGGAGTCTCTGCAGCTGTTGGCGTTGTTGAACGAGATCAGCAGCGACTTGCCCTGCGCGGTGGCGCTCTGGATCCAGTTGTTCGTCGCCTGCCAGGCCGCGCTGGCGGCCGGCTGCTGCGCGACGTTCCAGGGCGCGTTGTAGCGGGCGTGCCGGTATTTCGCGCCCATCAGGCTGGCGTAGAGCGCGCCGCCGCTCGACCACTGCCAGTTGCCGCCCTGCGACGCGATCCCGTTGATCGTCGCCGCGCCGAGCGCGCTGCCGCTCGTCGCCGTCGCCTGCAGCAGCAGCGCGAGCGCGACGGCCGCGGCCGTACGAGTGATTCGCAAGTGAGTCCTCCGGGTGGGTGGGTGGGGCGCGAATGTAGCCGTTTGCTCAGGGCGCTGCTCGGCGCTCAGGGGTCTTCGAGCGGTCGCGTCCGAGCGCGGTGGTGCAGACTCCGGGCATGGCTGCGGCACAGGCGATTCGTGCGGTCGCGCGCGGGCGGGTGCAGGGCGTCGGATTCCGCGACGCGACCGTCCGCCGCGCGCGCGAGCTCGGCGTGCTCGGCTGGGTCCGCAACGGCGAGCGCGACGAGGTGCTCGTGCACGCCGAGGGGACGGAGGACGCGCTCGCCGCGCTGGAGGCGTTCCTGCGCGAGGGGCCGCCGGCGGCGCACGTCGCGGAGGTCGCGGTCGCGTCGGTGAAGCGCGAGGGCCACGAGCAGTTCGCGATCCGCGGCGTGCCGGCGGGACGGTTCGCCGTGCGCCGGGCCGCGCGCGGCTTCGAGCTGCGGCTCGAGGTCGGCGGCGCCGTGCGCGCGTGGGCGGTCCCGAAGGGCCCGTCGATGGATCCGGCGGACAAGCGCTTCGCGATCGAGCTCGACGCGCCCGCCTCCGACGACGCCGACGTCTGGGACGGGGGCGCGTACGAGCAGGGCGGCCGCGTCCCCTGGCCCGAGGCGCTCGACCGCGGCCACGGCGTCTTCGTCCTGCACGGCGAGCGCCTCCGCGGCGGCTTCGCGCTCCAGCGCACCCGCCCCGCTGCCGGCGGGCGCGGAGCGCAGTGGCTGCTCGTCAAGCGCAAGGACGAGCAGGCGGCGAGCCGGCCGTAAACGGCGTTGTGGGGGCCGTCGGGCGACAGTAGCGTCGCGCCGATGCAATACACAAGGAAGCCTCACCATAAGCTGGCGTGGGCGACGGCGCTGGCGGTGCTCGCCATCTGCGCGGCCTTCACGCACGCCGGCACGGCGCGGGCCACCGACCTGTACTGGAACTGCGACCTCGTGGTCCCGAACAGCTGGTGCTACGCGCCGTACACGCACACCTACGGCTACACCGGCGCGTGGGCGAACAACTACCCGACGATGAACCTCTGCTCGAAGCTCACGAGACCGGACGACCACCAGTACTACTACGCGCGCAAGTGCGGCTACGGCACCTACGTGTTCGTGTGGTCCAACGGCGGCGGGAGAGCGCCGTATCCGAACAACTCGGTCTCGATGCACGCGGGGTCGGCGAACGGCGACAACCCGTACGACTATCCGATGAACGGCTTCGCGAGATATTGAGGAGCGACATGACCGGTTCGAGAAAGATGCGAAGCCTGGGGATGGCGCTCGCGGGCGTGATCGTGCTCGCGGCGGGGACGGCCGTCGCCGCCGTCGGGACGTCGGGCGGGGACGCCGGCAGCGTGACCGGGACGGAGGCCGCGCCGCCGCCGGCCGGCGCCGCGCTGCCGAGCGCACCGCCGGCGGCGGCGCGCGACGCGTTCGCGGTCTTCCGCCGCCCGGCGTCGGCCGCCGACCGCCTCGACGGGGAGCTCGCGCGCCGGCTGCGCGCGATCGGCGCGAACCCCGACCTCGCGCGCGCCGTCGTGCAGGCGGGCGACGCGCGCGATCGCCACTACCTCG
>DASVFS010000199.1:0-40043 GCA_036379915.1 Conexibacter sp. | reverse complement strand
GCCGCCCTCGGCCAGGGTGAAGACGATGCGATCGGCGAGGATCGCGCAGTCGCGCTGGCCGCCGACGCCGCCGGTGGCGGCGCCGCCGCCGCCCGCGCTCGCGACCGGAGCGGACGGCAGCTCGTGCGGCGCCGGAGGTCCGCGCACGAGCGGCGGCGCGTCGCCGCTGCGATGCGCGCGCACCGTCGCGTGCACGACGAAGCCGTTGGCGGAGTGCGGCGCGGCGGAGATCTCGACCGTCCCGATCGGCGTGCAGGCGGACGCGGGCGCGGCAGCGCCGGCGGCGTCGGTGCCGGCGGGCGCGGACGCGGCGATCGTGCCGATGCCGAGTCTCCGCAGCGCGGCGCGGACCGCTCTCGCCTGGTCGCCGTCGCCGTCGCCTGCGGGTTCGGTCGATTCCGGGTCTCTCGCCGGATCGGCGGCGGCCGGATCGGACGCGAGGACGGTCGCGGGCGCCGGCGCCGTGACGGTGGTCGACACGACCGGATCGTCGGCAGGCACCTGGTGCTCGTCCGCCGGCGGCTTGGACGCTCTGCCCTCTCTCGGAGCCGGGTCGGCCGGCGGCGTCTGTTCGGCCGGCGGCGCCGGCTCGCTCGGAGCGGGATCGGCGGGCGGGGCCGGCTCGCTCGGCGCGGGAGCGGGCTCGGCGGGAGCCGGCGGGGGATCGCTCGGCGCCGGTTCGGGCGCGGGCTCGGCCGGCGGGGCCGGCTCGCTCGGCGGCGCGGGCTCGCCGGGCGCGGACTCGGCCGGCGGAGCGGGCTCGGACGACGCGGCTTCGACCGGCGCCACGGGCTGGTCGGGGACGAGGTCCAGCGGCGCCAGCTGCGCGGCCGGCGGCGTCGGCACGCCACCGTCGCCATCGTCCGCGAACGCGCTCGCGGGCAGCAGCGCGAGCGCGAGGACGACGAGCAGCCCGAGCAGCAGCCGACCGGTCGTCGAGTCACGTCGACGGGCTGCGGGTACGGCGGCGGACTGGCGAAAGTCGTCCATGTGCGTTGGCAAGCGGCCTCTTCGTCCTACGTCGGCAGCCGCGACAAGCCTCTCAAGCAAATCGCGCCGCGGCCATCGGGCGATGACCGGATGCGGTCCGCTTGCTGACATCGCAGCGTAGCTGTGCGCCTCGACCGTGTCACCGCCGACTGTCCGTGCTGGCACATCGACGCGGCCCCGGCTGCCGGCGCATCCCGCTCTCTCCACGATCAGACTGTACGCCCCGTGGCGAGCGCCTTCAGCACTCAGGTCGACCTCTCGCGCCTGCGCGACCGCGTCGCGCTCGTCACCGGAGGCGCCAGCGGGCTCGGCCGCGCGACGGCGCTCATGCTCGCCGCAGCCGGCGCCGAGGTCGTGGTCGCGGACCTGCCGGACAGCGCCGGGCCGGACGTCGCCGCCCAGCTCGGCGGCCACTTCGTCGCGACCGACGTCTCCGACCTCGAGGCGAACCGCGCGATGGTCGCGTTCGTGCTCGAGCGCTGCGGCCGGCTGGACCTCGCGCACCTCAACGCCGGCGTGACGAGCGGTTGCGGGCTCGGCGAGGACTTCGACCTCGCGGCCTACCGTCGCGCGATGGGCGTGAACCTCGACGGCGTCGCGTTCGGCACGCACGCCGTGCTGGCCGCGCTGCGGCGCAACGAGGGCCCCGCGCGCGGCGCGATCGTCGCGACCGCCTCGCTCGCCGGCCTCACCGCCGTGCCGATGGAGCCGATCTACAGCGCCAACAAGCACGCCGTCGTCGGCCTCGCGCGCTCGCTCGGGCCGGCGCTCGCGCACGAGGGCATCCGCGTCAACGCCGTCTGCCCGGGCTTCGCCGTGTCGGCGATGACCGACCCGTTCGCCGCCGACCTGGTCGCCGCGGGGATACCGCTGATCCCCGCCGAGGTGGTCGCCGAGACGGTCGTGCGGCTGTTCGCGCTCGATGTCGCCGGCGAGTGCTGGTTCGTGCAGCCGGGTCGCGAGCCGGCGCCCTTCGCCTTCCGCAACGTCCCCGGGCCGCGCGCGGTCCCGTCCTAGAGGAGCAGCCGTGGACTTCGAGATCAGCGACCGTGCGAAGGACTACCGCGAGCGGCTCCAGGCGTTCCTCGACGAGCAGGTCCATCCGGCCGAGCAGGTCTACGTCGAGCAGGTGCGCGCGGCCGACACGCCGCACGTGCACCCGCCGATCATGGAGGAGCTGAAGGAGGAGGCGCGGCGGCGCGGCCTGTGGAACATGTTCCTGCCGGATCCGGAGCACGGCGCGGGCCTGACGAACGTCGAGTACGCCCCGCTCGCCGAGCTGCTCGGGCGCACCTTCATCGGCTCGGAGGCGTGCAACTGCTCGGCGCCGGACACCGGCAACATGGAGGTGTTGCACCAGTTCGGCGACGAGGAGCAGAAGGAGCGCTGGCTGCGGCCGCTGCTCGACGGCGAGATCCGCTCCGGCTTCGCGATGACCGAGCCGGACGTCGCCTCCTCCGACGCGACGAACATCAGCCTGCGGATGGAGCGCGACGGCGACGACTTCGTCCTCAACGGCCGCAAGTGGTGGACGACCGGGGTCATGCACCCCAGATGCCGGATCCTGATCGTGATGGGCAAGACGGAGCTCGAGGCGCCCGTCTACGCGCAGCAGTCGATGCTGCTCGTCCCGCTCGACACGCCCGGCCTGGAGATCGTCCGCTCGCTGCCGGTGTTCGGCTACATGGACCCCGAGGGCCACGGCGAGCTGCGCTTCACCGACGTGCGCGTGCCGCAGTCGAACATCATCGCGGCGCCGGGCGCCGGCTTCCTGATCGCGCAGGCGCGGCTCGGCCCGGGTCGCATCCACCATTGCATGCGCGCGGTCGGCGCCGCCGAGCGGGCGCTCGAGCTGATGTGCAAGCGCGCCGACGAGCGCGAGACGTTCGGCAAGCCGGTCTCGACGCGCTCGAACATCCGCGACTGGATCGCGGAGGCGCGCATCGAGCTGGAGATGCTGCGACTGTTCGTGCTGAAGACGGCGTGGCTGGTCGACAAGGTCGGCGGCAAGAACGCGCGCGTCGAGGTCGCGGGGATCAAGGTCGCGGCGCCGAACATCGCGCTGAAGATCATCGACCGGGCGATCCAGGTGCACGGCGGCGGCGGCGTCTCGGACGACTTCCCGCTCGCGTTCATGTACGCGCACATGCGCACGCTGCGGCTGGCGGACGGCCCCGACGAGGTGCACAAGCTGTCGATCGCGCGGCGCGAGCTGCGCCGCCAGCGCGGCGAGGCCGAGCCGCTGATGTGAGCGACGAACGGCCGGTGCGCGAGGAGGACGCGTTCGACGTCGCGGCGGTCGACGCGTGGCTGCGGCGGGCAGAGGTCGCCGGCCTCGGCGACGGCCCGCCGGAGGTGCGTCAGTTCACGGGCGGCGCATCGAACCTGACCTACCTGCTGCGCTATCCGGAGCGCGCGCTGATCCTGCGCCGGCCGCCGGCCGGCACGAAGGCCTCCTCGGCCCACGACATGGCGCGCGAGCACGGCATCCAGGCGGCGTTGAAGCCGGTCTTCCCGCAGGTGCCGGCGATGGTCGCGCTGTGCACCGACCACGGCGTCCTCGGGAGCGACTTCTACGTGATGGAGCGAGTGGACGGCGTGATCCCGCGCGTGCGGATGCCGCGCGAGATCGGCACCGACCCGCAGCTGATGCGCCGCCTGGGCGAGCGCTTCGTGGACCTGCTGGCGGAGCTGCACGCGGTCGATCCCGACGCCGCCGGGCTGACGGAGCTGGGCCGCGGCCCCGGCTACGTGCGCCGGCAGGTCGCCGGCTGGTCGGAGCGCTACCGCCGCGCAAAGACGTGGAACGTGCCGTCGTTCGAGCCGGTGATGCGGTGGCTGGTCGAACACCAGCCCGACGACGTGCGCGCGTGCGTGATCCACAACGACTTCCGCCTCGACAACCTCGTGCTCGACCGTGCGAACCCCCTGCATGTGCGCGCTGTGCTCGACTGGGAGCTGGCGACGATCGGCGATCCGCTGATGGACCTCGGCAGCTCTCTCGCCTACTGGGTGCAGGCCGACGACGGGCGCGCCGGCCAGCTGTTCCGCAGACAGCCGTCGCACCTGCCCGGCATGCCGACACGCGCGCAGATCGTCGCGCGCTACGGCGAGCTGACCGGCATCGGCACCGACGCATGGGCCTTCTACGAGGTCTTCGGCCTGTTCCGCCTGGCGGCGATCGCCCAGCAGATCTACTACCGCTATCACCACGGACAGACGCGCAACCCGGCGTTCAAGCGCTTCTGGGTCGCCGCCCATCTGCTCGAGCGACGCTGCACGCGACTCGTCAGATCTCCTCGAACGTCTCCTCGAACGACGGCGTCGGCCACTCGAACGTGATCACGCCGCGCGATCTCGACCACGGCTCCTCGCGCCAGCGCGCGAGCACCTCGGGCCGCAGCCGGTAGGCGCGGTAGAAGCGGCCGTGCGCGTCGCGCTGGTTCGTGCGCTCGAGGTCCTCCGCCCCCGGCCCGAAGCGCACGAGCGAGGCGAGCTGCTCGGGCGTCCCCGGCGGGCCGGCCGTGCCCTTCGGCGTGATCGCGACGCGCGCGCGGCCGTTGGCCGGCAGCAGCGCGGTGAAGCGCTCGGCGTCGGCGACCTCGAACACGAACGCGAACTCCTTGTACCAGCGTCCCTCCTCCGGCCGTTCGCGGCGCGTGTGGTACGCGAGGTGGACTCTGTCGATCAGCGCGTCGAGCTCGACCGCTCTGCGCACGGTGACGCCGCGCGCCGCCAACACGAACGAGGCGGGCGAGTCGAGCGTGATCTCCGCGCGCGCCTTCGCGTGGGCGACCGCCGGGATCAGCTGCGAGGTCTCGCCGCGGCCGTAGAGGCGGAACGAGACGTCGTCGCCCGAGCACAGCTCCCACACGCGCCCGTCCGTCGTGCGGCGGATGCGCCCGGGATACACATGGAAGCGGTGGCGCACGGTCGTGATCGGCCGCCAGCTGCCGTCGTTGCCGATCGTCCCGACGTCGCCGATCTCGATCGGGAACTCGAGCGGCACGACCGGGCGCATGCCGAAGTGATCGCGAACCTCTGAGACGAACCCTGCGATGTCAGCCATGGGACCCTCCGGGCGCCGCTTCCGACGCCCCTCGCGCCGTTGTGGCGCATCCCATTAAACATGATTCCAGAGCAATGACGCACCGCTTGCGGGCGCCACACGCTCAGGCCGCCGCGGCGTCAGCGACCGGCTCGATGCTCGCGGCCGGCTGCGGCACGCGCGGCGCCGGCGCGCTCGGCAACGCCGTGGGCGCGCCCGCGGGACGCACGGCGGGCCGCGTGCCGCGCACCTCCTGGTGGCTGCAGACGACGTAGCACCACTCCATCAGCGCCACGCGCGCGGCCGGGTCCAGCTCGACGATGCGCGTGCCGAGCACGAAGCCGTCGGCGCCGGGGCGGCACGAGCGCACCTCGGCGAGCACGTCCACGTCGCGCGCGGCGCCCTCGCTGTCCTCGAGCTGAAGCCGGATCGGCACCTGCGCGCCGGCCTCGATCGGCGCGCTCACGACGAGCCCGAGGCCGGCCGCGTTCGCGTCGAGCAGGCGGCCCGGGATCGAGCCGTCGGACGTCAGGCAGAGCGCGGGCGCGTCGCCTTCGAAGCGGTAGATCAGGCGCCGCTGGCGCCGGCCGGCGACGAGCACGAGCGTGCGCAGGATGCGGCGCAGCTCGATCAGCGCAAGCAGCGGGATCACGACCTCGGCGATCGGCGGCAGGTCGGGCAGCGGGCCGACGCCCCACAGGTCGAGCACGCGCATGACGATCCCCGCCGCCAGCGCCAGCGCCAGCGCGCACGCGATCTTCAGGCGGCCGAGCGCATGCGCGCCGCCGAGGTCGATCCCCTCCTTCGGCGTGACCTTGAACGCCGTCTTGCCCGGGAACACGACGCAGCGCAGCGCGCGCGTGTAGATGCCCATCGTCATCAGCTCGTAGTGGGTCGTCTCGGCGATCCGCATGTAGCCGCGCGCGAGCGCCGAGCCGGCGGCGAGGTTGAGCGCGATGGCCGGGAACCACAGGATCGCGAGGCTCACCCAGTCGACCTGCATCGGCAGCCAGCCGGCCCACAGCACGAGCGCGAGCGTCACCAGCAGCAGCAGGCGCATCGGCGGCGCGAGGTAGGACGCGAGGCTGACGCAGTAGGAGAAGCGCTGGAGCGGCGTCAGCTCCTTCGCGCGCAGCGGCGACTCCGGCAGCGTGAAGACGGCGAGGTTCCCGCGCGACCAGCGGTCGCGCTGCAGCAGGTAGCCGTCGAGGTCGTGCGGCGCGAGGCCCTGCACGAGCACCTCGTCGTGGTAGCGCGAGGTCCAGCCGTTGCGCTGCATGCGGATCGTCGTGTGGAAGTCCTCCGCGATCGTCTCGGTCGCGACGCCGCCGATCCCGAGCAGCGCCTCGCGCCGGATGACGGCCGCCGAGCCGCACCAGAAGGCCGCGCCGTGGCGGTCCTTGCCGGGGCAGATCACGTGGTAGAAGAGCGACTGCTCGTGGCGGCCGACCGCGTAGTGCTGGACCGAGTCCTGATTGGAGAAGTCGTGCGGGCTCTGCACGAGGCCGACCGCCGGATCCTCGAAGTAGCCGACGAGCGCGTCGAGCGCGTCCGGCATCGGGACGTGGTCGGCATCCAGCATGAAGACGAGCTCGCCCGCGGTGCGCGGGAGCGCGGCGTTGATGTTGCCGGCCTTCGCGTGCGCGTTGTCGGGGCGCGTCATGTAGACGGCGCCGGTCAGCTCGGCGAGCGCGCGCATGTGCTCGCGGCGCCCGTCGTCGAGCAGGTAGGTCGTGTGCGGATAGCGCAGCGCGCGGCAGCCGGCGAGCGTCGCGAGCACGACCTCCTCCGGCTCGTCGTACGTGCAGACGTAGACGTCGACCGTGGGACGGCCGCTGATCGGCGGGCGCGTGACCTGCGGATGCCGCCACGAGAACCAGGTGAGCGTGCCGAGCGCCCAGAAGCCGTAGATCTCCGTGACGAGCAGCATCGTGAACGTGACGGGGCTCGCGCCGTCGCCGGTCCAGCCGATGCGCCACGTCAGGTACACGGCGCCCCACGCCATCGCCGCGAGCGCGAACGCGGCGGCGAGCCGCTGATGGCGCTCGAAGAAGCGCCCGTAGCGCGGGCGCGCGCCGCTGCCGCGCGCTTCGGTGCCGACGCGTCCTGCGATCCACGATGTTCCGAGCAGCAGCTTGAGCGTTCTGTCCGCGCCGGGGAGGCGCATGCCGAGGCGACCGGGCATGCCGGTTGGATCGGCCTCCCGACGTTCGTCCAGGAGGGCCGTGGACGGATGTCGTGTCCGCGGCGAGCCGGGCTCAAGTCAGGCGCCGACGTACGCCGCGAGGTGCTCGCCCGTGATGGTGGAGCGAGCGGCGACGAGGTCGGCGGGCGAGCCCTCGAAGACGATCCGACCGCCGTCGTGGCCGGCGCCGGGACCGAGGTCCACGATCCAGTCGGCGTGCGCCATGACCGCCTGGTGGTGCTCGATCACGACGACCGACCTGCCGGCGTCGACGAGTCGGTCGAGCAGGCCGAGCAGCTGCTCGACGTCGGCGAGATGCAGGCCGGTGGTCGGCTCGTCGAGCACGTAGACCTCGCCGCTCTCCGCCATCTGGGTGGCCAGCTTGAGCCGCTGTCGCTCACCGCCGGACAGGGTCGTGAGCGGCTGGCCGAGGGTGAGGTAGCCGAGTCCCACGTCGGCGAGCCGGTCGAGCAGCTTGTGGGCCGCCGGCGTGCGCGCCTCGCCGTCGCCGAAGAACTCCAGCGCCTCCGCGACGGGCATCGCGAGCACCTCGCTGATGTCCTTGCCGCCGAGCCCGTACTCCAGCACCGACGCCTGGAAGCGCTTCCCCTCGCACTCCTCGCAGGTCGACTCGACCGTCGCCATCACGCCCAGCTCGGTGTAGATGACGCCCGCGCCGTTGCAGGCGGGACAGGCGCCCTCCGAGTTCGAGCTGAAGAGGGCGGGCTTCACGCCGTTGGCCTTCGCGAACGCCTTGCGGATCGGCTCGAGCAGCCCGCTGTACGTCGCCGGGTTGCTGCGTCGCGAGCCGCGGATCGCCTTCTGGTCGATCACCACCACGCCGTCGCGGCCGGCGACCGAGCCGTCGATCAGCGAGCTCTTGCCGGAGCCGGCGACGCCGGTGACCACGCACAGCACGCCGAGCGGGATGTCGACGTCCACGTCTTGGAGGTTGTGCGTCGAGGCGCCGCGGATCTCGAGCGCGCCGGACGGGGGCCGCACCACCTGCTTGAGGGTCGCGCGGTCGTCGAGATGGCGGCCGGTGGTGGTGTCGCTTCTGCGCAGGCCCTCCACGCTGCCCGCGAAGCAGACGGCGCCGCCGTCCGCGCCGGCGCCCGGGCCGAGGTCGACGACGTGATCGGCGATCGCGATCGTCTCGGGCTTGTGCTCCACGACGAGCACGGTGTTGCCCTTGTCCCGCAGCTGCAGCAGCAGCTCGTTCATGCGCTCGATGTCGTGCGGGTGCAGGCCGATCGTCGGCTCGTCGAAGACGTAGGTGACGTCGGTCAGCGAGGAGCCGAGGTGGCGGATCATCTTCGTGCGCTGCGCCTCGCCGCCCGACAGCGTGCCCGACGGCCGGTCGAGCGAGAGGTATCCCAGGCCGATCTGCGCGAACGCGTCGAGCAGGTGCTGCAGCCCGGCGAGCAGCGGCGCCACGGACGGCTCGTCGAGCGCCCGGACCCAGTCGGCCAGGTCGCTGATCTGCATCGCGCAGACGTCGGCGATGCTCTTCCCCGCGATCATCGACGACCGCGCCTCCGTGCTGAGCCGCGTGCCGTCGCACGCGGGACAGGTCGTGAACGTCACCGCCCGTTCGACGAAGGCGCGGACGTGCGGCTGCAGCGCGTCGACGTCCTTGGACAGGAACGACTTCTGGATCTTGGTGATCACCCCCTCGTACGTGAGGTTGATCCCCTCGATCTTGACTCTCGTCGGCTCCTTGTAGAGCAGGTCGTGCAGCTCTCGCTTGTTGTATTTGCGGATCGGCTTGTCCGGGTCGAAGAGGCCGCAGCCGCGGAAGATGCGGCCGTACCAGCCGTCCATCGTGTAGCCGGGGACCGTCAGCGCGCCCTCGTTGAGCGACTTGGCGTCGTCGAACAGGGCGGTCAGGTCGACGTCGTTGACCGAGCCCATGCCCTCGCAGCGCGGGCACATGCCGCCGAGGCGGTGGAAGGTCGCCTTCTCGGTCTTGGTCTTGCCGCCGCGGTCGACGGTGATGGCGCCGCTGGCTCTGACCGAGGGGACGTTGAACGCATACGCGTTGGGCGAGCCGATGTGCGGCTGCCCGAGCCGGCTGAAGAGGATGCGCAGCATCGCGTTCGCGTCGGTGGCGGTGCCGACCGTCGAGCGCGGGTTGGAGCCCATCCGCTCCTGGTCGACGACGATCGCGGTCGTCAGGCCGTCGAGCAGGTCGACCTCGGGCCGCGTCAGCGTCGGCATGAAGCCCTGCACGAACGCGCTGTAGGTCTCGTTGATCAGCCGCTGCGACTCCGCGGCGATCGTGCCGAACACGAGCGAGCTCTTGCCCGAGCCGGAGACGCCGGTGAACGCCGTCAGCCGCCGCTTCGGGAGCTCGACGCTGACGTCCTTCAGGTTGTTCACGCGCGCGCCGTGCACGCGGATCAGGTCGTGGCTGTCGGCGGCGTGCGACTCGGGCGACACGGCGGTCATACTAGGTCGCCGTGGACCTCGACGAGCTGCGGCATCTGCGGCGCGCCCGCGACCGGATGGACCGCGAGTACGCCCAGCCGCTCGACGTCGCCGCCCTCGCCCGCACGGCGCTGATGTCGACCGCGCATTTCAGCCGCCGCTTCCGCGAGGCGTACGGCGAGACGCCGTACTCGTACCTGATGACGCGGCGCATCGAGCGCGCCGCGGCGCTGCTGCGGCGCGGCGACATGAGCGTGACGGACGCCTGCTTCGCGGTCGGCTGCACGAGCCTCGGCTCCTTCTCCGCGCGCTTCACGCAGGTCGTCGGCGAGACGCCGAGCGCCTACCGTTCCCGCGACCACGGCGAGCTCGAGGTCGTACCGGGGTGCCAGGCGATGCTGCTGACGCGGCCGAGGAAGCCCGCCCGGCATTCGAGCAGTTTCGGAGAAGCGCCCGGGGCGGCGCTGACCTAGGGTCGCTCCCATGACCGTTTCCATCAGTGCAGTCCACATCCTCGTCGACGACGTCGACGCCGCGCTCGCCTTCTACCGCGACGCGCTCGGCCTGACCGTACGCAACGAAGTCGCCCGCGACAGCTTCCGCTGGGTCACGCTCGCGAGCGACCGCCAGCCCGAGATCCAGATCGTGCTGTCCCAGCCGCACGCCGGCCGCTCGCGGGAGGACGGCGACGCGATCGCCGCGCTGCTCGCGAAGGGCGAGCTGCGGCCCCTGCACTTCGGCACCGACGACCTCGACGCGACGTTCGAGCAGCTCGCGGGCGCGCCCGGCGCGGAGGTGCTGCAGGAGCCCGTCGAGCAGCCCTGGGGCGTTCGCGACGCCGCGGTGCGCGACCCCGCGGGCAACTTCCTGCGCATCGAGCAGCGCTAGCGGCGCGCGCACCGGTCCGGCCGGCACACGCCGGTCGGGCCGGGAAGTGGAGACGCCGGGAATTGAACCCGGGTCCGCGGTCGCGTGAAGGGTGGCGTCTACGAGCGTAGCCGGCGCTCTGGTCTCGTCCCCCGCTCGCCTCGCCGGCCGGGTTGCGGGGGACCAGCCTCCTGAAAATGTCCCCGGTTCGGCGGAGGCGGGCCTCGCCGGGTGAGCCTGCGTTCTGATTCCGGAACCTCCCCGCGGCAGGCTGGCGGGGGCCGAAACCTCACGGCGCTAGCTAGGTGCTAGGCGGCGAGGGCGTACTCGTGAGAGTCCGCACGTATGGTTTTCCCGGTGGTTTTACGAGGCCAACCGGGACCTCGGCTCGCAACCACCCCCACGAAGACAACCACGTCGAAGCCTGTCGTCCCCTGAGGTTTAGTGCGCCCTCAAGTGTAGCTGCCAGACTGATCGCATGAGCGAGCGCGTCGAGTGGCTTCCGCCCGCCTCCTCCACGCCGCCGGCCCTGCCGGAGCAGCTCGGCCTGCCGCCGACCGAGCCGCGCACGGGCTGGCGCCGTCTGCCGGGACCGCTCGCCGTGCTCGGCGCCCTGCTCGCGAAGTTCAAGGGCGTCCTGTTGCTGCTGCCGAAGCTGAAGCTGCTCACGACGTCGGGCTCGATGCTCGTGTCGGTCGCGGCGTACAGCCTCATCTGGGGCTGGCGGTTCGCGGCCGGCTTCGTGCTGCTGCTGCTCGTGCACGAGCTGGGCCACGTGATCCAGCTGCGGCGCGAGGGGATCGAGGCGAGCGCGCCGATGTTCATCCCGTTCCTCGGCGCGGTCGTCGCCGCGAAGTCGCTCGGCGACGACGCCGCGGCCGAGGCGCGCGTCGGGCTCGCCGGCCCCGTGCTCGGCTCGCTCGGGGCGGCGCTGCTGATCCCCGTGTGGCTGATCACGGGCAACGAGCTCTGGCAGGCGCTCGCGTTCACCGGCTTCTTCCTGAACCTCTTCAACCTGCTGCCGGTCGTGCCGCTGGACGGCGGCCGTGCGATGGCGGCGATGGCGCCGTGGATGTGGTTCGTCGGGCTCGCCGCGATGGTCGCGCTCGCGGTGGCGTTCCCGAACCCGATCATCCTGCTGATCCTCCTGTTCGCGGCGATCTCCACCTGGCAGCGCTGGAGAGCCCGCCGCGCCGGCGGCGAGCAGGCCGAGGCGTACTACCGCGTGAAGCCGGCGCACCGGGCCGTGGTCGCGGTCGTGTACATCGCCCTGATCGCGGCGCTCGTGCTCGGCGTGGACGCGACGCATCTGCAGCGGACGCTGAGCGACGTGTAGCGGAGCCCCGGCCGCCGCTCGCTCCAACCATCGAGCGGGGGTGCAGGATCCCGGTATGGTCGCTCCATGGCGACACGGAGGGGGATCGTGCCGCGGCGCGCGGACGCGCGCGACGCCGCGGCGCGCAGCGAGGCGCCCACGCAGACGCTGACGGCCGAGCAGACGGCGTGGCTGCTGCTCCTCCCCGCGCTCGCGCTCGCGGTGCTCGCGATCGGCGTGCTCGGCCCACCGCTCGGACGGCTCGCCTTCACCGGCACCGACTACACGTACTGGCCGAGCGCGGCGAGGGCGCTGCTGGAACCGAAGCCGACCGAGCTGGCGCGCTTCGCCCTGACCGTCGTGTGCGCGCTCGGCTTCGCGCTCGCGATCCCGTTCGCGGCCGCGCGACCGCCGCGCCTGAGGCCCGCGCACGCGCATGCCGCGGTCGTCGGCGTGCAGGTCGTGCTCGTCGCGGCGCTCGCGGTCTTCTGGTTCGAGCAGCGCAACGTCGAGCCGTTCGACCTCGACGACCCGACCTACTTCACGCCGCTCGCGACCGTCGTCGCGTGTGCGTTCGCCGCGCTCGGCGCGGTCGCGCTCTCCAGGCCGGAGGTGCTCGCACGGCTGCGAGCGATCCCCGCCGACCGGCGCGGGCGCGTCGCCTGCGGCGCCGCCGCCGCGCTCGCGACCGTCCTGTGGCTGCTGCCGTCGATCTTCACCGACGACAGCATCGCCTTCGCCTCGAACCACATCGTCGCGCACCTGCGGTACTCGTTCGACGAATCGATGAGCGTGCTCGACGGCCGCTCGCCGCTCGTCGACATGACGACCTACGGCGCGCTCGTGCCATACGTGGTGGCGCTCCCGCTGGCCGCGTTCGGCGGCTCGCTGGCCGCGTTCACGACCTTGATGGTGCTGTTGACCGTGTGCGCGCTGATGGCCCTGTACGCGCTGCTTCGGCGCCTCACGCGCAACCCGCTCGCGGCGCTCGCGCTGTACCTGCCGATCGTCGCCACGAGCCTGTTCATCGTGCGCGGGGAAACCGTCGAGCGCTTCGACTTCGGCAACTACTTCGGCATCTTCCCGATCCGCTACGCGGGGCCCTACCTGCTGGTGTGGCTGACGGTGCGCCACGTCGACGGCGAGCGTCCGCGCTCGGCCGTGCCGCTGTTCGCCGTCGCGGGACTCGTCGTGCTCAACAACACCGACTTCGGCCTCCCGGCGCTCGGCGCGACGCTCGCGGCCGTCGTCTGCGCGCGGCCGCCGCGCACCCGCGAAGCGGTGCTCGCGCTCGCCGGGCGGATCGCGGCGGGGCTCGCGATCGCACTCTCGCTCGTGTCGCTGCTGACGCTGCTGCGCGCCGACACGCTTCCCCACCTCGGCCGGCTGTTCGACTACGCGCGCCTGTTCGGCGTCGCCGGCTTCGGCAACCTGCCGACGCCGCTGCTCGGGTTCCACCTCGTGATCCTGGCGACGTTCGTCGGCGCCGCCGCGACGGCCGCCGTGCGCGTCGCGCGACCGGACGCGGACGCGACGCTGACGGCCGCGCTGGCGTGGTGCGGCGTGTTCGGCATCTGCAGCGGCGCGTACTTCGCGTACCGCTCCCATCCCGACACGCTGATCGCGCACTTCTCGATCTGGGCGCTGACGCTCGCCGTGCTGCTGGTCGCGGTCGTGCGCGGCGCGTTCGAACGCGGCCGGCTGGCGCCGTCGCCCCCGGTGCTCGCGCTGCTCGTCGGCTGCGGGATCGCCGTCTGCTCGCTGGCGCAGTTCCCGCTGCCGTGGCTGCAGGTGGAGCGCATCGCGCGCTCGAGCTCGAAGCAGCCGCTGCGGCAGCCGGAAGCGGTTCGCCTCGTGCGCAGATTCGCCCCGCCCGGCGCGACCGTCGCGATCCTCGCGCCGCTCGGGCACCGCCTCGCCTACGACGCCGACGTCACCAGCGTCGCGGCCTACACGGGCCTGCCGCAGATGCCGACGGTGGAGCAGTTCGAGCAGACGCTCGCGGCGCTGCGCGCAGCCGGCGGCAGACTGGTGTTCGTCGGTCAGCCGTTCTACCGCGAGCTGCCGAGAGCGCTCGCCCGGGCCGGCTTCACGCTCGTCGGCGAAGACCCGGCGAGCGAACTCGTCGCGGTGCGCGAGGGCGGCTGAGGGCCCTCAGCGGCGCTGGTAGTCGCGCATCTCGCGCTGCGCGTCGCGCTGCATCTCGCGTCTCTTGATCGCCTCGCGCTTGTCGAAGCGGTCCTTGCCCTGCGCGAGCGCGAGCTCGACCTTCGCGCGCGGGCCTCTGAAGTAGATGCGCGTCGGCACGAGCGTCAGGCCGCGCTCTCTCGCTCTGCCGACGAGCCGGTCGATCTCGCGGCGGTGCAGCAGCAGCTTGCGGTCGCGCTCGGGCGCGTGGTTGTCGTGGTAGGCGGGCGGATACGGCGGGATGTGCAGGTGGTGGAGCCACACCTCGCCGTCTCTGACGGTCGCGTAGGCGTCCTTCATCTGCGCGCCACCGGTGCGCAGCGACTTCACCTCGGTCCCCTGCAGGATGATCCCGCACTCGACCGTGTCGAGCAGGGTGAAGCGGTGGCGGGCCTGGCGGTTGGTCGCCACGTCGCCCGGCGCGAACTTGCGCTTTGCCTTGCCCTTCGCCATGACCCGCAGTCTCACATCTCCACGGGCAGCAGGTCGACCCGCCCGCGTGCGGTATCGACGCGGTCGACCTGCACGCGCACCCGATCGCCGATGCGGATCGCCGCGCCGCTGCGCGTGCCGAGCAGGATCGTGCCCTCCTCGTTGAGCTCCCACCACTCGCCGCGCAGCTTGCGCACGGGCAGCAGCCCCTCGTGGCCGTCGCCGAAGGCGACGAACGCGCCGGCGCCGATCACGCCCGTCACCTCGCCCTCGAAGTCCTGCTCCCAGCCGCGTTCGAACAGCTCGCGCTCGAGCAGGAACGCGCGCGCCACGTCGTCGGCGGCGCGCTCGACGCTCATCGCGTCGCGCTCGCGCGCCGAGCACCAGTCGCCCACGCCCGGCAGCTGCGACGGTCTCGGCGTCTCCTCGCCGCCGCCGACCGCGCTCAGCAGCGCGCGGTGGCAGACGAGGTCGGGGTAGCGCCGGATCGGCGAGGTGAAGTGGCAGTAGTGCGTGAGGCCGAGGCCGGTGTGGCCGAGGTTGGCGGGGTCGTAGCGCGCCTGTTTGAGCGAGCGCAGCACGAGCCCGTTGAGCCCGAGCATGCCCTGGCCGGTGCGGCGCACGTGCTGCTCCACGAGGTGCGAGCACTGCGCGATCGTCTCGGCCGCCTGCTGCGGCGTGAGGTACTCCGGCGTCGGCGGCGTCGGCACGTCGAGCGACGCGAGCTGCGCGACGAGCCGCTCGGCCGCCTCGCCCTCCGGCCGCTCGTGCACGCGGTAGAGCGTCGGGATCCGCTGGTCGGCGAGCAGCTTCGCGACCTGCTCGTTCGCGAGGATCATCAGGTGCTCGATCAGGCGGTGCGCCTCGGTCGCCTCGACGCGCTGCGCCGCCGTCACGTGGCCTTCCGCGTCGAACGCGAAGTCCGGCTCGGAGGACTCGATCGCCAGCGCGCCGCCGCGCTCGCGCTCGGCGTGCAGCGCGGCCGCGGCCTCGCGCGCGGCCGCGAGCGGCTCCGCCCACGGCCCCTCGGCGCGCTCGGCGCCGGTGAAGACGCGGTCAACCTGGTCGTAGTCGAGCCGCTTGTCGGAGCGGATCAGCGAGCGGTAGAAAGCCGTCCGGACCACTCTGGTGCCGTCGAGGTCCAGCTCGACGGTCACCGCGTTGCGGTCCTCGTCCGGGCGCAGCGAGCAGGCGCCGTTGGACAGCGCCTCCGGCAGCATCGGCTCGACCTTGCCGGGCACGTAGACGCTCGTCCCGCGCCGGTAGGCCTCCTTGTCGACGAGCGAGCCGGGCCGCACGTAGGCGGAGACGTCGGCGATGTGGACCCAGATCCGCCAGGCGTTCTCACCGCGGCGCTCGGCCGAGATGGCGTCGTCGAAGTCCTTCGCGGTGGCCGGGTCGATCGTGAACGTCGTGAGCTCGCGCAGGTCGCGCCGCGGAACGTCCGGGACCTCGCTCCCCTCCGCCGCCGTGCGGGCGGCGCGTTCGACGGCCGGGTCGAAGCGGCGCCTGAGGCCGCGCTCGAGCATCAGCGCCTCCAGCACGTCGCGCGCGACGTCGGGGCGGCCGATGCGCCGCTCGACCTTGGCGTGGCCGCGGCCGCCTCGGGCGCCGACGCGCAGCAGCACCAGATCCCCAACGCCCGCTCTGCGATCTCTGTCGACGATCAGCTGCGGCCCGCGGTCGAAGAACGACTCGCCGATCAGGAAGCGGCCGCGCTTGTCGAGCACGGCGACGACGCTCGTGCGCGGCGCGACGTGCTCGCGCTCGCGTGGCTCGTAGCGCGTCACCGCGACTCGGCGACCAGCTGGGCGAGCGCGGCGTCGAGCGCCTCGTCGCGCTTCGGCGTGTCCGGGTCGTCGGAGGCGCGCACGTCGGGCGCGATCCCTCTGCCCTCGGCGACGCCTCTGCCGCCGATGTTGCGCCCGCTCGGCAGGAAGTACTGACCGACCGTGAGATCGAGCGCGCCGCCGTTGGGCAGCTCGCGGATCTCCTGGAAGACGCCCTTCCCGTACGTGTTCGTCCCGACGACCTCGGCGCGTCTGCGGTCCTGCAGCGCGCCGGTGACGATCTCGGCCGACGAGGCGGTGCCGCGGTCGACGAGCACGACGAGCGGCACCGAGCGTCTGATCGCGCCGCCCGTCGCCGTGTAGACGTGACGCGTGCGCGCACGGCCGTCGGTCGAGACGATCGTGCCGTCGGGGATGAAGACCGACGCGGCGTCGACGGCCTCGGTCAGCAGCCCGCCGCCGTTCCCGCGCAGGTCGAGCACGATCCCGTCGACGTGGCGTCTGATCAGCAGCCGCTCGACGGCCGCGTGCACCTGCGCGGCCGATCCCTCGGTGAAGCTCGTGAAGACGACGACGCCCCAGCGCCTGCCGTCGCGCGTGACGACCCGCTCCGCCACGACCGGCTGCGTCACGCGGGCGCGCTCGACCGACTGCGTCGTGCGTCTGCCGTCGCGCGCGATCGTCAGCGCGACCTTCGTGCCCGGCTCGCCCTTGATCGTCGCGATCGACTCGCTCGACGGGCGCCCTGTGAGCGATCTGCCGTTGACCGCGACGATGCGGTCCCCGGGCCGCAGCCCGGCGCGCGCCGCAGGCGTGCCCTGGATCACCGACTCGATCGCGAGCGGGCCGCCGCGCTCGGGTCGCACGGTGACGCCGATGCCGCTGAAGCTCGGGTTCGTGACGTGTTCGAAGCGCTTGTACGTTCTCGGGTCGAAGTAGTGCGAGAACTGGTCTCTCAGGCTCGCGACCGCCCCCTCGATGCTGCGGTCGACGAGGCGGTCGCGGTCGACCTTGCGGTAGTAGATGTCGTCGATCGTGCCGAGCGCCTGCTGCATCAGCTGCGTGTCGTCGCCGACGAACGCGTCGCGGACCGGGCCGGGCAGGCTGCTCGGGTGCCCGCCCAGGTAGATCCCGAGCGCGAGCACGGCAAGCACGCCGAGCGCGACGGCGACGGCGCGCGCGAGGCGGGGGGAGCGGCGAGTCACCGGGTCAGCGTACCGACCGGCGTCGGCGGGCCCGGCGGACGAGTACGCTCGCTGGAGCCGCCGATTCCGAGCATGGAGGAGCCGATGTCCGTCGAGCAGCAGTCACGTCCCGCCGTGCGCGACCGGCTGTATGTCGGCGGCGCATGGGTCGAGCCCGACGGCGACGGCACACTCGAGGTCGTCGAGGCCTCGACCGAGCGGCCGCTGGGGACGATCCCGGAGGGGACGGCCGCCGACGCCCGCCGTGCGGTGGCGGCGGCGCGCGGGGCGTTCGAGGGCTGGGCGGCGACGCCGGTCGCGGAGCGGCAGCGGCTGCTGCGCGCCGTCGCGGACGGGCTCGAGGCGCGCGCCGACGAGATCGCCGCGACCGTGACGGCCGAGGTCGGGATGCCGCTGAAGCTGTCGCGCATCATCCAGGCGGGGCTGCCGGTCGCCTCGTTCCGGATGGCCGCCGACCTGCTCGACGAGCTGCCGTTGGAGGAGGAGGCCGGCACTGCTTTGGTGGTCCGCGAGCCGGTCGGCGTCGTGGCCGCGATCACGCCGTGGAACTACCCCCTGCACCAGGTCGCCTGCAAGGTCGCGCCGGCGCTGGCGGCCGGTTGCACGGTCGTGCTGAAGCCGAGCGAGGTGGCGCCCCTGAGCGCGTTCGTGCTCGCCGAAGTCGTCGATGCGGTCGGCCTGCCGGCGGGCGTCTTCAACCTCGTGACGGGCACCGGGCCGGTCGTCGGCGAGGCGCTCGCATCGGATCCCGACGTCGACATGGTGTCCTTCACCGGCTCCACGCGCGCGGGCAAGCGCGTGAGCGAGCTGGCATCGGCTTCGGTGAAGCGCGTCGCGCTGGAGCTCGGCGGCAAGTCGCCGTACGTGATCCTCGACGACGCGGACCTCGCGCAGGCGGTGCCGAACGGCGTCGCGAAGGCGTTCCTCAACAGCGGGCAGACGTGCAGCGCGCTCACGCGGATGCTCGTCCCGCGCGAGCGGCTGGCGGAGGCGGAGCAGATCGCGGCCGCCGCGGCCGAGCGGTTCGAGCCGGCCGATCCGGTGGGCGAGAGATCCGGGATCGGGCCGCTGGTGTCCGACGTGCAGCGCGAGCGCGTGCGCGGCTACATCCGCAAGGGCGTCGAGGAGGGCGCGCGGCTCGTGTGCGGCGGCGCCGAGCCGCCGGAGGACCTGCCGTCCGGCTTCTACGTGCGACCGACGGTGTTCTCCGACGTGACGCCCGAGATGACGATCGCCCAGGAGGAGATCTTCGGCCCGGTGCTCGTGATCCTGCCGTACGACGGCGAGGACGACGCCGTGCGGATCGCGAACGACACGATCTACGGCCTCGCCGCCGGCGTGTGGGGCGGCGACGCGGAGCGCGTCGCCCGCCGCCTGCGCGCCGGCCAGATCGAGATCAACGGCGGCGCCTTCTCGCTCGCCGCCCCCTTCGGCGGCTTCAAGCAGTCCGGCAACGGCCGCGAGAACGGCCGCTTCGGGTTGGAGGAGTACCTGGAGGCGAAGGCGCTCTTGCGCTGACGGGTGCGTTTCGCTGCCCCGGTACGCCGGGGCGCGGCCTTGCTCCCTCGCGAGAGGCCGGTCATGCAACGCCGCTCCGAGCGCTCCGCGTCCGTGGGATCAGCGAGAGCCTCTCGCGAGGGACAAGCCGCGCCCGGCTGCGCGGACGCTTGCGGAGCGCTCCGCGTGCGCTGGCCTCTGCTGTCCTCTCCCCTCAGTGGCTGGCTGATGCGCTCCCGGCGCTGTTGGTCAGCCGGGCGCGCAATGTCCTCCGCGAGAGGCTCTCGCTGATCCCACAAGCGTGGAGCGCTGCCGCGGCAAGCCATGACCGGCCTCTCGCGGGGGAGCATTGCGCGCCCCGGCGTACCGGGTGGCTGGGGCTCAGCCCTCAGACCCGCAGGAAGCGGCGCAGCGAGACGGCCGAGCCGACGGCGCTGATCGCGATGCCGGCGGCCAACATGACGGCGATCAGCACCGCGAAGGGCATCGTCTCGGGCGCGCTGATGAGCGCGAAGTCGCTGGCGAGCGGGTCGATGATCGCGATCTTGCCGATCGCGAGCAGCAGGATCGCGAGCAGCGTGCCGAGCGCGCCGACGATGATGCCCTCGATCACGAACGGCCAGCGGATGAACCAGTCGGTCGCGCCGACGAGCTTCATCACCTCGACCTCGCGCCGGCGCGCGTACAGCGACAGGCGGATCGTGTTGGCGATCAGGAACACCGACGCGGCGATCAGCAGCGCCGCCAGGACGCCCGCCATCAGCTTCACGAAGCGCGTCACCTGCAGGATCTTCGACGTGTCGTCGCGGCGCGTGCGCACCTCCTCGATCGAGGAGTCGATCGGGGTGCGGCCGCCCCCGGCGGCCTCGGGCGCGAGCGCGGAGGCGATCTTCAGGACGTCGTCCGGGTCCTCGGGCGTGACGCGGAACGTGTCCGGCAGCGGGTTCTCCCCCAGCAGCGCGAACGCCTCGGGGTCCTTCTTGCGCTGCTGCTGGTAGGCCTGCTGCTTGGAGACGAACTCGACGCGCTTCACGTTCGCGGTGTCGAGCAGCTGCGTGCGTACGCGCGCGACGTCCGACGACGACGCGTCTCTCACGAGATAGACGTCGACGAGGACACGCTTGCGCACGTCGTTGGCGGCGCCGGTCGTCGCCTGCACGATCGGGATGAAGACGCCGACGACGAGCATCGTCAGCAGGATCGTCGCGAGCGCCGCGAACGAGGGGGCCGCGTTGCGGCGCAGCGCGCGCGACGCCTCGCGCGTGAAGAAGCCGAGCTTCACTGCTTCCCGACCGTCGGCGGAGACTCGGGCAGGCCGTCGCGCATGCGCACGGCGAACTCGCGCGTCGACTCGTCGCGCACGTACGAGCCGGTCGCCTCGTCGCGCACGATCCGCCCCTGCGAGAGCTCGATCACGCGGCGGCGCATCTTGTCGACCATCGAGTTGTCGTGCGTCGCGATCAGCACCGTCGTGCCGGCGCGGTTGATGCGGTAGAGCAGCTGCATGATCCCGATCGACGTCTCGGGATCGAGGTTGCCGGTCGGCTCGTCGGCCAGCAGCAGCGGCGGATGGTTCACGAATGCGCGGGCGATCGCGACGCGCTGCTGCTCGCCGCCGGACAGCTGGTCCGGGTAGTTGTGCAGCTTCGTCGAGAGGCCCGTCAGGCGCAGGATGTCCGGCACCTTCGCGCGGATCTCCTTGCGCGTGCCGCCCGTCACCTGCAACGCGTACGCGACGTTGTCGTAGACGGTGCGGTTCGGCAGCAGCTTGAAGTCCTGGAAGACGACGCCGATGTTGCGGCGGTAGTACGGCACGCGCTTGTGCGTGATGTCCGACAGGTCCTTGCCGGCGACGTGGATCGATCCGGCGGTCGGCTCGAGCTCCTTGATCAGCAGGCGCATGATCGTCGACTTGCCGGAGCCGGTCGAGCCGACGAGGAACGCCCACTCGCCGCGGCCGATCGAGAACGTCGCCTGGTCGAGGCCGACCGCGCCGACGTCGTAGCGCTTCTCGACGCCGCGGAACTCGATCACCGACGGCCCGGCGGGGCTCGCTCTGTGCGGGACGGCGGCGGCCGCCGAGTGCTCGGCGGCGGCGCGGCGCGAGGTGCGGGAGGTGCCGGTCTTCACGGGCATCAAGCTCCGGGACAGTAGCGTGCGCAGGGAGCGGGCGACCAGGCTCGGGCGCGTGCTGCAAGCAGTTTTGCAGGGATTTCGTCGCGGCGACGCCCCGCCGCTAGAGCGGAGCGACCGGATCCAGCCCGATGACGGCCCGCACCGCAAGCGCGATGCCGAAGGCGATCGACAGGCTCAGAAGACTGCCGATCAGGTAGTACTCGGCGAAGCCGTCGTCCTCGAACGCGGGGAAGCGGGCGATCGACTTGCCGGCGATGACCAGGGCCGCAGCACCGGGGGCGCCCACGAGCACAAGGCCATAGAGCAGCGCGCGCTCGATCCAACCGATGAGCCGTCCGGCGTTCTCCATCCCTCCCACGTCCCTCGTCTTCATCGCGAGCGGGTGCAGGAGCGCCCCGATCAGCGCCCCTCCGAGAAACACGCACGCCAAGCCACCGGTGACGATCGCGATCACGCGCCGGTCGTCAGCCAGGTCCACGAGACGATCGGCCGCCAAGCCGGCGTCCGTCAGCAGAACCACGGCCGCGAGCGCGACCAGCGTCGCCATGAGCGTCGGCCAGGGCCGGTTCCGGTCTCTCACCGGCACAGCGGCGACCGCCGCGGCGATCGCCACGGTCGTCCAGCTCTGCCAATGCTCGGCGTTCGTCGCGAGCGCAGCAGAGACGAGCGCGCCCGCAATCGCCATGCGCACCAGGCGCCGTGGCACCGAAGCGAGACCCAGCGGCAGCAACGCGGCGACCGGAACGACCATCAGCGAACGAACGAGAAGATCCCCCATCACGCCACGCTCTCGGCTAGGCTCGCCACCAGCCGCTCCAGGCGCGTCTGCTCCTCGAGGCCGGCGGTGCGCAGCAACTGACTCACTGCAGAGACGCTGACGCCGAGCGCGCTGGCGACCGGCTGGAGGCCGGACGTGGTCCGGGCGAGGTCGACGGCGGCCCGCTGGCGAGCCGTCCGCCGCTTGACGATGAAGGCGACGGCGCTGAGCGCCGCCTCGAGCTGCTCCGCCACCTCGACCGGCTCCCCGATCACGGCGATGGGGCCCGGAGACCCGCCCTTGTGCTTTCGTGCTCGCTCGACGGCCTCTCGTGCATGCCAGAAGGCTTGACCGCGGGTCTCACGCGCGGTCTTCCCGGAGGGCTCGTCGATCGGGCCGACACCGATGCCGATCCACCAGCCGCCGGTCTCGAGGCATTGACGGGCGACTGACGCAAGGCCCTCCCCCGTCGCGACGACCCCCTGCATCTCGTCGCCGGCGGTTCGCACGAAATGGAGCAGGAGATGCGCGTCGAGCGATACGTTCAAGCGTCTCGCCATCGCCGAGACGCGATCGGGCGTGCGCCGACTTGCGCGCTGATCGAGGGTTACGACTATGGACACGATGTGCAGCCTGACACCTTCAAATCGATTTTTCAAGCCATAGGGCTTTAGTTCCGCATATCAGGATTTCAACCTTAAAACCAGGATTTATAGCCTCAAAGCTTGAAATCTGAGATCCGCGTGCCGGGGCCTCGGCCCGCTACGTTGTGGCGCATGACCGCGATCTCCACCTCCGTCGCCCCGAACGGGCTCCCGATCCACCGCCTGCAGCTCGACGGCACGCGCGCCGTCACCGCGCTCGTCGCGTTCGACGCCGGCGCGCGCACCGAGCGCCCGCACGAGAACGGGATGGCGCACTTCCTCGAGCACCTGGTCTTCAAGGGCGGCGAGAAGTTCTCCGACTACAGAGCGGTCAACGAGACGGCCGAGCGGATCGGCGGCCAGCTGAACGCGTACACGAGTCACGACCTCGTCGCGTTCCACATCACCGTGCGCGCCGAGCGCGCGCCGGAGGCGATCGACCTGCTGACGGACTTCGTCGGCCGGCCCCGACTCGATGCCGAGGAGCTCGACCGCGAGCGCGGCGTCGTGATCCAGGAGATCGCGCGCGCGAACGACCAGCCGGCGACCGTCGCCGAGCACCTGATCGACCACGCCGCGTTCGGCGACCACCCGCTCGGGCGCACCGTGCTCGGGCCCGTCGAGCACCTGCGCGACACGTTCACACGCGAGGGGATCGTCGCCTTCCGCGAGCGGCGCTGGGGCGGTGCGCGCGGCGGGGCGTTCGTCGTGGGGAACCTGGAGCATCTGCCTCCGAACGGGGCGCTGGACGAGCTGTTCGGCCGCTTCCCGACGCTGCCCGACCCGGAGCCGTACGAGCCGGCGCCGGGGCTGCACGCGCGCACGCTCGTGGAGGAGCGCGACTCGAACCAGTCGCACCTGCGCATGTCCTACCGGCCGGCGATCGATCCGCGCGACCGCGCCCAGCGCGCGGCGCTGACGATCTACGCGACGCTGCTCGGCGGCTCGATGGGCTCGCGCCTGTTCGACGAGATCCGCGAGCAGCGCGGGCTCGCGTACTCGGTCTACGCGATCTCGCACAACAGCGCCGACGTGCCGATCCTGCAGCTGTCGGCGGGGCTCGACTCGACCAAGTGCGTCGAGGCGTACCGCCGCATGCGCGAGATCGTCGCCGAGCTGCGCGACGAGGGCCCGCGCGAGGAGGAGGTCGAGCGGGCGCGCGCCTACGCCGCCGGCGCCCGCGTGCTGGCGTTTGAGAACACGAACGCGGTCGCGCGCCACGCCGCGCAGCAGACGATCCTGTTCGGCGAGGACGTCGACCCCGACCTCGCGATCGCCGCGCTCGACGAGGTGGCCTACGACGACGTGGCGGCCGTCGCCCGCGACGTCGCCGACCAGCTTGCGGTCGCCTGCGTCGGACCGCACACGGCGGAGGACTTCGCGTAGCGCGCAACTTCGCCGGCGGGACGCCGTTCTCGCCGGCATGAAGCGCACCGCCCTCCTCGCCGCCGCGCTGCTGATGCTCGCGCCGGCCGCAGCACACGCCGCGTTTCCCGGCCGCAACGGGGCGATCGTGTACGACAACTGGGGCGAGCAGGTCACGTACGACGAAGACTCCGGCGACGTCTTCGCAGACTACGCGGGCGTGGTGGTTCGCAGCCGGAACGGACGGACCCACGTGCTGGCGAGCTGCTCGGAGAGGACCAATCCCGACTGCAGGCCGTCCATGTACGGCGCGCCCGCCGTCTCGCCGGACGGTCGGCTCGTCGCGCTGCGCGCCGGCGACGGCCTCGCCCTGGTCGACGTCGACGGAGGCACGCTGCAGTTCCTGCCGCATCCCCTATCAAGCTGGGACTCGCCGGCCTTCTCCCCCGGCGGCCGGCGCCTGGCGTTCACAACCTCCTCGGACGAACTCGCGCCGAGCCTCTGGATCAGCGACCTGGACGGCGGCGAGGCACATCGCGTAGTCACGGAGGGGCACGACCCCGCATGGTCGACTCGCAACTGGATCGCGTTCACGGACGTGGACGGCGGGATCTCGCGCGTGCGTCCGGACGGACGCGGGCTGCGCCCGCTCGTCGCGCGCGGCCAGCAGCCGGCCTGGGCGCCCGACGGGCAGCGGATCGCCTTCGTCGGCCTGCACACGACGGGACGCGGGGTCTTCATGATGGGCGGCGACGGCCACCATCTCCGCCGTATCCCGTTCGGCGGCCACGTCTCCGACGTGGCGTGGTCGCCGGACGGCCGCAAGCTGCTCGTCGCGGGCGAGACGCGTCGAACCAATGAGACGCTCTTCACGATCGACTTGCGGAGTGGAGCGCGCACGGTCCTCGTGCGAACCGGCGACGGCCTCGAGGGCTTCCACGGCATCGACTGGCAGCCGCTGCCGTGATCGCGGGCGAAGCTCATCGTCACAGCAGGGGTTCCTGAAGGTAAGGTCCCGCCGCATGTCCCTCGGCTCACGACACGTCCCGGTCCTGCTCACGCTCGTCGCGGCGCTGCTCGCGGTGGCGGCGATCCCGGCGGGCGCCTTCGCCGGTCGCAACGGCGATGTCGTCTACGGCTGGAGCGAGCTGGAGGAGCCGGACGTCGGGCCGACGTGGCTCTACGTCGAGGCGATCCGCGCGATCGCCCCGGGCGGAGGAACGCCTCGGACGGTGACGGGCTGCGAGCAGACGCTGCCGCTGCAGGCGCCACAGCCCGCACGCACCTGCGCCGCCCAGGTGTTCGCGGACCCGTCGGTGTCGCGCGACCGGGCGCGCATCGCGTTCGACAACGGCGCCTCGATCGCGTTGGTCGATCCGGGCGGGAGCGACCTGCAGGTGCTCCCGGCCACGAGCGAGGACGACAGCGAGCCGGCGTTCTCGGCCGCCGGCGGCCGCATCGCGTTCTCGGCCGGCTTCCACCCCACCGGCTCCGGCGGCGACGGGCGGTCGATCTGGATCCGCGACCTCGCCGGCGGCGCGGCGCGGCTGGCGATCCGCGGCGGCGTCGACCCCGCCTGGTCCGTACGCAACTGGATCGCGTACGTCAGCCCAGATGCCGAGGAGATCTGGATGGCGCGCCCCGGCGGTCGCAGAGCGCGCCGGCTGGCGAGCGGCTCGCAGCCGGCGTGGTCGCCGCACGGGACGAAGCTGGCGTACGTGCGCGGAAGCTCGATCCGCGTGCTCGAGCTCGCGACGCGCCGCAGCCGCGTCGTCGCGCGCGGCGTGAGCCCGACCGACCTCGCCTGGTCGCCCGACGGCCGCCGGCTTGCCTACACGCTCTTCGACGGGGGCATCGAGACGGTGCGCACCGACGGCACCCACGTGCGCAAGCTGGTGCCGGGCGGCGTGAGCGCCACGTCGTCGTTCGGTCCGGTGGGCGTGGACTGGGCGCCGCGCCGCTGAGGCGTCGGGCGGCGCGATTGCGCTGTCGCCGCCCGAGCGGGGAGAATCCCGCGCTGTGCCGCTGGAGCCCGTCGATCTGGAGCATCTGAACCTGCGTGAGCTGCGCCGCTACGTCGAGCGCGTGAGCGATCGCTGGCCGATCTCGCACGCGCTCGTCGGGGGGGCGCGCGTCGACGACGCCAACGGGGCGCCGCCCCAGCGCGAGCGCGGACCGGAGTGGGTCGTCGTGCTCGTCTCCGACTACTTCGACGGCGTCCCGTGGCTCGAGCGGGTCTACCAGGCCGGCTCGCTGTGGGACCGCTCGGAGATGGGCGCGCCCGCCGACGTGCACTGCTACACCGCGCCCGAGTTCGCGCGCAAGCGCGAGCAGCTCAGAGCTGTGCGCGACGCCGCCGAGCGCGGCATCGACGTGCTGGCGGCCTGAGCGCTCCTCGACGACGCGGCCGAAACGCCGCGGCGTACTCCGCTTCGTAGACGCGCAGGGCTGCCCACGGCGGCCCGCATCGGGCACGATCGGTACGTGTCCCTGCTCTCGCTCGAACACGTCACGGTGCGACTCGGGAGCGAGCGACGCGAGCACGCGGCCCTGCGCGACGTCTCGCTCAGCATCGAGGCCGGCGAGCTGGTCGCGATCGCCGGCCCGCCGCGCTCGGGGCGCACGACGCTGGTCCGGATCGCCGCCGGCGTCGTGCCGCCGAGCGCGGGATCCGTGCGCTTCGCCGGCGCCGACCTCGCCCGGCATCCGATGATCGGCGCGCCGAACGGGATCGCCTATGCGATCACGTGCTTCGAGCCGATCGCCGGCCGCTGCGTGCTGGAGCAGGTGGCCGCGCCGATGCTCGCCCGCGGCTGCTCGCTGCTGCGCGCCCGCGCGATGGCGTACAGCCGCCTGCGCCGCACCGGGGTCGCCGCATGCGCCTCGCTGGGCCTGCTGGAGCTGAGCTGCATCGAGGCGCTCCGCGTCGCCATCGCGCGCGCCTTGATGACGGCCCCGTCGCTGCTGCTGGTGGACGATCCGGCCGACGTCCCGCCGAACTGCGAGCGCGACGGGCTGCTGACGCTGCTGCGCGCCATCGCGCACCACGACGCGATCGCCGTCGTCGTGACGACCGACCCGGGATCGACCTTCGGGGACGTCGACCGCGCCTACCGGCTCGAGCGGGGAACGCTCCGCACGCGCCCGGATCGGACGCCGTAGGAGCGCCTCGCGTCAGGCGCTCGGATCCCCGCCGGCGTGCGGCGGCGTGCGCGACATGAGCGCCCCGGGCACGGCCGTCGCGACGAGCGCGAGCGCGAACACGAGCAGGCACGTGATCGCGGTCGGACCGGGCGCGATCGCATGCGACGTCGGGTAGTCGATCACGCGGCGCAACCACCGATCGCCGAGCAGCTGCGCGTAGACGCCGGCCGCCGCCCCCACGAGGCACCCCGTCCCGAGCACGAGCGCCGCCTCCCACAGCAGCGCACACCACAGCCTCAGCGATCGCCAGCCCATCAGCCGCAGCTGCCCGAAGGCGGCGCGGCGCTGCCATGCGCCCGCGCCGATCGCGGCGGTCATCGCGAGCACCGCGGCGACCAGCAGCAGCCAGGCGGCGCGCACGCCCCAGGCGAGGCCGTCGCGCGCGACCGCGCACGCGCGCGCGATCCGCGCTCGCGCGGTCTCGACCTGCAGCCCGGCGGCGTCCGGCCCGAGCGCGCGCCGGATCGCGCGCGCCGCGACGGCGGCGTCCACGCCCCGGTCGAGATCGACCTCGAGCGCGGACGGGTCGCCTCCGCCCCAGGCGCGCCGGTGGTCGCGCGCGCTCATCACGACGGCCCCGGGCCCCCAGCCGAGGTTCGTCGTCAGCGCCGCGACGCGGAACGTCGCCGGCCCCCTCGGCGTCGGGAGGAGGATCCGCTGCCCGACGCCGGCGCCCTGCGCGGCGGCGAGCTGCTGGGAGACGGCGACCCACCCGGTCGCGCGCAGCCGTCGTTCGAGCGTCTGCGCATCGCCGTCAACGATCTGGCTCGGCGGCACCGGCGGTCGGTCGCCAGGCGGCCGCGCGACCAGCCACACGCGCCGCACGCCGACGTCCAGCAGACCGCCGTGGAAGGAACGCACGTCGCGCACGCCGTCGACGGCGGCGACGCGGCGTACGAGGTCGCGCGCGTCGAACGGCCGCAACGCCAGGTCGTCGCCGGGCTGCGCGATCCACACGTCGGCCGTGCCGATCGACCCGCGGAAGCTCGCGTACATGCCGTGCAGGATGTTCGCGTGCCCGCCGAGCTCCCCGATCGCGCCGAACACCGCCACGGCGCCGGCGGCCGCGAGCCCGAGCGCGAGCAGCGACGTGGCGCGCAGCGCCCTCAGCGCGAGCGCGAGCGAGCTCAGACGCCAACGCCGCGCCGGCTCCTGGCTCATCCGCAGGAGCACGGCGAACGCCGCCGGGACGGCGAGCGCGATCGCGACCGCCGTCGCGATCACGCCGACGAGCGTCGTCGCGGGCTCCAGCAGCAGCGCGGAGCCGGCCGCGACGAGCAGCGCGAGCCCGCACGCCGCGAGC
The DNA here is from genome assembly GCA_036379915.1 of Conexibacter sp. Lineage (GTDB taxonomy): Bacteria > Actinomycetota > Thermoleophilia > Solirubrobacterales > Solirubrobacteraceae > Conexibacter. The sequence continues at coordinate 11,688 of DASVFS010000199.1, read as the reverse complement.
AGCCGCACGCTGGACCCGCGCGCGCGACCGGGTGTCCGCGGGCGTGCGAGGGCGACCCCCGGCGTGCTGTTCGCCCGCAGCTCCAGCAGCGGGAGCGCAGCTGCGAGGCAGCTCGCGAGCACGCCGCCGGCGAACGTGGCCGCGATCGCCTGCCACTGGGGCGTGCGTTCGCTTCCGAGCGGGAAGGCGGAGCCGAGATAGCCCGTCAGGTCGTGGTCTGGTCCGTGCGCGACGAGCAGGCCCAGCAGCACGCCCGCAGCCGAGGCGCACTCGCCGAGCGCGAGCGCCTGGAACGCGACGATCTGCACGACGTGCCCCGGCGGGCAGCCGAGCATCCGCAGCACGGCGACGAAGCGGCGGCGCTCGGCCAGCGTCGGCAGCGTCGCCGTGAACGCGAGCAACAGGCCGACGAGCGCGCCCACCGCGGTCAGCAGCGTCGCCGCGTCGTCGATCGGGGCGGTGGCGAGCGCAAGCGCGCGCAGCTCCTCGTCGCGCGACGTGACCGTCAGACGACCCCCGGCGAGCCGTTCGAGTTCGGCGCGGGCGAGCGGCTCGCGTCCCGCTTGCGGGACGGCGAGGATCCGCGTCGCGCGCCCCGGCAGGCCGGTGAGCCGCTGCGCGAACGACAGCGACGCGAAGGCGAGCGGCGCGCCCGCGAGCGGACCGATCATCTCGCGGTCGAGCACCGCCGTGACGGGCGCCGAGACGGCGCGACCGCGCACGACGAGCGCCACGCGCGGGAGCCGCTCGGGTGGACGAGCGCCGTCGAGGATGCCGAGCCTGCGCGCGACCGTCTGCGGCAACACCAGGCCGGGCCGCAGACGGCCGAGGTCGATCCGGCGCGTCGCGGTCGCGTGCAGCGCGGAGAAGGCGCCGTCGGCTCCGACGAGCTGCAGCTGCACGCGTCGCCCGCCGTACGTCGCCGACGCCCCCTGCTCGAGCGTCGCGGCGGCGCGCACGACGCCCGGCAGTCTCGGGACGCGGGCAGCGAGGCGCGCGTCGAAGCCGCGCGGGTCGCGAGCGACGAGCGTCAGCGTCGCGTCCCCGCTGAGCGCACGCAGGTTCTGCTGTCCCGTCGCGCGAACGCCGCTGTTGACGACCTGGAACGCCAGCACGAGCGCGACCGCGACGGCGATCGCCGCGCCCGCCAACAGCTCCTGCACCGCGTGCACGCGAAGACGCTTGCGGTGGAAGTGGAGCAGCGTCGCGGGCGGCAGCACGGCTGCGGGCGGTCAGGCCGGCGCCCGGCGACTCGTCATGCCGGGGCGGTCCCGCGCCGCTGCGGCCGCAGCTCGATCACGCGCCCCGACGCGACGTGCGTCGCCCCGCGCAGCTCCCCGCGATCGATCGTCAGTGCGCGATCGGCGCCGGCGAGGTCGCCCGCCTCGCCGGCCGTCATCAGCACCGCGACGCCGTCGCGCCGCGCCAGCGCGCGCAGCAGCTCCAGCACCCGGTCGCGCGCGTCCGCCAGGCGCAGCTCCTGCGTCGGCTCGTCCACGATCAGCAGCCGCGGGCCGGTCGCGAGCGCGCGGGCGACCGCGACGCGGATCCGCTCGTCGTGGTCGAGCGCGTCGACGTCGAGCTGCGCGCACTCGACCGCACCGACGCGCTGGAGCGCCTCGAACGCCGGCGCCTGGGCGGCCGACGCCGACGTCCCGCCGCCCAGCAGCGGCGCGGCGACGTGGTCGAGCACCGTCTCGCCGACGATGCGCGAGAAGTGGGTGCCGGCGTAGGCGATCCCGCCCTCCCGCCCCAGCATCGCCCGGCGCGCGAGGTCGACGCCGCGGAAGCGCACGACGCCCGCGCTCGGCCGCTCGATCCCGGCGGCGACCTGCAGCAGCGTCGTGCGGCCGGAGCGACGACGCCCCCACACCGCCACGAGCTCGCCGGCCGCGACCTCCAGCTCGACGTCGCGCAGCGCGAGCTGCTCGAATCCGCCGCGTCCGCCGCGCCGAAAGCGCTTCGAGACCCGGTCGAGCGCCAGCAGGTCCATCGGCGCTAGAGCCGCGACCCGGCCGACGTCGCGCGCAGCTCGTCGCGTGCGCGTCCGATCCAGCGCAGCTGCGCGTCGGCGAGCGTGCGTCGCTCCTCGTCGAGCAGCCGGTCGATCACGTTGTCCGAGCGGAACGGATGGCTGCGCGCCAGCGCGAGCACCGCACGCTCGTAGGCGTCGAGCAGGAAGGCGGCCGTCTCGCGGTCCTCCGGGCGCGTCGACGCGAGCCGGATCATCACCTCGTGGCGCGTGCGACCGCCGACCTGGATCGGCGAGCGCAGCCATCCGCGGTAGGCGCGCGCGCCCTTCGCGGTCGCACGGTAGCCGCGCGAACGCCGGCCGGGCTCGGCGTCGTCGTCGAGCGCGATCCGCTCCACCAGGCCTTGGCTCCTCAGCTCGTCGAGCGCCTTGTAGATGTGCTGAGGTCGCGACGAGAGCAGGCCGTCGTAGCGCTCCTCGAAGCGCCGCCCGATCTCGCCGCCATAGCTCGGCTGCTCGATGACGAGGCTCAGCACGCCGGCGTTGACCGCCGATCTCATGGCCCACGTCGCTTGGCTGACCGCATCCTCACCCCGATTCGACCGCCGCGCCTGTCTCTCGATCGAGAGACAGCTACGTTCATCAGACTATTGGAGCAATGCCCTGCGATCAAGCTCCTACGAGATCGCGACCATCCGCTCGATCGGTACGCGCGCGCGCTCGGCGAGGAGCGGGTCGACCTTCACCTCGAAGCGGTCCTCCAGCAGCGCGTCGCGCAGCTTCGGGAGCGTGATCATCTTCATGTACTTGCAGCTCGCGCGCTCGTTGGCGGCGATGAAGTCGAGGTCGGGCGCCGCCTCGCGCAGCGGATGGAGCATCCCGGTCTCGGTCGCGACGATGACCTCCTCGCCGGAGCCCTTGCGCTCCTGCGCGAATCTCAGCATCCCGCCGGTCGAGAGCATGTGCACGCCCTCGGGCGCGACGTCGCCGGCGGCGACGTACTCCATGACGCTCGTCGAGCAGCCGCACTCCGGGTGGATCAGGAACTCCGCGCCCGGGTGCGCCGCGCGGATCGCGCTGATGTCGTCCGGGCGGATGCCGGCGTGCACGTGGCACTCGCCGTCCCACACGTGCATCGCGCGGCCGGTGCGCTTCTCGACGTACGCGCCGAGGAACATGTCCGGCCCGAACAGGATCTCCGCGTCCTCGCCGTGCTCCCGGTAGATGTGCTCGACCACCGCGACCGCGTTCGAGGAGGTCACGCAGTAGTCGGTCTCGGCCTTCACCTCGGCCGTCGTGTTGACGTACATCACGACGATCGCGCCGGGATGCTTCGCCTTCCAGTCGCGCAGCTGCTGCGCCGTGATCGAGTCGGCCAGCGAGCAGCCGGCGTCGAGGTCGGGGATCAGCACGCGCTTGTCCGGGCACAGGACCGAGGCGGTCTCGGCCATGAAGTGGACGCCGCAGAAGACGATCAGGTCCCGATCGGCCTTGGCGGCCTGCTGCGAGAGCCCGAGCGAGTCGCCGACGTAGTGGGCCACGTCCTGGATCTCGGGCAGCTGGTAGTTGTGCGCGAGGATGACGGCGCCGCCCTCGGCGGCCAGCTCGCGCACCTCCGCCTGCAGGGCGGGGATGTTCTCGAGCATGAGGGGGCCGGCAGTCGCACTTGGTGTTTGCACCAAAGGGAGGCTCATGAGAGGGGCTCCAATATGAGGGACAGGTCCAGTGCCGGGGCCGAGTGCGTCAACGCCCCGATCGATATGAAGTCTATCCCCGTCTCCGCGATTTGCCGGAGCCGCGCGAGCGTCACGCCGCCGCTCGCCTCGAGCGACGCGCGCCCTGCCGTGCGCTGTACGGCCGCGCGCATCGTCGCGAGGTCCATGTTGTCGAGCAGGATGCGCGGGGCGCCCGCCTCCAGCGCCTCGTCGAGCTCGTCGAGGCTGCGCACCTCGACCTCGACCGGCAGGTCGGGGCGTGCGGCGCGCGCTCTCCGGACCGCCTCCCCCACGCCCCCGGCCGACGCCGCGTGGTTCTCCTTGATCAGGACCTCGTCGAACAGGCCGATGCGGTGGTTCGTCCCGCCGCCGAAGTAGACGGCCGCCTTCTCCGCCATCCGCAGCCCGGGGGTCGTCTTGCGCGTGTCGAGGATGCGTGCGCCGGTGCCCTCGACCTCTCTGACGCAGCGCGCGGTGAGCGTGGCGATCCCCGACAGGCGGCCGAGGAAGTTGAGCGCCGTGCGCTCGGCGGCGAGGATGGCACGGGCGTTGCCCTGTACGTGCAGCACCGGGTTGCCGGCCGGCTGCCAGACGCCCTCCGGCGTCTCGGACCGGACCCGCAGGCGCGGATCGAGCGCGTGGAACGCCAGCTCCGCGTACCCGATCCCGTAGACGACGCCGGGGGCCTTCTGGCGAACCAGCGCCTTCGCCCGCGCGTCGGCCGGGATCGTCGCCTCGGCGGTCACGTCGCCGTCCCCGAGGTCCTCGGCGAGCGCGCGCCCGACCAGCTCGGCCGCGTCCTCCGGGAAGTCGGGCAGGACGCGCTCGCGGGCGGCGCCGGGCGGAAGCGAGCGGGAGGCGGTCATCGCGCGAGCACGGTAACGGTCTCGAAGGAGGGGTCGCTCGCGCCGTGCAGGCGCGCGCCGGCGGCCGCCAGCTCGCGCAGGTAGTCGACGACCTCGGCGCGGATCCGCTCGCCCGGCAGCAGCGCGGGGATGCCCGGCGGGTAGCCGGCGATCGCCTCGCACGAGATCCGCCCGACCGCAGCGTGCACCGCCACGACCTCCGTCTCGCCGAGGAACGCCTCGCGCGGCGGCACCGCCAGCGCGTCGCTCAGCTCCGGCGGCTTGACGACGGGCGCATGCTCGGGCGCGATCGGCCGCGCGATCTCCGCGATCGTGGCGCCGAGATCGTGCACGAAGCGCTCGAGCGCCTCCTCCTGCTCGTGCAGGCCGAGCACCAGCACGAGCGTCGCGTGCGTCGCCAGCTCGACGTGGATGTCCGAGCCGGCGCGCAGCGCGGCGGCCACCTCGTAGCCGCTGCGGCCCGTGCCGCGCACGTCGATCACGAGCCGCAGCGGGTCCCAGCCGTGAACGCCCGGCTGCCCGACGAGCCGCTCTCCGACGACCGCGCAGCCGGGCACGGCGTCGATCGCGGCGCGCGCGTGCGCCGCCCCGGCCAGCGTGCCGGCCAGCAGCGCCTGTCCATGCACCGCCAGCTGCCGCCGGGCGGCGTCGAGCGAGGCGAGCAGCAGCGAGCTGGGGCTCGTCGAGCGCACGAGCCGGACGGTGCGGGCGACGGCCTCGGGGTCGACCCGTCCGCCGTCCGCGACGTGCAGCATCGCCGCCTGCGTGAGCGCGCCGACGATCTTGTGCGTCGAGGTGATGACGGCGTCGGCGCCGAGCGCGAGCGCCGACTGCGGCACCCCCGGGTGGAAGCCGAAGTGGGGCCCCCACGCCTGGTCGACGACGAGCGCGGCGCCGGCTCGATGCGCCACCTGCGCCAGTCCGGCCACGTCGGCCGTCATGCCGTAGTAGGTCGGCGAGACCACGAAGACGGCGCGCGCATCCCCGCAGCGCTCGAGGACGGCCGCGAGCGCCGCGGGCGTGACCCCGTGCGCCATGCCCAGCTCGTCGTCGGTCTGCGGCGCGACGAACGCCGGCGTCCCGCCGCTCAGCACGAGCCCGTCGATCAGGCTCGCGTGCGCGTTGCGCTGCAGCACGACCCGCGTCCCCGGCGGCGCCAACGCGAGGCACAGCGCGTGGTTGCCCTGCGTCGCGCCGTTCGTGAGGAACCACGAGCGCTCGGCGCCGTACGCCGCGGCCGCCAGCTCCTCCGCCTGCGCGTACGGCGTCGGCTCGGGACCCGTGTCGATGCCCTCCGTGTCCTGCGGCACGTCGAGCAGCAGGGCACGCTCGCCGAGCGCCCAGCGCAGGCCCGGGTCCGCGCCGGAGCCGCCCTTGTGGCCCGGCACGTGGAGGCGGGTGGGACCGCGGAAGCCGTAGGCGACGAGCGCGTCGAGGTAGGGCGCCGTCGGTTGACGGCGCTCGCTCCGAGGGGTGCCGGAGCCGGTCACGTGACCGGCGGAGGCGGGGCCCCAGGCTGGCTCCCCGCCGCCCGCAGCAGCTCGGCCCGCACGAAGCCGTCGAGGTCGCCGTCGAGCACGCGCGTCGCGTCGCCCATCTCGAAGCTCGTGCGGTGGTCCTTGACCATCGTGTACGGGTGCAGCACGTAGGAGCGGATCTGCGAGCCGAAGTTGACGTCCTGCGCCTCGCCGCGCTCCTTCGCGATCTCCTCGCGGCGCTTGCGCTCCTCCAGCTCCGCCAGCTTCGAGCGCAGCATCCCCATCGCCGTGAGGCGGTTGGACGACTGCGAGCGCTCGTTCTGGCACTGCACGACGATGCCCGTCGGCTTGTGCGTGATGCGCACCGCCGAGTCGGTCTTGTTGACGTGCTGGCCGCCGGCGCCGCTCGCGCGGTAGGTGTCGACCTGCAGGTCGTCGTCCTCGATCACGATCTCGCCGACGTCCTCGACGACGGGCGAGACCTCGACGCCCGCGAAGCTCGTCTGGCGGCGGTTGGCGGAGTCGAAGGGCGAGAGGCGCACCAGTCGGTGCACACCCTTCTCGGCGCTGTAGAGGCCGTAGGCGTTTTCTCCTCTGACCCGGAAGGTGGCCGACTTGATGCCGGCCTCCTCGCCCGCGCTCGCCTCCAGCAGCTCGACCTCGAACCCTCTCTTCTCCGCCCAGCGCATCTCCATCCGCAGGACCATCTCCGCCCAGTCCTGTGCATCCGTGCCTCCCGCGCCGGCGTTCACAGCGACGAGCGCGTCGCCGGCGTCGTATCTGCCGGAGAACAGCCGCTCCAGCTCGAGCGCCTGCAGGCGTTCCTCCGCGGAGGCGATCTGCTCCTGCAGCTCCGCCTCGAGGTCCGGCTCCTCCTCCGCCATCTCGGCGAGCGGCTCGAGGTCCTCGACGTCGCGCGCGAGCGTCGCGTAGGTCTCCAGCTTCTTCGTGGCGCGCGCGTGCTCGGCGCTGGTTCGCGCCGCCCGCTCCTGGTCGTCCCAGAAGCCGGGCGCGCCCATCTCGCGCTCGAGCTCGTCGGCGCGCGCCTTCAGCCCAGCCGGGTCAAAGATAGTCCGCGAGCAGCTTCAGCTGGTCGCGGATCGCCGCAAGGCGCTGCGGCGTCGGCTCCGACGAGGCGTTGGAGGCGGTGGACACGCCCCGGAGGCTATCGACCGGGGCGGTCCGGGCGCGGTCAGGCCGTCGGCGCGCCGGTCAGACGCCGTGGCACTTCTTGAATTTCTTGCCGGAGCCGCACCAGCAGGGGTCGTTGCGGCCGATCTGGTCGATCGCGTCGACGCGCCGCTGCGCGACGTTCGAAGTCGGCGCCGCTTCCTGCGGCGCGGGCGCTTCGGCGACCTGGAGCGCCGCGTCGCTGCCGGCCAGCGCCCCGAGCGCCGTCGACGTCGACGAGCCGCTCGAATACGTGAAGCCGCCGCCGCCGACCCAGTTCGAGGAGCTGGACTCGGCGGGATCCGGCACCGCCGTCTCCGGCTCCCCGTCGACTTCCATCGCGATCTCGACGTTGAAGATCATGCGCGCGAAGTCGGACCAGATCGTGTTCATCAGGTCCTGGAACAGCTCGAAGCCCTCGTTCTTGTACGCGACGAGCGGGTCGACCTGGGCGAGCCCGCGCAGGCCGATGCCCTCGCGCAGGTAGTCCATGTCGTAGAGGTGCTCGCGCCAGCGCTGATCTATCGTCTGGAGCAGCAGGTAGCGCTCGAGCACGCGCATCAGCTCGCCGCCCAGCTCGCGCTCGCGCTCGTCGTAGAGGCGCAACGCGTCCTCGACGAGTCTCTCCGTGAGTTCCTCGCTGTTGGTCCTCAGCGGATCGACGTCTTCGAGCCCGAAGCTGACCGGGAATATCTCGGCGACGCGCGCGAACAGGCCCTCGAGGTCCCAGTCCTCGGCGTACTCGCCGGCCGTGAAGTCGTCGACGACGCGACCGAGCATGCTCGCGATCTCCTCGCGCGCCTGGTCGCCCATGTCGCGCCCCTCGAGCACCTCGTCGCGGTACGCGTAGATGATGCGGCGCTGCTCGTTCATCACGTCGTCGTAGTCGAGCACGCGCTTGCGGATCAGGAAGTTCTGCTCCTCGACCTTCTTCTGCGCCTTCTCGATCTGTCTCGTCAGCAGGCTGGCCTCGATCGGCTCCTCGCGACCCTGGTCGTCGGTCGTGCCGAAGCGGTCGAGGATGCGGTAGATGCGCTCGCCCGCGAACAGGCGCACGAGGTCGTCCTCGGCGGACAGGAAGAAGCGCGATTCGCCGGGATCGCCCTGACGACCGGCGCGACCGCGCAGCTGGTTGTCGATGCGGCGCGACTCGTGGCGCTCGGTGCCGACGATGTAGAGGCCGCCGGCCTCCATCACCGTCGTGCGGTCCGCCTCGCAGCGCGTTTCGAGCTCCGGCAGCACGCGCGACTCGTGCTCCTCGTAGTCGGGGTCGCCCGGCTGCAGGCCGAGCTTGGCGAGCTCGTGGCGCACGAGGTGCTCGGGACTGCCGCCGAGCTTGATGTCGACCCCGCGGCCGGCCATGTTGGTGGCGATCGTGACGGCGCCGGGGCGGCCGGCCTCGGCGACCGTCTCGCCCTCTCGCTCCGCGTGCTCGGGCTTCGCGTTGAGGATCGTGTGCGGGATGCCGCGCTCGGCGAGCCGCTGGCCCAGCAGCTCCGAGACCTCGACGGAGATCGTGCCGACGAGCACCGGCTGCTGTCTCGCGTGCCGCTCGGCGATCTCTTCGACGACCGCCGTCCACTTGCCCTCCTTGGTCTTGTAGACCTGGTCGTTGCGGTCCTTGCGGACCATCGGCCGGTTCGTGGGCACCTGGACGACGCTGAGGTCGTAGATCTTCATGAACTCCGTCGCCTCGGTGAGCGCGGTGCCGGTCATGCCGGAGAGCTTCGCGTAGAGGCGGAAGTAGTTCTGGTAGGTGACCGAGGCCATCGTCTGGTTCTCCTCGGTGAGGCGGACGCCCTCCTTGGCCTCGATCGCCTGGTGGAGCCCCTCCGACCAGCGACGCCCCTCGAGGATGCGCCCGGTGAACTCGTCGATGATCTGGACCTCGCCGTCGATGACGGCGTAGTCGACGTCGCGTCTGTAGAGCGACTCCGCCTTCAGCGCCTGGATCAGGTGGTTGACGAGGTAGCCGTTCTCGGCGCGGTAGAGGTGGTCTATGCCGAGGAAGCGCTCGGCCTTCTCGACGCCGCGCTCGGTGACCGAGATCGTCTTGTGCTTCTCCTCGAATTCGTAGTCGTAGTCGGCCAGGAATTCTCTCTTCGCCCTCGGGTCGAGCCCTCTCGGCATCTCGCCCGGCGTCAGCATCGGCGCCAGCCGCGCGAATCTCGAGTAGATCTCGGACGAGTCCTCGGGCGCGCCGGAGATGATCAGCGGCGTGCGCGCCTCGTCGATCAGGATGTTGTCGACCTCGTCCACGATCGCGTAGGCGTGGGCCGCCGAGCGGCGCTCGAGCCGGTCCTTCGCCGAGCGCACCTCGCCGAGGTCGCGGCCGCCGTGCTGGACCTTGTCCTCCAGGGTCGGCGCCATGTTGTCGCGCAGATAGTCGAAGCCGAACTCCGAGTTCGTCCCGTACGTGAGGTCGCACGTGTAGGCGTGACGCTTCTCTTCGAGCGGCTGCATCGCCTGCAGGACCCCGACGCTGATGCCGAGCAGCTCGTAGATCGGACCCATCCATTCGGCGTCGCGGCGCGCCAGGTAGTCGTTGACGGTCACGACGTGCACGCCCTTGCCGGCGAGCGAGTTGAGGACGGCCGGGAGCGTGGCGGTGAGCGTCTTGCCCTCGCCGGTGCGCATCTCCGCGATCGCGCCGTCGTGCAGGACCATCCCGCCGATCAGCTGGACGTCGAAGTGGCGCATCCCCATCGTGCGCCGGCCGGCCTCGCGCACGAGCGCGAAGCACTCGTACAACAGGTCGTCGAGCGACTCGGCGCCCTCCCCGCGGGCGCGGGCGCGCAGCGAGTCGGCGGCCGCGCGCAGCTGTGCGTCGGTCAGCTCCTGGAGCTCCGGCTCGAGCTCGTTGATTCGCGCTACACGCTGCTCGTAGGACCTGAACTTCTTGCCCTCCCCCAAGCGCAGCGCACGATCGATCAGCGACATGCGGCCTAGCGTAGCAGTGGCCGCATGTCGCGATGAGACCTACCCGTGACCCGCTCAGGCGGGGCTCGCGCCACCCCCGGCGAGATGCCCTGGGAGCCCGCCGAAGCCGGTCATGTGACCGGCTTCGCCACCCCTCCCACAGCCTGCTGCGCGGCCCGCGTGGCGCGTCGCTTGCGGCGCTGCTCGCGGTGGCGCTTGACCTGGCGCGCGAGCTGCTGCTCGCACTCGTTGATCGAGTGCATCAGGTCGGTGGAGGCGGCGCGGGCGCGCAGCGTGACCCCCTTCAGGTGGAGCGTCGCCTCGGCGATCTCGCGGTCCGCGATCGCCGGGTTGCGCTCCTCGCTGAGCTCCAGCTCGAGCTCGGCGAGCTCGGACACCTGACGTGCGATCGCGCGGAAGCGCTTCTCGACGTGCCCCTTGAGAGTCTCGCCGACGTGGGTGTTCCGTCCCTTGACCGCGATGCGCATGATGCGCCCCCTTTGTTGCGTCGTGTGGGGTGGATCGTTCCCCGATCGTAGAGACGCCAACGGTCGTTCTCCAACCGTGTTTGTCCGCAGGTCAGCGCGGGAGCGTGCGCGCGTACGCGACAGCTTCGACCCGGCGGCTGCCGGCGGCCCGCAGGGCGCGGGCGCAGGCGTCGAGCGTGGCGCCCGTCGTGTGGACGTCGTCGACGAGCAGCACGTGCGAGGGCACCGGTCCGCGCGCCGACAGCCGCTGCCCGTCGGCGGCGGCCCGACGGGCGGCGCGACCGGCGCCGAGCTGGCGCGTCGGCCGGCCGGCGCGGCGCAGGCACGGGTGCAGCGGCAGGCCGGTGCGCGCCGCGAGCGCCGCCGCGATCAGCGCCGCCTGGTCGAAGCCGCGGGCGCGCCGGCGCGCCGGGTGCAACGGGACGGGCACGAGCGCGGCGCCCGCCAGCAGGTCGGGCGGCGCGCAGGCGGCGATCTGCGCCGCCATCAGCCGCGCGACCGGCAGTGCGCCGCGGAACTTCAGCGCCGCCGCGAGCGCCTTGGCGGGGCCGTCGTGCGCGAGCGGCGCCCACGAGCGCTCGAACGCCGCGGCGGCCGCCAGGCAGCCGCCGCGGCGCGCGCACGGCGACGGCAGCCCGCAGCGGCGGCAGCGCGGCTCGGCCAGCCACGGCAGCGCGCGGCGACAGCCGACGCACAGCTGCGCACCGGCCACCGCGAGCGGGGCCCGGCAGGCGAGGCAGGCGGGCGGCGCAAGCGCGGCGGCGAGCTCGGCGCGCAGCCGGACGAGCAGCTCGGCGGATCGCATGCGCGTCAGCGTGGCGGCGAGGACAGGCGCCGCGCAGCACGCGAGTGCGACAATCCGCCGGCATGTCTCCGGACGCTTCGTGGACGTTCGCCCCGGGCGTGGTCGTCGCGCTCGCGCTCTACACCGGCGTCTACGTCGTGCGCTGGCGCCGCGCGCGCACGCCGAACGAGCCGCACCCGCCGAGCGGCGGCCGCCTGCTCGTGTTCCTCGCCGGCATCGCCGTGCTCGTCGCGGCGCTCTGCTCGCCGATCGACAGCCTCGGCGAGCAGCTGCTG
>DASVFS010000198.1:0-3684 GCA_036379915.1 Conexibacter sp. | reverse complement strand
CCCACGCCGGGTCGGGCGTCGCGTAGTTGCCGACCGGCGGCACCAGCCCGTCGCGGATCGTCAGCAGGCACGCGGCCGCCTCGAGCGCGCTCGCGGCGCCCTGCGAGTGGCCGAGCAGCGACTTCAGCGCGGTCACCGGCGCCTCGTCGGCGGCGCCGCCGAGCACGTCGCGGATCGCGCGCGCCTCGACGGCGTCGTTCGCCGGCGTGCCGGTGCCGTGGGCGCTGACGTGGTCGACGGCGCTCGCTTCGACGTCGGCCCGCGCGAGCGCGCGGCGCATCGCGCGGACGGCGCCGCGCGCCTCCGGGTGGGGCGACGTGATGTGGAAGGCGTCGGCGACGTTCGACCAGCCGAGCACGCGGCCGTGGATGCGCGCTCCCCGGGCGCGGGCGTCCGCCTCGCGCTCCAGCACGAACGCGGCCGCGCCCTCGCCGAGCAGCAGCCCCTCGCGCTCGGCGTCGAACGGCCGCACCGCGTCCGGCGCCAGCAGGCCGAAGCTGTCGAACATCATCAGCATCGCCTGCGAGATCACGTCGGCGCCGCCGACGACCATCGCGTCCGCACGGCCATCCTGCAGCGCCTCGGCGCCCCACGCGAGCGCGCTGTTGCCGGCCGCGCAGCCGGTCGCGACGACGCAGTTGGGGCCGGCCAGCCCGAGCGTCCGCGCGGGCGCGCGGCTCAGGAGGGCCGGATCCGCCCAGGCCGCTTCGCGCGGCTCCTCGCGCACGGCGTCGTCGTCCGCCAGCCAGCGCTCGACCGCCGGCCGCGTCCCCATCACGGTGCCGATGCAGACGCCGGCGCGCTCCGGCGCGACCGCGTCCCGCGTGAGCCGCGCGTCCGCGACCGCGTCGACGACGACCTCCTCGGCGAGCCGCACCGCGAGCGGGACGGGCCCGCCGTCCGCGACGTCGTCGGCGCCGGTCGCCGCGAGCTCCCCGCCGCGGTCGCTCGAGAGCCGCGCCGTGTCGAAGCGCGTGAGCGGACGCGTCGCGACCGCGCCGTCGAGCGCGCCGCGCCAGAAGGCGTCGAGATCCGACCCGAGCGGGGAGCGCACGCCGATCCCGGTCACGACGATCGCGGGCGCGCTCGTCATCGCGACGGCGACTCCGCCAGCTCGCGCAGCGTCAGCTCGGTCAGCTCCGCGAGCGTGCGCGCCTCGCGCCACGCTCTCGCGTCGAGTCGCACGCCGAGCTCGTGCTCGACCTCCGTCATCAGCTCGAGCCGCTGCAGCGAGTCCGTGTCGAGGTCGTCGATCAGGTCCTGCTCGAGCGCGATTTCGGCCCCGCCCGCCCCGAGCTCGAGGATGTCCGCGAGCAGCTCGCGCAGCAGCGCGACGACCTCGTCGCGGGTCATGCGCCGCCCTCCGCGAGCGCGGGGACGGCGGGCGGCCGGCGCGCGCCGCCGGCCGACGCAAGCGCGGCGACGCGCGGGAGATGACCGAGCCGCAGGGGCTCCGTCCAGTGCAGGAAGCGCGACGCGCCGATCCACCACGCCCACGCGCCCGCCAGCGCGGCGAGCAGGCCGAAGCCGGGGAAGAGGACGAGCAGCGTCGCGGTCGTGAACGCGAGCCAATGGTGGTAGAGCGCCTCGCGCACGAGCAGCTGGTCGGCCGGGCGGTCGTGCGCGCCGCGGACGGCGAGCGCGATCCCGACCGACAGCGGCAGGAACGCGAGCAGCGCCAGCGCGCGCGCCGGCAGCGCCCCGCCCGCGACGAACGCGACGAGCGCGGCGAAGGGGACCGCCGCCAGCGTCGTCAGCGCCGCGCCGCCGTGGCGCTCGGCGAACGCGACGAACGCGCTGCGGTAGCCGACCGCCTCGTCGCCGGCGCGATCGGTGACGTCCTTCACGCCGGCGAGCGAGCTGATGAACAGCGTCATCACCCAGAACAGCGGCACGAACTCGCCCAGCTGCGCGAAGCCGGCGTCGCTCGCGACGCCGAGCGGGTCGCCGGCCGCGACGCCGAGGCAGAACGGCCCGACGAACGTGCCGCTCAGCACGACGAACACGAGCGCGCGGTTGCGCGCGAGCCGCGGGCCGCGCGAGTAGGCGATCCCGAAGCCGGCGCCGCTCGCGATCAGCAGCGCGAGCAGCGCGTTGGGGTCGAGCGCGAGCCAGGCGCCGGTGGCGGCGACGACCGCGCCCCACAGGGCGAGCTGCACGCGTGCGAGCCGGCGCCAGCCGACGGCCTCGCAGAGGGCGGTCCGCTCCGGCCGGTTGACGGCGTCCTCGGTGCGGTCGGCGAGGCGGTTCGTGACCTCTATCGCCAGGCCGAGCGCGAGCCAGAAGCCCGCGCCGAGCAGCGCGGTCGCGGCGGTCAGCGTCCCGGCCGCCGCCATCCCGGCGCAGAACGGCACGTAGTAGAGCGCGCCGAAACGACAGCTCCCGCACCGCAGCAGCGCACGGAGCGTCCTGCCAGCTCCCCTGCTCATCCATGTCCCCCTGAGACGCGCCGCGGCGCTTCGGATCCCCCGGCGTTCCGAGTACTGAATCATAGCATTTCGAGGGGGGAGCTGATAGCGTCTCGACCGCTTGGGGGACGCTCGCGTGTCTTAATTGGGATGCGCTCGGCTTGATGCACAGGGGGAATTGCGCGTGCGGCGGTCGCTGGGTCTGCTGGTGGCGATGGTGGTCGTCTCGACGGCGCTGGCCGCCTGCGGGGACACGGGCGACGGCGACGGGAGAGGCGCCGCCGCGGTCGCGGCGACGACGCGCACGTCGCCCCAGACGAGGCCGCCCGAGGCGCCGCCGCTGGACGACGTCGCGCGCGCCGAGCGCGCGCTCGTGCGCCTCGCCGACCTGCCGGACGGCTGGAGCGAGCAGGCGGGCCACGTCACGAGGCTCAGGTGCGGCGGCTTCGAACCGTTCGCCGGCGCGAGCGCGATCGTCAGGTCGAGGCGGCTCACGCAGGAACACTCCGGCGTGCAGGAGCGGATCGCGCTCTATCGCTCGCCCGCCGCTGCCGCTCGCGCGCTACGGCGCCTCGACTCGTCCACGGCGGTGCGCTGCCTGCGCCAGGAACTGCGGCGGCGCGTCAGCGAGGAAGCGGGCGGACCGGCGAGACCCGCCGAGGTGATGCGCGCGGAGCGCCTCGGCCCGACGTCGAACGCGAGACGCTACATCTCCGAAGGGGTCGGCAACTACGGCAAGTTCGTCGGCTACATAGACGCCGTGCACGCGCGCGTCGGCCGTGCGCTCGCGGCGCTCGTGGTCGTGTCCGGTCCGGGGCCGCCGGACGAGGCGCTCTACGAGCGCGTCGTCGCGCTCGTCACCAGACGCCTGGACGCGACGCTCGGCTGAGATGGTCGTCCGCGATCGGCTGGAGGCCGACGCGCTCGTGGTCGGCGGCGGGCTGGCCGGGCTCGCGGCGGCGCGCCGCCTGCACGCGGCCGGCCGGCGCGTCGTGGTGCTCGAGGCGCGCGAGCGCGTCGGCGGGCGCGGGCACGACCACCGCCTGCCGGGCGGCGAGGCGATCGAGCTCGGCGGCCTCTACTGCACGCCGCGCGCGGACGGGACGGTCGCCAACGACGCGATCCTCGCGCTCGCGGCGGAGCTCGGCGTCGAGGCCTTCCCCGCGCACGCGGTCGGGGACCGGCTGCTGCGACTCGACGGTCGCATCCACCGCTACGGCGGCCGCCACCGCGACGCGCTGCCGCGCCGCGCGCTGCCCGGCGCGCTCGAGTTCCT
>DASVFS010000197.1:0-5867 GCA_036379915.1 Conexibacter sp. | reverse complement strand
CGGCCGCACGTCCGCGATCGCATCCAGCAGCTGCAGCGCGAAGCGCAGCTCGTACGCGCCGCGCGGCGCGTCGATCGCGGCGATCTCCCGCTCGCAGAAGTCGGTCGCCTGCGCGAGCCAGGGATGCGCCGCGACGGCCGGGTCGTGCTTGGCGACGCGGTGCGCGCCGGCGCAGATCGCGCTCGTGATGTGCAGCGAGGACGTCGTCGTGTCGGCGTGCGCCCAGACCGGCGAGGAGCCGGGCGCGTCGGCGCCGTCGAGCGCGAACGGGATGCCGCCGTCGGGGAGCGCGACGGAGGCGAGCCAGTCGCACAGCTCGGCGGCCATGGGAGACGTTTCGGGAGCGGCCGCCTCCAACAGCTCGAACGCGTGGTAGGCGCCGACGGGCTGGCTCGCCGGCGTGCGCAGGTCCGGCTCCAGCGCCCAGCCGAAGCCGCCGTCGGGGTTGTGGTGGACGGCGAGCGCCGTCAGCAGCGGGTCCGGAGAGCCGCCGTCGAGCAGCAGGTCGAGGCGGCGGCGGTCGAGCACGCGTGCGTGCGTCGCCATGAATGTGCGGGCTGTGGTGAGGTCGATCATGCGGCCCATCGTCGCGCGGCGCGCCCGCGGCGTCTTGAACGAATCGGACACGTATGCGGCGCGCGGGCGGAGCGGCGGCGACGCGGACGAGGCAGACGCGTCAGCCGACGAGCCGCCTGCCGAGCTGGACCGGCGTCAGCCCCGCCAGCGCGCGGCTCTCGCGCGTCAGGTGAGCCTGGTCGGCGTAGCCGGCGACCGCCGCAACCCGCGCCAGGTCGGGCGCGCCGGCGGCGTCGCTCAGCAGCCGCGTCGCCCGCTGGAAGCGCAGCACGCGCGCGAGCGTCTTCGGCCCGTAGCCGATCCACGCGTCGAAGCGGCGCTGCAGCTGGCGCTCGCTGATCGCCGCGGCGTCCGCGACGTCGGCGACGCGCGCCGGCCCGGAGCCGAGCAGCGCCACGGCGCCGCGCAGCAGCGGATCGGGCGGCGCCAGCTCGGCGCAGCGGCGCGCGAGCACGCCCGCGAGCGCGTCGAGCGCCTGCGGACGCGTGCGCGCGGGCGCGAGCCGCGTGCGCACCTCCGCCGCGAGGCGCGCGTCGACGGCGTCGCAGGGAACGTGCGCGTCGCGCAGCTCGCGCGCGGGCACGCGCAGCAGCGCCGGCGCGGCGCCCGGGTGGAAGCGCGCCCCCACGGCCAGGAACGGGCCGCCGAACGGCACGTCGAGCGGCCGCGTCTGCGGGCCGGCGAGCAGCACGTCGCCGGCAGGCGTCCAGATCAGGTCGATGCGGCCGTCCGGCAGGATCGACGCGGGCGCCGGCGCATCGCCCGCGCTGCGCCACCACAGGCACTCGACCCACGGGGCCAGACCCGGCGGGGGCGCGTCCTCGCGGTATGCGACTGGGAACGGAGCGGCCACGGGTCGATCGTAGCCGCGCAGGCGGGCATCGGCAGGCGCCGGGACCGGATGCGGACCGGCTCGCTAGGCGGCCGCGAGGTGCGCGGCCGCCTCGCGCACGGCCGCGCGCGCGTCCTCGGGCTCGAGCACGGCGGCGTCGCCGGCCTCCTTGAGCACCTCGCGCACGAGCCAGGCGACGCCGGCGAAGCTCAGCTCGACGATCACCGAGCCGTCCTCGAGCTCCTCGACGACCGTGCGCTCCTCGCGCGCCCAGCGCGCGCGCTCGGGCGAGATCCACAGGCGCGCGCGGCGCGAGGCCGGCACCTCGCCGGTGCGCGGCCAGCCGTCGACGTCGGCGGCCGGGTCGACCTCGGGGCGCGGCTCGAAGCGCTCCTTCGTCACCGTCGCCGCCTTGATGCGGTCGAGGCGGAAGTGGCGGACCGCCTGCTTCGCCGGGTCGTACGAGGCGACGTACCAGCCCTCGCGCCCGTTGATCAGCGCGTACGGCTCGACCGTGCGCTCGGAGAACTCGCCCTCGTTCTCCTTGAAGTACTCGATCGCGAGCAGCCGCTGCTCGGCGATCGCGCGCGAGACGGTCGCCGCGACCTGCGAGTCGTCGCCGCCTGCCGTCGCGACCTGCAGGCCTTCGCGGATCGGGTCCTCGCCGAGCGCCGCGACGACCTTCTCGCGCACGGACGCGAGCGAGCCCTCGGGGATGTGCTCGCCGATCAGGTCGATCGCGGCGATCAGCGCCTTCGCCTCGACCGGCAGCAGGCGCGCGGGGCGCGCGAACGAGTCGCCGTACGCCTCCGGGTCGACCTCGATCATGCCGTCCTCCTGCACCTCGGCGTAGAGGACGTAGGAGCCGGCGCCGAAGTTGACGACGTTGAGGACGCCGATGTCCTCCTCCAGCTCCTGCTCGGAGACCTGCAGCGCCTCCCGCACCTCGGCCGCCGGGATGCGGCGCCCCTCGCGGCCCGACCGGATCAGGATCGAGGCGAGCGTGACGAGCCGCGCGAAGCGCTCCGGGCGGATCGCGGCCGCCTCGCGCGCGCGGCCGTTCCCGTTTGCCTCGGCCTCGGCGGCGGCGATGTCGCCGGCGTGCTCGACCGCGGCGGGCAGCTCCAGCTCGCCCTCGTGGCGCTCGACCAGCAGCCCGAGCCGCTTCTCGAGCTCCTCCACCAGCTCCGGCGGACCGACCAGGCGCGCGTGCTCGCCGAGTCCGAGCACCCACGCGACGAGCTGGCGCGCGTCGGCGTACTCGGTCGTGAAGACGCGGTCCCCGGAGCCGTCGTCGGCCGGCGTCATCGCGCCGTAGCGGCCGAAGTGGCGCTCGATCTGCCAGCCGATCGTCTCGCCGACGCGCACCTCGGCGACGCCGACCGGCTCGCCGAACTGCCACTGGATGCGGTTCGCGTAGGCGCGCGGGTCGAACTCGTCGGGGCGCTGGAAGTCGTGCTCGGCCTTCGACGCGTAGGCGACCTTGCCGCGGATGCGCGAGAGGCGGAAGACGCGGATGTCCTCGCGCTCGTGCGCGCGCCCGACGAGGTAGAACTGCCCGCCCTGGAACAGCAGCTGGTACGGGTCGACCTTGCGCGCGCCGAGCTCGTCGCGCTGCATCGTGTAGTAGTCGAAGACGATCGTCTTGCGGCGGAAGATCGCCGTCTCGATCTTCGCGAGCCGCTGCGACAGCTCGTGGCCGCCGGCCGAGGCGGTGATGCCGAGCGCGATCGAGCGCTGCTCGGGCGCCTGCAACGGGTTCGAGCGGCCCCACGAGATCTGCTGCAGCGCGAGCCGCAGCGGCTCGGCGTAGGCGAACTCGCCGTCGAGCAGCGACAGCGCCGTCTGCAGGCCGGCCAGCTCGGCGTCGCTGAACTCGATCGCCGGCAGGTGGAAGTTCTCCGGCGGCAGCGAGTAGTTCTCCTGCTCGGCGAGCCCCTCGACCGGCTTGTCGACCGACAGCTGGATGCCGAGCGCCTCCAGCTCCGAGCGGTCCGCGTAGAAGCGGCGGGCGAACGCGTCCTCGTTCATCGCGCTGTAGCCCTCGACGTCGCGCCGGATCTCGGGAGCGGTGACGGGGCGCCGCTCGGCCATCAGGTAGCTGATGAGCGAGAGCTGACGGATGAGCTTCTCGGTGTCCTTCGCCATGCGGTCGCGACACCATAGACAGCGGGCGACTTTCGCCTCCCCGCCGGGTCCGATGGCGACCCGCAATTTGCGGGGTTTCATGCGGCCGGCCGGACGCGATGTAGGGTGGACGGATGCCGCACGATCGGACGGCGTTGGTGACTGGTGGAACCGGCGGCCTCGGCGCCGCCGTCACGGCGCGTCTGCTGGACGACGGCTGGCGCGTCGTCGTGCCATGGGTCGCCGAGCGCGAGCTGGAGCGGGTGGAGCGGCGCGACGGGCTCGAGCTGGTGCAGGCGGACCTGTTCGAGCCGCAGGCGGTCGCCGACGCGGCGGCGCTGGCGGCCGGCGCGGACGGCGCGCCGCTGCGCGCGGTCGTGAACCTCGTCGGCGGCTACGCGCAGGGCGCACGCGTGGCCGACGAGCCGGTCGAGTCGTTCGAGGCGCAGCTGCGGCTCAACCTGCGGCCGACGTATCTCGTGACGCAGGCGGCGCTGCCGCATCTGGTCGCGGCGGGCGGCGGCTCGATCGTCTGCGTCGGCACGCGCGCGGCGCTGCAGCCGTTCCCCGGCGCAGCCGGCTACGTGACGGCGAAGGCCGGCGTGATCGCGTTCGCGCAGGCGGTGGCGGTCGAGTACCGCGACGACGGCGTGCGCTGCAACGCGCTGCTGCCGAGCGTGATCGACACGCCCGCGAACCGCGCGGCGATGCCGGACGCCGACTGGTCGAAGTGGGTCGCGCCGGCCCAGCTGGCGGCGACGATCGCGTTCCTCTGCTCCGACGAGGGCGCCGCCACGAGCGGCGCGGCGATCCCCGTCTACGGGCGCGCCTGAGGCAGCGGGTCCGCGGCGGAGCGACGGCCCGCCGCGTCAGCCTCCAGCGCCTCGCCCAGCTCGCTGCGCGAGCGGATGCGCAGCTTGAAGTAGGCGTTGCGCAGATGGAACTCGACCGTCTTCGTCGAGATGAACAGCGCCTGCGCGATCTCGCGGTTCGTCAGGCCGCGCGCCGCCAGCTCGGCGACGCGGCGCTCGCTCGGCGTGAGCGCGTCGGCCCCGCGGACCGCGGGACGGCGCGGCCGCGCTCCGGCCGCCACGAGCGCGGCGCGCGCGCTGCCGGCGAGCCCGTTCGCGCCCGCGTGGTGGGCGATGTCGAGACCCATCCGCAGCGTCTCGCGCGCTGCGGTGCGATGGCCGGCCTCGTGCTGGGCGCCCCCGAGGTCGACGAGCGCGCGCCCCAGCTCGAGCTGCGCCGGCGAGCGCTCGAGCGTCGCGACCGCTTCTTCGAGCAGGCCCAGCCGCTCGCGCTCGGACGCGACGAGGCCGGCGGCGCGCAGGGCCGTCCCCAGCGCGCGCGCGGAGCCGAACCCGCGCGCGAGCTCGAGCTCCTCGCCCGCCAGCAGACGCGCCTGCTCGGCGCGGCCGCTGCGATGGGCGGCGATCGCGGCCTCCGAGCGCCACGACAGCACGCCTGGATTCGGCGCGGGGACGGCCAGTTGCCGGCGCCCGCACTCGAGCAGGTCGTCGAACGCGCGCTCCGGCTCGTCCCGCGCGAGCGCGAGGCGCCCGCGGGCGAACAGCACCCAGTTGTAGGTGAAGTGCGCGTCCTGCTCTTCGTTCGGCTCGCCGACGAGCGCGTGCGCCTGCGCCAGCTCGCCGCGGTCGATGTGGGCGAGCGCCATCCAACCGTGCGCGAACGGCTTCACCAGCACCATCAGCGGCACGCGCTCGAGCCCGCCTTCGAGGTCGCCCAGCGCGCTCGTCAGGTCGCCGCGCAGGTAGCGCGACGCGCCGCGCACGGTCGACATCACGGCGAAGCCGATCACCGAGCCGCGCCGCCGCGCGTCCTCGAGCCCGGCGCTCGTCGCCTGCTCGACTTCTTCGAGCGCGTCGCAGAACAGCAGCGTCGCGACCGAGCCGGCCCACGCGACGCCGTCGGCGGTCGCCTCGCGCAGCAGTTCGCCGCCCGCGTGCGCGAGCCGCACGAGCTCGATCACCTCCTCGGCGGGCGCGTTGCCCTGCATCGCGTGCTCGAGCGCGCGCTGCGCGAGCAGCTCGCGCTGCGCGGGCGTGGCAGCCTCGGCCGAGCCGGCGAGCAGATCGCGGAAGCGCGTCTGCGCCGTCTCGCGCGTGCGGAAGTCGAGCCGCGCCGCGCCGAGGTAGCCGGCCGTCAGCTGCTCCTCCAGCACCGCGTCGGCGCCGTCGAGCACGCGCAGGCCCTCGTCGAACGCGCTCGCCGCGCCGGCGTTGTCGCCGGCCGCGTACAGCGCCTGGCCGAGCTGCGCGAGCGCGCGGGCGCGCGCCTCCGGCTGCTCGAGCAGCGCGACGGCGGCGCG
>DASVFS010000196.1:0-9018 GCA_036379915.1 Conexibacter sp. | reverse complement strand
GCGAAGGCGCTCGGCGTGCAGGTCACCTGCGAGGCGTCGCCGCACCACCTGACGCTGACCGACGAGGCGGTCCGCTCGCTCGACTCGCGTTTCAAGATGAACCCGCCGTTGCGCACCGAGGCCGACCGCCAGGCGCTGATCGCCGGGCTGCGCGACGGTGTGATCGCGTGCGTCGCGACCGACCACGCGCCGCACGCGCGCCACGAGAAGGAGGTCCCGTTCGAGGAGGCGCCGATGGGCGTCACCGGATTGGAGACGGCCTTCCCGGTGCTCTACACCGACCTCGTGCTGCCGGGCGTGCTGTCGCTGGCGCTGGTGGTCGAGCGGATGACGGCCGGCGCGGCGCTGCTCGACCTGCCGACTCCGCGGATCGCCGTCGGCGAGCCGGCGAACCTGACGCTGCTCGACCTCGCCGCGGAGTGGGAGGTCGGCGCGCGCGGCTATGCGAGCAAGTCGGAGAACTCGTGCTTCGAGGGCCGCACGCTGCGCGGCGTCGTGCGACTCACGCTCGCGGCCGGCGCGGTCGTGCACCGGGCACCCGTCGAGGTGGCGGCGTGAGCGCGCGCACGCTCGAGCGCGCGCGGACGGCGCTCGTGGTGATCGACGTGCAGGAGGCGTTCGCGAAGGCGGTCGACGGATTCGATCGCGTCGTCGCGCAGACGGCGATCCTCGTGGAGGGCGCCAAGACGCTGGGGCTCCCGATCCTCGTCACCGAGCAGTACCCGCGCGGGCTCGGCGACACGGTTGAGCCGGTGCGCGACGTGCTCGGCGAGGACGTCGAGCGGCTGCCGAAGACAGTGTTCTCGGCCGTGCGGGCGGAGGGCTTCGACCTGCGGGGACGCGATCAGGCGCTCGTGTGCGGGATCGAGACGCACGTGTGCGTGAACCAGACCGTGCATGACCTGGTCGGCGGCGGCGTCGAGACGCACGTCGCGATCGACGCTGTCGGCTCGCGCACAGCCGCCAACCGCGAGCTCGGCCTGCGCAAGATGGAGAAGAGCGGCGCAATCCTCACGTCCACCGAGACTGCTCTGTTCGAGCTGCTCGGCGAGGCCGGCAGCGACGAGTTCAAGACGATCCAGAAGCTGGTGATGTGATGCTCCCCGATTCCACCGCCTACGTCCTGCTCGAGGACGGCGAGCGCTTCGACGGGCTCGCCTGCGGCGCGGAGACGCACGCCGTCGGCGAGGTCGTCTTCACGACCGGCATGACCGGCTACCAGGAGGCCGTCACCGATCCGTCGTTCGCGGGGCAGCTGATCACGTTCACGACCGCGCACGTCGGCAACTACGGCGTGTCTTCGGAGGCGATGGAGTCCGAGCGCATCCACGCGCGCGCGGCGATCATGCGCGCCGCGACGAACCGCGAGGACGCGCCCGGGGCCGAGGGCGGCTGGCTCGACTGGCTGCGCGACTGCGGCGTTCCGGGCATCACCGACCTCGACACGCGCGCGCTCGTGCGGCACATCCGCGACAAGGGCGCGATGCGCGGCGGCGTCTTCCCGGCGAGCGTCTCCGAGGAGGAGGCGCGCGCGCTGATCGCCGCCGAGCCGGACATGAGCGGCCGCGACCTGGCGCGCGAGGTCACGCCGGCCGAGCCGCAGGTGCTCGGGCCGCTGCACGGCTCCGGCCCGACGATCGCGATGATCGACACGGGCGTGAAGGACTCGATCGTGCGCAACCTGCGCGAGCGCGGCGCGACCGTCGAGCTGCATCCGTGCACGTCGAGCGCGGAGCAGCTGCTCGCGCGCGACCCCGACGCCTTCTTCCTCGCGAACGGCCCCGGCGACCCGGCCGCGCTCGACTACGTCGTCGAGACGGTCCGCGGGCTCGTGGGCAAGAAGCCGGTCTACGGGATCTGCCTCGGCCACCAGCTGCTGTGCCGCGCGGTCGGCCTGGAGACCTACAAGCTGCCGTTCGGCCATCGCGGCTCGAACCACCCGGTCAAGGACCTCACGACCGGCCGCGTCGAGATCACGAGCCAGAACCACGGCTTCGCGGTGCTCGGCCCCGGCGGCGCGCAGACGCTGCCGACCGATGAGCCGGTCCGCTGGGAGACCGACTTCGGCGCCGCCGAGCTGACGCACATCAACCTCTACGACCGCACGGTCGAGGGGCTCGCGCTGCGCGACGTGCCGGGCGCGACCGTCCAGTACCACCCGGAGGCCGGACCCGGGCCGCACGACGCGCTCTACCTGTTCGACCGCTTCATCGAGGAGATCGTGGCCGCCTGATGCCGAAGCGCACCGACATCCACAAGATCCTCATCATCGGCTCCGGCCCGATCGTGATCGGGCAGGCGGCCGAGTTCGACTACTCCGGCACGCAGGCGTGCAAGGTGCTGATGGAGGAGGGCTACGAGGTCGTCCTCGTCAACTCCAACCCGGCGACGATCATGACCGACCCGGAGCTGGCGACGGCGACGTACGTCGAGCCGCTGCTGCCCGGCCCGGTCGCGCAGGTGATCGAGCGCGAGCGCCCGGACGCGCTGCTGCCCACGCTCGGAGGCCAGACCGCCCTGAACCTCGCGAAGGCGCTGCACGAGGACGGCACGCTGGAGAAGTTCGGCGTCGAGCTGATCGGCGCCGACTACGACGCGATCGACCGCGCCGAGGACCGCGACAGATTCCGCGAGACGATGGCGACGGCCGGCCTGCGCGTGCCCGGCTCCGCGATCGCGACGACGCTCGATCAGGCGCGCGCCGAGATGGACCGGATCGGGCTGCCGGCGATCATCCGCCCGGCCTTCACGCTCGGCGGCCGGGGCGGCGGGATCGCGCGCAGCCCGGAGGAGTACGAGCAGATCTGCGCGCGCGGGATCGCCGCCTCGCCGATCGGCCAGGTGTTGATCGACGAGTCGGTGCTCGGCTGGGGCGAGTTCGAGCTCGAGGTGATGCGCGACCACGCCGACAACGTCGTGATCATCTGCTCGATCGAGAACCTCGATCCGATGGGCGTCCACACGGGGGACTCCGTCTGCGTCGCGCCGCAGCAGACGCTCACCGACAAGCTCTACCAGCAGCTGCGCGACCAGGCGATCGCCGTGATCCGCGCGGTCGGCGTCGAGACGGGCGGCTCGAACGTGCAGTTCGCGGTGAATCCGGCGACGGAGGAGATCGTCGTCATCGAGATGAACCCGCGCGTCTCGCGCTCGTCGGCGCTCGCCTCCAAGGCGACCGGCTTCCCGATCGCGAAGATCGCCGCGCGGCTCGCGGTCGGCTACACGCTGCAGGAGATCGACAACGACATCACGCGCGCGACGCCGGCCAGCTTCGAGCCGACGATCGACTACTGCGTCGTGAAGTGGCCGCGCTTCGCGTTCGAGAAGTTCCCCGGCTCCGACGCCGGCCTCTCGACGCACATGAAGTCCGTCGGCGAGGCGATGGCGATCGGCCGCACGTTCAAGCAGGCGTTCGCGAAGGCGCTGCGCTCGCGCGAGCTGGACGCGAAGATCGTCGCGCCGGCGGATGACGAGGCCCTGCTGGCGGCGCTCGAGAACGGCGGTCCGGACCGCTTCGACCTCGTGCTCGAGGCGTTCCGCCGCGGGCTCGACGTCGAGACGCTGCACGCGCGCACGTCGATCGACCCGTGGTTCCTGTGCGAGCTGCAGGAGCTGGCGCTCGATCCGCAGGGCGCCGAGGCGGGGGAGCGGGTCTTCAAGTCGGTCGACACGTGCGCGGCCGAGTTCGCCGCCCGCACGCCGTACTACTACTCGGCGCGCGAGCGGCCGCGGGCGGGCGGGCGTGCGGCGGCCTCCGAGGTCGAGCGCGGCGAGCGTCCGAGCGTCGTGATCCTCGGCGCCGGTCCGAACCGCATCGGTCAGGGGATCGAGTTCGACTACTGCTGCGTCCACGCCGCGATGACGGTGCGCGAGACCGGCCGCGACGCGGTGATGGTCAACTGCAACCCGGAGACCGTCTCGACCGACTACGACACGTCCGACCGCCTCTACTTCGAGCCGCTCACGCTCGAGGACGTGCTCGGCGTCTGCGCAGTCGAGCGCCCGGAGGGCGTGATCGTGCAGTTCGGCGGCCAGACGCCGCTGCGCCTCGCGGCCGGGTTGGCAGAGGCCGGCGTGCCGATCCTCGGCACGTCGATCGACGCGATCGACCACGCGGAGGACCGCGGTCGCTTCGGCAAGCTGCTGGAGCGGCTCGGCTACGAGGCGCCGCCGTACGCGACCGCGCACTCGCCGGAGGAGGCGTTGGCGAAGGCGCCGGACGTCGGCTTCCCGCTGCTCGTGCGCCCGTCGTACGTGCTCGGCGGGCGCGCGATGGAGATCGTCTACTCGCTCGACGGCCTGCGGGACTACCTGGAGCGCGTCGGATCCGATCACGGCTCCGGCAGAACCATCTTCCTCGACCGCTTCCTCGAGGACTCGATCGAGCTCGACGTCGACGCGCTGTGCGATGGCGAGGACGTGTGGATCGGCGGGATCATGCAGCACGTCGAGGAGGCCGGCATCCACTCGGGCGACTCCGCCTGCGTGCTGCCGCCGCACTCGCTCGGGCCGGACGCGCTCGCGCAGATCCGCGAGCACACCGAGGGGATCGCGAAGGCGCTCGGAGTCGTCGGGCTGCTGAACGTGCAGTACGCCGTCGACACGAGCGGCAAGCTCTACGTGATCGAGGCGAACCCGCGCGCCTCGCGCACCGTGCCGTTCGTCTCGAAGGCGATCGGCCACCCGCTCGCGAAGCTCGCCTGCCGCGTGATGCTCGGCGAGCGGATCGCCGACTTCGGCCTGCCGGCCGACCCGGTCGGGGACGTCGTCTGCGTGAAGGAGGCGGTGCTGCCGTTCGACCGCTTCGCCGGCGCCGACTCGCTGCTCGGGCCGGAGATGCGCTCGACCGGCGAGGTGATGGGGATCGCGCGCGACTTCCCGACCGCGTTCGCGAAGGCGCAGGCGGCCGCGGGGTCGCAGCTGCCGGACGGCGGCAGCGTCTTCATCACGGTCGCCGACGGCGACAAGCCGGCGGCCGCGGGCGTGGCCGCGCAGCTGCACGAGCTCGGCTTCGAGCTCGTCGCGACGGGCGGCACGGCGCAGGCGATCAAGCGCATGGGGATCCCGGTGCGCGCGATCTGCAAGATCGGCGAAGGCGCGCCGAACGTGCTCGACGAGATCGAGCGCGGGGAGGTGCGGCTGGTCGTCAACACGCCGGTCGGAACGGGCGCGCGCGTGGACGGCTGGGAGATCCGCTCGGCCGCGGTCGCGCGCGGCATCCCGTGCATCACGACGATGACCGGCGCGATGGCCGCGGCGCGCGCGATCGCCGCCGCGCGCCGCGGACAGGCGCCCGTCATCGCGCTCCAGGACCTGCAGCGCGGTGCGCCGGCGCCACCCACGGAGCTGGCGAGCGGGGCTTGAGCGAACGCTCGCGTTCCGCATTTGAAAACGCCTGCAAACGGATTGGATCCTTCGAGGCAGTCTCGACATGGCTCAAGCTCGAGTTGAGGTCGAGGCGAATTTCGCCGGTTGGAGGTTGCCCAGCCGCTCGCACGTTGTAGACTCGCCGCCGATGCCGCCGGCCGCCAGCGAAACGCCCGCCAAGCACGCGACCGCGCCAGAGCGTTCGCTGCACCAGCGGATGATCGCGCTCACGCGCGCGAACGAGATCCGCACGAAGCGCGCGCAGCTCAAGCGCGACCTCAAGGCCGGCCGCGTCGCGATCCACGAACTGCTGATGGAGCCGCCGACCTACGTCGAGACGGCGAAGGTCTTCGATCTGCTGCTCGCGGTGCCGAAGTACGGCCGCGTGAAGGCCAACAAGATCCTCACGCAGTGCCGCATCTCGCCGAGCAAGACGATCGGCGGGCTCTCGCCCCGGCAGCGCGCCGAGCTGGTCGCGCTGCTCCGCCGATAGCGCTCCCCGGCGCCCCGCGCGTGGCCCGCGTGTTCGTCATCACCGGCCCGTCCGGCGTCGGCAAGGGAACGTTGATCCGCGGCCTGCTGGCGCGCATTCCCGAGCTGGAGCTGTCGGTCTCCGCGACGACGCGCCGTCCGCGTCCCGGCGAGGTCGACGGCGCCGACTACCACTTCCTCAGCGACGAGGAGTTCGACCGCAAAGTCAAGGCGGGCGCGTTCGTCGAGCACGCCGCCTATTCCGGGCGCCGCTACGGCACGCTGCGCTCCGAGCTCGAACGGCGCACCTCGACGGGCGTGCCGGTCGTGCTGGAGATCGAGGTGCAGGGCGCCCGCCAGGTGCGCAAGACGCTGCCGTCGGCCGTCCAGATCTTCATCGTCCCGCCGTCCGAGCAGGCGCTGCGCGAGCGGCTCGTCGGCCGCGGCACCGACGACCCGGAGGAGATCGAGCGGCGCCTCGCGGTCGCCGAGCGGGAGCTGGCCGCGCGCGACGAGTTCCATCACCAGGTGATGAACGACCGCCAGGAGGCCGCGGTCGGAGAGCTGGAGCGGCTCGTGCGCGCAGAGCTGAGCTAGAATCCGGGGCCAACCACGTGAAAGGCCCGTCTTGATCTCTCCCCGCATCGACCGCCTGCTGACGCACGTCGACTCCGACTACGCGAGCGTCGTCGTCGCCGCCAAGCGCGCGCGGCAGATCAACTCCTACTACCACAACCTCGGCGAGGGCACGTTCGACGAGTTCCCGCCGCCGATGGTCGAGACCCGCTCGAAGAACTACCTCACGATCGCGCTCGAGGAAGTCGCGGCGGGCAAGATCAAGTACCACTACCGCTAGTCGGTAGGGGTTCGCGATCGGGCCCACCCGCCCGGAAGGACTCCGATCATGGCCAGGCTGCTGCTCGGCGTCAGCGGGGGGATCGCCGCCTACAAGGCGCTCGAGCTCGTCCGCCTGGCGACGAAGGCCGGCCACAGCGTGCGCGTGATCCAGACGCCGACGAGCGAGCGCTTCGTCGGCCTCGCGTCGTTCGAGGGCATCACCGGCGCGCCCGTCCTGACGAGCGAGTTCGCGCGCGACCCGCTGCGCGGCGCGTTCCCCGGCGACCCGCTGCCGGAGCACGAGCCGATCAGCCACCTGCAGCTGGTCGCGAACGCGGACGCGTTCCTGGTCGCGCCGGCGTCGGCCAACACGCTCGCGAAGCTCGCGGCCGGCCTCGCCGACAACCTGCTGACGAGCGCCGCGCTGGCCGCGCGCTGCCCGCTGATCGTCGCGCCCGCGATGAACGACGCGATGTGGGAGCACGCCGCCACGCAGGCGAACCTCGCGCGCCTGCGCGAGCGCGGCGTGCGCGTCGTCGACCCCGGCGTCGGGCCGCTCGCCTCGAAGGGCGAGCACGGCGTCGGGCGCCTCGCCGAGCCGGCCGAGCTGCTGGCGGCGTGCGAGGCGGCGATCGCCGAGACGAGCGCGAGCGGCGCCGCGGCCGCGGCCCTGGCCGCCGGCTCGGGCGTCGCGGCCACCTCCCACGCGGCCGGCGGTGCCTCCGCGAGCGGCGCGCTCGCCGGCCTGCACGTGCTCGTCACCGCCGGCGGCACGCGCGAGCCGATCGACTCCGTCCGCTACGTCGGCAACCGCTCGTCGGGCCGCATGGGCTACGCGCTCGCCGAGCAGGCGGCGCGGCGCGGCGCGGCCGTCACCGTGATCGCCGCGAACGTGTCGCTGCCGGCGCCGGCGGAGGTCGTCGTCGTGCCGGTCGAGACGGCGGCGCAGCTGGCGGAGGCGTGCGCGGAGGCGTTCCCCCGCTGCGACGTGCTGCTGATGGCGGCGGCGGTCGCCGACTTCCGCCCGGCGGACCCGGCCGACCGCAAGCTCAAGAAGGACGCGGCCGACGCGCCGGACGCGATCGCGCTCGAGCCGACGGCCGACGTGCTGAGCGGCCTCGCCGCCGCGCGGCGACCCGAGCAGACGCTCGTCGGCTTCGCGGCCGAGCACGGGGAGGGGGCGCTGGAGTACGCGCGCGGCAAGCTGGCGCGCAAGCGCCTCGACGCGATCGTCGTCAACGACATCTCGCGCGCCGACATCGGCTTCGACGCGGCCGACAACGAGGTCACGATCGTCACGCCCGACGGCGAGCACCCGGTCGCGCGCGCGCCCAAGGGTGAGATCGCCGCGGCGATCCTCGACGTGGTGGCGCGACTGCGGGCAGCCGTTCCGGCTCCGTAGACGCGCCTCCTACACTGAGGAGATGGTCGACGTCTACCACCTCTTCCAGCAGGGGACGGCGCTGCTCGAGGCCGGCGACCACCACTCGGCCGCGATCCCGCTGCGCCGCGCACGCGACCTCGCGCCCGACAAGGCGTCGATCCGCGAGGCGCTCGGTCGCGCGCTGTTCCACGCGCAGCGCTACGAGGAGGCGGCGGGCGAGTTCGCCGCGGTCGCCGAGCAGGCGCCGACGAACGACTTCGCGCTCTTCTGCCTCGGCCGCTGCCTGCAGCAGCTCGGCCGCCACGCGGAGGCGCGCCGCCCGCTCGCCCAGGCCGCCGGCCTGCGCCCCGAGCGCGGGGACTACCGCGTCTACCGCGACCGCGCCCGCGCGGCCGCCGCGCGCTGACCCCGCCGCCGATCCAACGCATGCGCTGTAGACCGCGCGTCCACGCGCTCGTAGCCTCGTGGACATGCCAAAGAGACCACCCGACAACGTCGTCCGCGGCTCACTCGCCGCGGCGCTGAGAGCCCGCACCGTCAGAGCCAAGATCACCGATCCCGAAGAGCAGAAGGAGATCTTCGACCGCATCTTCAGCAACCTCAGACTCGGTCCAGGGGCGAACACCGTTCGCCGGCGAGGACGGTACTGAGCCATGCCGCAGAGGTTCGACCGCCGGCGCGCGACCGTCGTCGCGTTCGACGCGCCGAGATGGGAGCCGCCCACGGCGGTCGTGATCGACACCAACGTCGTGGCGGAGGCATTCCTCGCAGACGAACCGGAACATGCGGAGTGTGACGCGCTGTTCCGGCTTCTCGCCGATGCGAGGACGACCGTGGTGTTCAGCCGCCTGTTGGAGATGGAGCTGTGGGAAGTTGTCTTCAACCACGCGCTGCGACGTGAGGTTCGACGGCGAGATCTACGGCATCGCCGGTTCGCCGCCGATGCCCGGCGCGCTGCC
>DASVFS010000195.1:0-35066 GCA_036379915.1 Conexibacter sp. | reverse complement strand
CGCGCCGCGACCACCAGATCGACATGGCGGGCCGAGCCGTCGGCCACGGCGGCGGGACCGTGCTGCCGGTCCTCGAGCACGAGCGCCGCATGTACTGCGGGGAGGCGCACATCACCGCGTGGCTGTCGCAGGCGGCCGGCGCGCTCGCGCGCCCGAGCGCCTCGTAGTCCGCGCCGCCTCCTTTAGCTTCTTCTCATCGGGCTGGCATCCGACCGCCCCGCTGTCACAATCTGCGTGGGATGGACCGGGCATTGCGATACCTGTATCGCCGGCTCGGCCGGCGATACCCGCTGACGGTCGTCGTCCTCCAGTTCCAGCTTGCGCACCTCGTCGTGCTCGGCGGGCTCGTGCTCCTGCGGCTCTACCAGCCGATGAGCAATCGCAGCTTCGTCGTCCTGCTCGTCGTGGCGGAGCTGCTGGTGGCGCTCGACAACGTCAGCTCGACGCTGCTCGCGCGGCGGCTGTTGGCGCCGGTCGACGCATGGCTGAACGGCGCGCGCGACCGCGTCAGCACGTCGGAGGCGTGGCGTGCCCTCGCGTTCATGCCGAGCACCTACGCACGGCGCGTGCGCACCGTCCCGATCCTGCTCGTGATCGTCCCGTTCGGCACGTTCGCGACGGTCGAGCTGGGGCTGCCGATCTGGGCCGCCTTCGCCATCTTCGCCGGCATGCTGCTGACGCTGCTCTACGGCGCGCTGTTCCGCTTCTTCGCGATGGAGTCGCTGCTGCGGCCGGTGCTGGCCGACGTCGCGCTGAACCTGTCCGACGACTTCGAACCGGGGCGCGGCGGCGTGCCGCTGCGCCGGCGGCTGCTCGTCGGCCTGCCGGCGATCAACGTGCTGACCGGCGCGATCGTCGCCGGCATCGAGCTCAACCGCCACGGCGCGCAGCTGTCGGACCTCGGTCCGGCGGTCGTCGTCGCCGTGGTCGTCGCCTTCACGATCTCGCTCGAGCTGACGATCCTGCTGTCGCGCTCGATCTTCGGTCCGCTCGACGCGCTGCGCGAAGCGACCGAGCGCGTGCGCCGCGGCGACCTGCGCACGCGCGTGCCGGTCGTCTCGGCCGACGAGACCGGCCGCCTCGCGCGCTCGTTCAACGACATGGTCGCCGGCCTGCAGGAGCGCGAGCGGCTGCACGAGGCGTTCGGCGCGTACGTCGGCCCGAACGTCGCCGAGATGGTGCTGCGCGACGGGGTCGACCTCGACGGCGAGGAACTGCAGGTCTCGATCCTGTGCCTCGACATCCGCGACTTCACCCGCTTCGCCGAGCGCGCGAGCGCGCGCGAGGTCGTCGACCGCCTGAACGAGTTCTACGAGCTGGTGGTGCCGCTGCTCGTTCGCCACGGCGGCTATCCGGACAAGTACGTCGGCGACGGCCTGCTCGGCGTCTTCGGCGCGCCGGAACCGATCGTGGCGCACGCCGACCGCGCCGTCGCGGCGTCGATCGAGATCGCGACGGCGGTGCACGAGCGCTACCGCGGCAGCCTGCGCGTCGGGATCGGCGTCAACTCCGGGCTCGTGGTCGCCGGCACCGTCGGCGGCGGCGGGCACGTCGAGTTCACCGTCATCGGCGACCCCGTCAACACGGCCGCGCGCGTGGAGCAGGTGACGCGCCAGACCGGTGACGCGGTGCTCGTGACCGACGCGACGCAGCGGCTGCTGTGCCTCGACCACGGCGGCTTCGACGCGCGCCCCGCCGCGCCGCTCAAGGGCAAGCGCGAGCGCGTGCAGCTGTGGGCGCCGCGTGCGCTGACGGCGATCCTCGAGGACGGCGAGGACGCGCCGCCGTCGACGGGCGAGCACGCCTGGCGTCGTAGCGGGTCCTGAGCATCGGTTCGAGATGCAGACGGGGCCCGGCGTCGCTGCCGGGCCCCTGTCCACGTTCGCAGCTCCAGAAGGGCAAGCTGGGTCGGGGGTCCCCGCTTGCTGGGAGCTGTGCGTCGCCGGCCGAACGCTAGGGAGGCGGCCGGCGTTTCCGCCGGCCTCGTCCGGCCTATGTCGGGAACCGAGGAGCTTCGTGCCTGAAGGCTCCTGGGCTCCGCGTCATCATCTGCCCGGCCGGCGGCCGACGCAAGACATCTGGTCGGTCGTCATACGCGCTTCATACGCCACGTGCTCCGGGACGGCGTGCGGCGCTCCGGCGGGTCGTCCGGCGCGGCCGGATCGCGGGGCATCTAGCATCGCCTGCATGTCCACAGACACCACGGAGCAGACGCGTCTGCACGGCGGCCGGCTGATCGCACGGCGCCTCAAGGCCCACGGCGTGAGCAAGCTGTTCACGCTCTCGGGCGGCCACATCTTCCCGATCTACGACGGCTGCCGCGAGGAGGGCGTCGACATCGTCGACGTGCGTCACGAGCAGACCGCCGCGTTCGCCGCCGAGGGCTGGGCGAAGGTCACGCGGACGCCCGGCGTGGCCGCCGTCACGGCTGGTCCCGGCGTGACGAACGCGCTCAGCGCGATGGGGTCTGCGCAGTCGAACAACTCGCCCGTGCTCGTGCTCGGCGGCCGCGCCCCGGCGCTGCGCTGGGGCCGCGGGTCGCTGCAGGAGATCGACCACGTCCCGTTCGTGCGCCCGCTGACGAAGCTCGCCGCGACGCCCGACGGCACCGCCGAGATCCCCGGGATGGTCGACGAGGCGCTGCGCGTCGCGATGGCGCCGCACTCGGGCCCGACGTTCCTCGACTTCCCGATGGACCACGTCTTCAGCGAGGCGGAGGAGCCCGCCAGCGACGCGACGCTGCTCGAGCCGTGGCGCGGGCCGGCCTGCTCGGACGGCGACGCGATCGAGCGCGCCGGACGGCTGCTGGGCGAGGCCGAGCGGCCCGTCGTGATGGCGGGCACGAACCTCTACTGGGGCCACGGCGAGGAGGCGCTGCGCGCGTTGGCGGAGCAGCTCGGCGTGCCGGTGTTCCTGAACGGCCTGGCGCGCGGCTGCGTGCCGGCCGACCACGAGCTGTTCTTCTCCCGCGCGCGCGGAGCCGCGCTGACGAACGCCGACGTGGCGCTCGTGATCGGCGTGCCGATGGACTTCCGCCTCGGCTTCGGCGAGTCGTTCGGGCCTGCGACCGAGATCGTCGCGATCGACGTCGCCGAGCCGCTGCGCGAGCATCCGCGCGCGGTCGCGGCGGAGCTGTACGGCGCGCTGCCGGCGACGCTCGAGGCGCTGCGCGCGGCGGCGGCCGCGGCCGGCGGCGCCGCCGCGCGCACGCGCGCGTGGGTCGAGCAGCTGCGCGGCGTGGAGTCGGAGAAGCACGCCGCCGAGGCGGCGGAGCTCAACGACGAGCGCGCGCCGCTGCACCCGATGCGCGTCTACCGCGGGCTCGCCGAGGTGATCGACCGCGGGGCGATCGTCGTGTGCGACGGCGGCGACTTCGTCTCCTATGCCGGTCGCGTCGTCGACTCCTACGAGCCGGGCTGCTGGCTCGACCCGGGCCCGTTCGGCTGCTTGGGGTCCGGTCCCGGCTATGCGCTCGCGGCGAAGCTCGCGAGACCGGAGCGGCAGGTCGTGCTGCTGCTCGGCGACGGCGCGTTCGGCTTCTCGGGGATGGAGTACGACACGCTTGCGCGCCACGGCGTGCACGTCGTGGGCGTGATGGGCAACAACGGCATCTGGGCGCTCGAGAAGCACCCGATGGAGTTCCTCTACGGCTACTCGGTCGCGGCCGAGCTGCGCCCGGCGACGCGCTACGACGAGGTCGTGCGCGCGCTCGGCGGCCATGGCGAGCTGGTCGAGCGGCCGGAGGACCTGCGCGGCGCCTTGGAGCGCGCGTTCTCGGCGGACGCGCCGGCGCTCGTGAACGTGCTGACGGATCCGGCCGTGGTGTACCCGCGCAAGAGCAATCTCGCCTGACGGCTCGCTTTCGCCGTCCGGCGATCGGAACCGATCGCCTCCGGCGACGTCACAACATGAGGAAGCCGCCCGCGTCATGCGGACGGCTTCCTCGAAGTGGCCCCATCAGGACGGGCAGGGGTACGTGCCGTGAAAGGGCCGTATCGGTGGCTCGGACGGCGGGAGGCGCCGTTGATGCGGCTTCGCCCGAGCCTATGGGCCGGACAATGGGATGGACGTTCGCACGCAACCCCAGTGCCCGACCCGGCCATATTCCTAGGGTGTCATGAGCCGGACAATCGAACATGCGTCCAGTTCATTAGTCAGGGTGATCCGGACATCCATGTGACGCGAATAGGTCAGCTTGCCGAGAATCGGTGCGACAACGGGCGAGCTTCGACGTGCCCGCCCGGTCAGCGTGCCGCGCGCTCGAGCGCCACACCGTGCAGCAGATCGTGCTCGGAGACCTCGGCGCGCTCGAGCTCGAAGGCGCGCAGCACCTCGAGCAGGATCGCGGCACCGGCGACGATCGTCGGCGCTCGGTCCGGATGCAGGCCGCGCACCTCGCGCCGTTGCGCGAGCGGCATCTGCGCGAGCCGCGCCAGCAGCAGCTCCGTCTCGGCGCGCTCGAGCACGTAGCCGTGCACGCGCCGCGGGTCGTACGGGTCGAGCTCCTGGTCGATCGCCGCGAGCGACGTGGCGGTGCCGGCGACGCCGACGGCGGCGCGCGCGCTCGCGCGGACCCGCTCCGGGACGCCCGCCTCGATCGTCGCGCGCACGTCGTCGGCGAGCTGCTGGAGCTCGTGCGGGGGCGGCGGGTCGCGGCGCAGGTGGCGCTCGGTCTGCCGCACGACGCCGGCTTGCAGCGAGACGTGGAACGACGGCTCCGCGCCGCCCGCGCGGCCGACGATCAGCTCGGTCGAGCCGCCCCCGATGTCGACCACGAGCAGCGGCGTCGCGTCCTGCGGGTCGCGACCGTGCGTCGCGCCGCGGAACGTCAGCGTGGCCTCCTGGTCGCCGGTGATCGTGCGCGCGTCGAGCCCGTAGTCGTCGATCACGCGCCGCGTGAAGTCGCTGCCGTTGGCGGCGTCGCGCGTGGCGCTCGTCAGCACGGCCACGCGCGCGTCGGCCGGGACCTCGGCGGCGTCGAGCGCGTCGCGGTAGGCGGCGAGCGTCGCGAACACGCGCTCCATCGCCTCGTCCGCGAGTCGGCCGGCGCTGTCGACGCCCTGGCCCAGGCGCGTCACTTCGGAGCGGCGGTCGAGCTCGGCGATCGCGCCGTCCTCGACGTCGGCGATCAACAGCCGCGTGGAGTTGCTCCCGATGTCGACGACGCCGACGCGCATGGCGCTGCGGATCCTATGTGGCTGCCGCGGCGGCGGTGGGCGCGGGTGCGGGATGCGGCAGCGGCTCGCCGGCGAGCCCCGCGAGCAGGTTGTCGACGGCCAGCTCGGTCATGCGCGCGCGCGTGCGCGTGGTGGCGGAGCCGACGTGCGGGGTCACGAGCGCGTTCGGCGCTTCGAGGAGCGGGTGGTCGGGCGGGAGCGGCTCGGGATCGGTGACGTCGAGCGCCGCGCCGGCGATCGTGCCGGCGTGCAGCGCCTCGATCAGCGCCTGCTGGTCGATCACCTGGCCGCGCGCGGTGTTGACGAGGATCGCCGTCGGCTTCATGCGCTGCAGCGCGTCGGCGTCGATCAGGTGGTGGGTCTGCGGCGTCAGCGGGACGTGCAGGGAGACGAAGTCGGACTCGGCGAGCAGCTGCGGCAGGGGCGTGCCCCCGCGGCTCGTCGTCGTCAGCACGCGCATCTCGAAGCCCGCGGCGCGCCTGGCGACGGCGCGGCCGATCCGCCCGGCGCCGACGATCCCGAGCGTCGCGCCGACGAGGTCCGCGCCGAGGAAGCCGTCCGGCTGCCACGTGCCCCATCTGCCGTCCTTCACGGCCTGCGCACCCTGCGGGATGCGACGCGCGGCGGCGAGCAGCAGCGCGAACGCGAGATCGGCGGTCGCGTCCGTGAGGACGTCGGGCGTGTTGCCGACGGCGATGCCGTGTCGCTGCGCGGCCTGCAGGTCGACGTTGTCGAGCCCGACGGCGTAGTTGGCGACGACGGTGAGGTGCGGGCAGGCGTCGAGGAACGCGGCGTCGACCCGGTCGCTCAGCATGCCGAGGAGCGCGTCGGCCTGTCGCGCGCGCTCGATCAGCTGGGCCTGCGTCGGCGGCTCCGTCTCGGGCCACACCTCGACGGTGTGGCCGGCGTCGCGCAGGCGCTCGAGGCCGGCGCCGACGGGCTTGCGGGTGACGAAGACGCGGCCCATGGGCGAGATCGTATGCGGCCCGCCGCGCGCGGTTGCGCGCCTCGGGAACTTGTGAACGCTTCGCTATACTGTTGCGTCCACGCCGCGGGGTGGAGCAGTCTGGTAGCTCGTCGGGCTCATAACCCGAAGGTCGCGGGTTCGAATCCCGCCCCCGCTATATCGCTGAAGGTGACTTGGAAGCCCTCCGCCTGGAGGGCTTTCGTGTTCTCGAAGGCTTGTGCGACCGCCTCCGTGACGGTCGCGGAGACCTCGATGCGGCCCTGAGCTTTGTCGAACGCGATCTTGAGGTCGAACGCCTCGAAGGTCTGGCGCTGGATCTCGCGCGGGGCGTCGCGGAGCTGCTGGCCGAGGTCGGGGATGCGTGCGAGGCGCTGGGCGAGCTGGTCGGCCTCGGCGTCCTCCTGCTCGACGGGGATCTCGGCGAGCGCGGCCTCGTAGGTCGCCTTGTCGGCCTTCAGCTCGGCGATGCGGGCGGTGACGAGTTCCGCGTCGACGCCGGCCTCGAGCGCTTCGACCTGGGCCTTGATGCGGCGGTCGGCATCGGCGACCTGCTGGCGCAGGCGCGTTGCGGTGAGCTTGCCGTCGCGGGCGCGCTCGCGGGTCGTCGCGCGGAGTTGCTTCTCCAGCTTGTCGAGGCGCATCGGGCCGAAGATCCGCTGCTCGAAGAACCTCAGCACGACGGGGAGCACGGCGTCCTCGCGGAGATAGATCCACTTCTGGCCGGCGTGGGCTTCGACGGCGGCGTCGTCGCCGTAGCCGGCGGCGTATGAGCAGGCGTAGTAGTCGTGGCCCTTGCGGGCCTTGCCCTGCATCGAGAGCGGCTGGTGGCCCGTGGAGCAGTGGGCCATGCCGGCGAACAGGTAGCGGCCGTTGCCCTTGACGGCCTGTCGGCTCGGGCGTCCCTTCGCGAAGCGGGCTTGGGACTTCGCGAACAGCTCGTCGGATACGAGCGGCAGGTGCGCGTCCTCGGTGACGACCCACTCCTCTTGGGCGCGCAGCTTCGGGCCGCGTCCTGACTCGCGGGCGGTCGCAAAGTCGAGGCGGTTCCAGACGATCCGGCCCGTGTAGGTCGGGTTGAGCAGCATCGCGCGGATCGTGTTCGCCGACCAGTGACCGCGCACGTTGCGCTTCGGATCGACGTGGGAGGGCGGCGGCGGGCCGCCGGGGCGGTGCAGGTGCTCGGCGATGGCCTTGAAGCCGAGCCCGCGGTCGGCGTGCAGGTGGAAGATCTCCGCGACGACGACGGCCTGCTCGGGGACGGGGGCGAGCCGCACGCGAGTCTTGGAGCGGTCGCCCTTGTGGTTCTCCGGCATCGGCTCCTCCTCGCGGCGGTAGCCGTACGGCGCTCGGCCGCCCATGCGGTAGCCCTGCTCGGATCCCTCGCGCATCCCGCGCTTGGTCTCGCGGCGGAGCTTCGAGCGCTCGAACTCGTCCCAGAGCTGCTGCATGCCGATGAACATCGAGCCCTCAGGCGTCGTCGGATCGCCCGCGCCGGTCGCGTAGTAGATCGGCACGCCGACGCGCTGCGGGGACGGTGGGGACACTAGTAGGGATTGGCGAAACTCAGCGCGCCCCGTGGTGGCGGGGCGTAGCTGAGGTCGATTTCTGCGCGGGACCCCACGCTTCCGCGAGGGCTACCCATGACGGACGGGCACCCCATGACGGATCGCTGAGTCCGACCCAGCACCCTCCGCCGAAAAGCGACCGCGCAAGCCGTTGGCGGCAACCTAGAATCGGCTCGGATTCCCCGTAGCAACGGGCTTTTTCCGTCCGATTCGGGAGGTAGAGTTCTCCTACCTATTAGAGAAAAAGCGACCCCCGCGCAGCGCAAACTGCCGGGGGTCTGGACCGCGGAGTTGCACCTCCTTGGCCACCGCCACCGTAGCACCGCGCTCGGCATCCGCCGAGGTCGCGGCGCTCCTTGAGTCTCCCGAGATCGGGGCGCTCATCCGACACCTTGAAGAGACGCGCTGGACGGGCCGACCGGGCTTCCCGATTCGGACGATGGTCGGCATGGCGCTGGCGAAGTCGATGTACGCGATCTCGACGTGGTCAAAGCTCGTGCGGCTGGTCGCGGAGCACGCGGCGTTGCAAGCCGCACTGGGCTGCGTCGGCGACGTTCCTTCGCAGTGGGCCTGTTATCGCTTCGCCAAGAAGCTCCGCGAGAACGACGAGGCGCTCGACGCCTGCGTCTCGAGAGTGATCGCCGAGCTGCACAAGCGGCTGCCGGACTACGGCAGAAACATCGCCATCGATGCGTCGGACATGCCGGCGTATGCGAACGGGCAGCGGTTGCTCTCGAAGGACGGGCCGGAGCGCGAGCGCTTCTCGGACCCTGACGCGAGCTGGGGCCACCGCTCCGCTGTCTCGACACGCAGAGGAGGCGGCTTCTACGGCTACCGCGTCCACGCTGCTGTCTGCACCGCGACCGGCCTGCCCGTCGCGTGGGAGACCGCCCCGGCGCGCGAGCACGAGTCAAACTTCGTCGTCTCCCTGCTCGACACCGCGAAGGCGCGCGGGTTCGTGGTTGAGACGTGCGCGATGGACAAGGCGTACGACAGCAACCGCGTCTACGACGAGTGCATAGAACGCGACTGCCAGCCAATCGTCCCGTTGAAGCGCACCCCGCCCATCGTGCGCGGCGAGCATCTGCCCCCGTCCTGCGAACACGGCCCGTGGCGCTTCGCCGGCTCCGACTACAGACGCGGCGCCGCGAAGTGGCGGTGCCCCACGGGCGAGTGCGCCCCGGCGTCAACGTGGGTCAGAGCCGACCGGCTCCATCCGCTGATCCCGCGTGAGACGCTTCGCTGGCGCGGCCTCTACCGCCGCCGTGCAGCCGTCGAGCGCGAGTTCGGACGCCTCAAGCACGAGTGGGCCTTGCTGCCGCTCCGTGTGCGTGGCATCGACCGCGTGAAGCTCCACGCGGATCTGACGATCCTGGCCAAGCTCGCGACGACGCTGGGGCGCGCGCGGGCCGTGCCGCCATCACGCACAGAACGGCACAAAGCGCGCAGTTCTGCTGCTCCCGCGTCGCAGTTCCAGGTTGCACCTGCATTGCAAAGCAGTCAGGATTCAGGTCCGGAGACGTTTCGCCGCGAAACCAAGCGGCGACTCTAGAGTAGGTAGCAGTGCTTCAAGTCCCTGACCGCCGTAGCCGATCAGGAGAGCACAGCGCATGAGCGATCAGACCCCAGAACAGCTCGCCGAGACGGAAGCCCGCCTTCGTGAGTGGGTTCCCGAGGATTTCCCTTGGCGGATGGCGATCAAGCGGGAGCGTGGCAAGTGGTTCGCGCTCGGCGTTGACTTCGACATCACGGGTCACGGCGACACGATCGAGGACGCCGTCGAGGAGTTGGGCGAGTTGGTCGGCCACTACCTCGGCAGCTACTTCAAGGCTGGCGAGCCTTTCGAGGCCGCCGTCCGACCGATCCCCAAGCGGATGCAGATGCGCATCCATTTGAGCACGATCGCCCTCGGGACGTTGCTTCGCTTCAACCAGAGCGCGGAGCGGCTTCCATTTCCGCGCGAGCGCAGCTACCCCTCCTCCGACTTGCCCGTCGAAGCTGCTGCCCTCTGCTGAGCGTTGGGCCGTAAGAAGCCCTCGGGCCAGCTCAAGCGCGGCCCGTTCAGCGGTGACGATGTCTCCGCAGCTCTAAAGATCGACGGTTGGTACAACGAGGGCGGGGGTGGCAAGCACCCGGTCGTGCTCGCGCACCCCAGCAAGCCCGGCAAGATCCCAGTCAAACAGGGTTGGACCGCTCTGCGCGCGAAGTGCCCAATCCTGAAGGGAATCGCGCGAACCGCGAGACTGTCCGACAAGCGCCTGCTCGAACTGCTCAACGGCGACCGATAGCGACTATCCGCCCGCCCCGACGTTCCGCTCGTAGATCACCACCAGCTCCGAGAGCGGCAGCATCAGCCCGCCCATGAGGTAGGTGAGGGTGCGGAACGTGGGGTTGATCGTGCCGCGCTCGATAGCGCCGATGTAGTTGCGGTGCAGCCCGGCTCTGTAGCCAAGCCACTCCTGAGACAGTCCGCGACGAGCGCGCAGCTCGCGGACGGCCTGACCAAGTGCGTGGAGGTTCGGCGCGTTCTGATCTGCCCGCGCCGGGATAGTCTGAGCCTGCATCGGAAGGTTCCGCCTTTCGGTGCCAGCCCCCGGAGCGTTACCGCGCTGCCGGGGGCACCTATATGAAGGCGGCGAACCTACGGAGTCCGATGCGACCGCTCAAGCGTTTCGCCAAACGAATCGTCAAACCCTCCTAGGAAGGCAGCGTCGCCGTAGCGCGCTCGAGGTCGCCGCGGTCGATGATCCGCTCCACGAGGAAGCCGGCCGGTTCCGCGGCACCGAGGGTCCGCCTCTCAACATCGGTCAGCGGGCGGTACAGGATCCGGTAGTCGCCGCGGCGTAGGCGCAGCCATGGGGCGCGGCCGACGAGCGGCTTGACGTCGAGGTTCGGCGGCTGGGGCTCCGCGGCGAGATCCTGTTCGAGGAGGTTCAGTAGGCGCCGGCGGTTGGCGTGGTCGATGCGGCGCAGGTCCTTGAGCGCGCGCTTCGACAGCTCGATGTGGTTCACGGTGCGTGCTGCGGGCGGGTCAGCGGTCGTCCGCGTCTTCGTCGAGGAGGCGTCGTGCCTCGGCGAGCGAGGTCGTCTCGCCGCGCGCCAGCTCGCGGTCGGCGGTGGCCATGCCCTTGACGAACTCGGGCGCGTTCGCGAGCACGAAGTCCTCGAACTGCGCGGAGTCGACGGGCAGCAGGTAGGCGACGGGACGGCCGCGGCGTGTGATCATCGCGGGCTCCTTCGTCTCGTCCAGCTCGTTGATGATGGCGCTGGCGTTGCGGGCCAGCTCGCGGACGCCGATGGTGCTCATGTCGGTCTCCGAGTGTTGTACGACTCAGTGTACGTACATGAAGGATACCGCGGCGCATCTCGTGGGGCGAATCGGCTGCTCGGGCGGCGCGGCCGGCGCCAGTCTTCGCGCTGCCGGCATCCGCACCACCGACACCAGTCGCACCCCGTCACCACCAGCCACGAAGCGCGCCCCCGCTATGGAAGAAAGCCTGCCAAATGCAGGCTTTTTTCGTACCCGAGGCCTACGTCGCGCGGGCGATGGGTTCGGCGAGTCGCCACCAATCGTCCTCGGCATGCGCCGGGACGATGTCCGGGTGCGCGAGGTACTCGTCGCGCGGTACGCGCTCCACGATCCGACAGCGCGCGGTTCCCGCGTTCGAGAACGGCGTCAGCAGCGCGACCATGCGTGCGGCGTAGTGTCGCGCGAGGTCGCTGCCCTGCCACTGGTAGACCCCGCGGTAGACACCGGTCTCGAGATCGTCGATCCAGAGCTTCGAGCGGAACCCGGCGAAGCCCGCGAACAGTGGCGTGTGCAGGACGCACTCGCGCCGAAATGCGGCATGCAGCAGGCGATTGCCGCCGAGGGCGGCAAGGCGGAACTGGATCACGAGCAGCGTCGGGTCGCTCGTGCCGTCAGCCACCGCCGTCTCGCGAAAGACGAACGACGACGAGCCGTCCGCGAACGTGAGGTGGGCGCCCAGATTGTCCTGCGGGGAGGTAAGGCGATGGCGCACGACGAGACCGCCCCACGCCCTCACGCTGTGGGCGAAATCAGCGAGGGCGGCCGGGCGGTGCGTAGGATCGTCCTGCGCCGTCGGTCGGGAGCGCATCTCGTCACAACGAGCCTCCCACTTCCGCGATCGATCTCAACCGCCGGCTGACGACTACGACCTATGCCCGACGTCGTGATCCTGCTGCTGGCCGCGAGCGGTACCGCGCTCGCGACGGGCATCGGGGCGATTCCCGTCTTCCTGCTCGGGACCCAGGCCGAACTGCTGACGCCGTACCTGCTCGGCTTCGCGGTGGGAGTCATGGGCGTGGCCGCGATCGCTGGCCTGCTGATTCCGGCAGCGCAGGAGGGCTCGGCCGCGGAGGTGCTTGCCGGGCTCGCGATCGGGGTGGCCTTCCTGGTGCTCGTCCGCCGGCACCGGCGGCCCGATGCCGGGTTCATGGGCCGCACCGGTCCGAGCGCGCGGACCTCGGGCCTCGTCTTCCTGGTCCTCCTCGTCCACAGCCTGCCGGAGGGGTTCGCCGTCGGCACCGCCTTCGCGTCCGATCGCGCCGGGCTGAGCTCGTTCGTGATCCTGGCGATCGCGATTCAGAACGTGCCGGAGGGGACCAGTGTCGCGATCCCGATGGAGCGGGCCGGGTTCGGCCACGCCCGCCAGTTCTGGGCTGCCGTGGCGACCAGTGCGCCCCAGCCGGTCGGCGCTCTGGTCGCGTTCGTCGCCGTCGAGCAGGTGAGTGGGCTGCTGCCGGTCTCCTTCGCGTTCGCGGCCGGGGCGATGCTGGCGCTGATCGTGGCCGAGATGCTGCCTACGGCCTACGCGGACTCCCGGCGAGCCGGCCCCAGCGCCGGCGTCGCCCTCGGTGCCGTCCTGATGCTTGCGCTGAGTCTCGCGCTCGGCGTCTGAGTCCCAGACCCGCGGCGGCAGTCCTCCTCGTCGTGCTCGGTGCTCGGCGTTTCGAGCTGCGTGACCGCCGAGCTTCTTCAGCCCCCCGGCCAGCAGCGCCACCGCGATCAGCATGTGCGGGTGCGATCGGCCGTCAGCGCGGTCTGGGTGCGGTCGAGGTGGGCGAGTCGCGTCGAGGAGAAGCGGGCCGCAGCGTGCGCGCGCCGTTGGCCAAGGTGAAGCGCCCCAGTGCGGCCACCACCGCGCCGCCGAGCACGAGCGCTACGGCCGGGTGTTGAGGGTTGGGAGAAGAACGACAGCGGGAACGTCCCGCCGCCGAGCCCGACGAGCGCGAGGTCGCCCTCGGAGCGCCCGACGGCGGCGGCGAGCGCGAGCGTGTCGTCGCTGCCGACGAGGTCGAGCACCAGCTCGCCGCCGCGGCCGTGCGTCGCCTCGCGCACCTGCGCGGCGGCGTCGTCGCCGGCTTCCACGGTCGCGCTGGCGCCGACCTGCTGCGCGAGCGCGAGCTTGTCCGGGTCGCGGTCGACCGCGACGACCTGCGCGGGCGCGAGCGCGGCGAGCAGTTGGATCGCCATGTGGCCGAGGCCGCCCGCGCCGATCACGACGGCGCTCGATCCGGGGACGAGCTTGTGCAGCGAGCGCTTGATCGCGTGGTAGGGCGTGAGCGCGGCGTCGCTGAGCGGGGCGGCCTCGCGCGGGTCGAGGTCGCCAAGCGGCAGCAGCAGTCGGGCGGAGGGGACGAGCATGTACTCGGCCATGCCGCCGTCGCGGCCCAGCCCGCCGCCCATGACGCCGATCTCGGCGGCGCGCTCGCAGTAGTTCTCCGACGAGCGCCGGCAGGCGGCGCAGCGGCCGCAACCCCACGGCCCGTACACGAGCACGGGCTCGCCGACGGCGAGGCCATCGACGCCGTCGCCGACCTGCTCGATCCAGCCGGCGTTCTCGTGCCCGAGCGTGAACGGCGGGTCGAACGGCAGCTGGCCCGCCGGCCACTCCATCAGGTGCAGGTCTGAGTGGCACGCGCCGGCTCCCGCCACCTTCAGCAGCACCTCGCCGGCGCGCGGCTCCGGCGTCGGAACGTCGCGCAGGACGGCGCGCTGCTGCCAGGCGGGAAGCTGAAAGGCGAGCACCAATCGCGGTTATGCCCGAGGAGGTGGAGCGCGCGTACGCCATGATCCGCGTCGGTCCCGGCCGGGTGTCGTTCCCGGGAATGACGGGCAGAAAAGGGGGGCGATGATCGAACGCATCGAAGCGATGCCGCCGGGGACGGTCGGCTTGCGAGCGTCGGGCACGCTCAGCAAGACCGACTACACCGACGTGCTGGAGCCGGCGCTTCGGGAGGCGGTCGCGTCGGGGGAGCTGCGGCTGCTGTTCGTCCTGACCGACTTCCACGGCCTCGAGCCAGGCGCGTGGCCGGAGGACGTCAAGACCGGCCTTCGAACCTGGGTCCGCGACCACTCCGCCTGGAAACGCTTCGCGCTCGTCACCGACGTCGAGTGGGTCGCGAAGGCAATGCACCTGTTCACATGGCTGACGCCTGGCGAAGTGTTGATCCGCGACCTCGGCGGACTCGAGGAAGCCAAGCGGTGGGTCGCGGCCTGAAGCGAGATCGACCTGAAGGCCCCGATCGCACGCCGCGTAGCGATGCGAGATCGCCACTCGTCAGACGCAAATTCTGAGTGATGGAGGAGAGGATGCTGCGGCGGATCGACGACATGCCGGCTGGCACGATCGGCTTCGAGGCGGTCGGCGAGGTCGAGGACGATGACTGGGAGGACGTGGTCGAGCCGCTGTTGCGCCGCCTGATCGCCGCGGGCGAGAAGGTTCGGCTGCTCTATCTCCTGGGGCCTGAAGCGACCGACGTCGAGAGCGACGCCATGATGGCCGACGCCGGCTTCCGAAGCCGTCATGCCAGCGCATTCGAGCGCGTAGCGATCGTGGCCGACGAGTCGTGGATCAAGCCGGCGATCAAGGCATGGTCGGCCGTCATGCCCGGCAAGGCTCGGGCCTTTGCGGTCCACGAACTGCCCGCCGCCAAGACATGGCTGGCCGACCGGCACGGGACGGCGGCCTGAGGCAATCAGACTGAG
Organism: Conexibacter sp.; assembly: GCA_036379915.1. GTDB lineage: Bacteria > Actinomycetota > Thermoleophilia > Solirubrobacterales > Solirubrobacteraceae > Conexibacter. The sequence continues at coordinate 20,345 of DASVFS010000195.1, read as the reverse complement.
GCGGGGAAACTCACGACAGCGCGACCGTCGCCCCTCAAACCGGGACGCGGTCGCTGATGTCTGTTCGAAACCCACCCCCGCTATGGATGGAAGCCCCGCTGGTGCGGGGCTTTTGTCGTTGTGGGGGCGACTGAGCGGCTTGTGACGCGGACGGGAGTACCAGCCGGGAGTACCGATCTACGGCCGCTCGGCCGCCGTGCCCGCCCCCACCGAGTTGCATGCCCGAGTAACGATGCAGTGGCGCCGAGCGCGCATGTGCCGCTGCTATCCGCTCGGCGATGACGATCCTTTCAAGCTCCCGCCGTCGTTGGTCGATGACAGAGCATGCGCAGATTCTGGTTGATCGGTGCGCTCGCCGCCGCGGTGGCCATGAGCCTGCCCCTGGTCGCCCAGGCCGCTCCCACGATCACCGAGTTTTCGGCGGGCTCGGGCCCCGTCGGCCTGGCCGCGGGAGCGGACGGCAACGTCTGGTGGGTCGACCTTCCCAACCCCGGCATGATCGGCAGGATCACGCCGGGCGGGTCGCCAAGCACGTTCACGTCCGGCTTGACGCACGACGGCCAGCCGACGGCGATCACGGCGGGCCCTGGCGGCTTGTGGTTCACGCTCGGAGGCAAGAACACGATCGGTCGCATCACCACCGGCGGGACGATCACGCAGTTCGCCGGCGCGGCAGCCGACCATCCGGCGGGGATCACGGCGGGTCCCGACGGGAACCTGTGGTACGTCGCGACCGGCCATCACGGCGCCGTGGTGCGCATCACGCCGACCGGCACGACGACCCAGTTCACCGCCGGGCTCACGAGCGACGGCGCTCCGCAGAGCATCGCGCTGGGTCCCGACGGCAACCTGTGGTTCACGGAGCCTGCCAAGAAGCGCATCGGCCGCATCACGCCGTACGGGGCCATCACCGAGTACGGGGCGGGCGCGCTCGCCGGCACCCCGCGCGAGATCGCCGCCGGGCCCGACGGCAATCTGTGGTTCACCGAGAACGGCAGCGTCCCCGCGATCGGGCGCATCACGCCCGCCGGCGTCATCACCGAGTACAGAGCCGGTCTGCCGGTGAACAGCGCTCCGCAAGGGATCGCCGCAGGGGCCGACGGCAACCTCTACTTCACCGATCCGGGCGCCAACGCGATCGGGCGGGTCACGACGAGCGGGACGATCACCACGCTCACGGCGGGCCTGACCGCGAGCGCCGGCCTGCAGGGCATCGCGACCGGCGGCGACGGCCGCATCTGGTTCGCCGAGCAGGCCGCGAGTCAGATCGGCCGCATGAGCGTCGCGCCCACCGCCGGCGCGGTCGTCGCATCCGACGTCACCGACACGACGGCGACCGTCGAGGGCACCGTCAGCCCCAACTCCGAGGCGACCACCTACACGTTCGAGTACGGCACGACGACCGCCTACGGCCAGTCCACGGTGCCCGCCTCGGCCGGCAGCGGCGGCAGCGCGCAAGCGGTGAGCGCGAACCTGATCCTGTTGTCGCCGAGCACGACCTATCACGTGCGCCTGGCCGCCACGAACGCCACGGGGACGACGTACGGGCCAGACCAGGTCGTCACGACGACGGCCCCCGGAGCTCCGTCGGCGACCTCGCTGTCCGCCACGGGCGTGACGGCGAGCGACGCGACGCTGGAGGGCGTGGTCAACCCCGAGAACGCCCTGACGACGTACCACTTCGAGTGGGACACGACGACGGCGTACTCGAACCAGATTCCCGCGAGCGACGTGAGCGTCGGCTCGGACGGGACGGACCACGCCGTGAGCCAGCTGCTCACAGACCTGGAGCCCAACACGACCTACCACTTCCGCGTCGTGGCGACGTCGCCGAGCGGCACCACGTACGGCGCCGACAGCATGTTCACGACCGACGCCGTGGCCCCGCTCGCATCGACGTCGCCCGCCACCGGCGTGACCGGCGACGGCGTGACGCTCGGGGCGACGGTCAACCCGCGTAACAGCGCCACCGCCTACCGCTTCGAGTGGGGCACGACGACCGCCTACGGCGCCGTGGTGCCCGACGTCGACGAGCTCGTGGACGAGGACGACACCGGACACGCCGTCACCAAGGCGCTGACGGGCCTCGCTCCCAACACGACCTACCACTTTCGCGTCGTCGCGACGAGCAACGCAGGCGTGACGATCGGCGCTGACGAGACCTTCACCACGGCGAGCCTCGCGCCGGACGCGGTGACCGCCGACGCCACCGGAGTCACCGACGCGGCGGCGACCCTGAGCGGCGCGGTGAACCCGCGCAACGACGCGGCGACCTACCGCTTCGAGTGGGGTCCCACGACGGCGTATGGGCAGACGTCGGCGTCGGCCGGCGTCGGCGCGGTCGACCTCGTCGCGCATCAGGTGACATACGCGCTCGGCGGCTTGGAGGCAGGGACGATCTATCACTTCCGCCTCGTCGCCTCGTCGGCCGGCGGGACGTCCTACGGGCAGGACCGGACCTTCACCACGGCTGCCGCCCTGCCCGCACCCCCCGGCGAGGCCCGTCCAGAGCTCGGCCGAACGGCCGTCGCATCGGTCGTGCGGGGCGTCGTCCGCGTCAAGCTGCCGGGCGGCAAGCGCTACGTGACGCTCGACGACCCCGGCAGCGTCCCCGCGGGCACGACGGTCGACGCCCGCCGCGGGGTCTTGAGCCTCGTCAGCGCCGTGAACGCCGCCGGTCGCACGCAGACCGCACGCTTCAAGGGGGCAGTGTTCCGGCTGGGCCTCAGAGCCTCCGGCATGGTCGACCTCTTCCTGATCAGCGGACCGGGCCGTTGCACCCCGCACCGCTCCGCCGCCCGTGCCGCCGCGAAGCGGCCGCCGCGGAAGCTGTGGGGCAAGGACTCCAAGGGCAAGTACAGCACGCACGGGCACAACAGCGTGGCGACCGTCCGCGGCACCGAGTGGATCACGACGGAGACGTGCGCCGGCACCGTGACCCGCGTCGTCAGAGGCTCCGTCTCGGTGCGGGACCGTTGGACGGGCAAGCGGCGAACCGTCCGCGCCGGTCACGCGTATCTCGCTCGCCGCCGCGCATGACCGCACGGCGACGTCTGGTCCTCGGCCTCCTGACGGCCGCGACCCTGTCGGTCGCCGTCGCGCTCGTGGCGCAGGTCAGCGACGTCGTGCATGCCACCGAGCAGCGCGCCGTCGCGGCGCGCTTCGCGATCCGCGGCGCGTCGACGCCCGACGACATGCTGCTCGTCACGATCGACGACGCGACGTTCAGCGATCTCCGGCGGCAATGGCCCTTCCCTCGCTCGCTGCACGCCAAGGCGATCGACGTTCTGCACGCGGACGGAGCGCGCGAGATCGTCTACGACATCCAGTTCACCGAGCCGACGACCGCGCTGGAGGACGGCGCGCTGTACGACGCGGTCGCGCGTGCGGGTGGAGCGGTGCTGGCGACGTCAGAGTCGGATGCGCAGGGTCGAACGTCGGTCCTCGGCGGGGACGAGAACCTGCGAGCCGTGCACGCCGAGGCGGCGGCGGCCAACCTGCCCGACGACTTCGGCGCCGTCCTCAGCCGCTTCCCCTACGTCGTCGGGGCGCTCCCGTCGCTGGCCACGGCGACGGCCCGCCGCGTCGGACGACCCGTCCCCCGATCCGCGTTCGACGACGACGGCGCGTGGATCGACTTCCGCGGACCGCCCGGCACGATCGAGTCCGTGCCGTTCTCCGCGTTGATCGACGGGCGCGTCGATCCGGCGCTCATCCGCGGGCGCATCGTGGTCGTCGGCGCCTCGGCCCCGTCGCTGCAGGACGTGCACTCCACGCCGACGGCGGCCGCCCCGATGTCGGGAGCGGAGATCCAGGCCAACGCCATCTGGACGGCGCTCCACGGCGTGCCGCTGCGCGATGCGCCGGTGCCGATCGAGCTGGCGATGGTCGTGCTCTTGGGCCTGGTCGTCCCGCTGCTGCGTCTGCGGCTGCGCGTCCTCGCCGCCGCAGCGGTCGGCGTGCTGCTCGCCGCCGCGCTGCTCGTCGGATCGCAGGTGGCGTTCGACCACGGGGTCGTCACATGGGTCTCCTCGCCGCTGCTTGCGGTCGTCGCCGGCACGCTGACGATGGTCGTCGCGAGCCACCTCTCCGAGAGCTTCGAGCGCCGCCGCGTCTCCCGCGACAACGAGATCCTCGAGGCGCGGGTCCGCGAGCGCACGCAGGAGCTCCGCGAGACGCAGCTCGAGATCCTGCAGCGGCTCAGCCGCGCCGCCGAGTGGCGCGACGGGGACACGGGCAAGCACATCATTCGGATGGCCCGCCTCAGCCAGGCGCTGGCCGCCGCGATCGGTTTCTCGCCTGCGGAGATCGAGACGCTCGGACACGCCGCGGTCGCGCACGACATCGGCAAGATCGCGATCCCCGACCGCATCTTGCTCAAGCCCGGGAAGCTCACGCCGGAGGAGCGCAGGGAGATGGAGCAACACGCGTCGATCGGGGCCGCGATGCTCAGCGGCTCGCGCTCCGCGGTGATGCAACTCGCCGAGACGATCGCCCTCACGCACCACGAGCGATGGGACGGCAGCGGCTATCCGCACGGGCTGCGCGGCACCGACATCCCGCTCCCCGGGCGCATCTGCGCGCTCTGCGACGTCTTCGACGCGCTCATGTCCGAGCGGCCTTACAAGCGACCATGGTCGTTGAGCGAGACGCTCGCCGAGATCCGCACCCAGAGCGGCGGGCAGTTCGATCCCGACCTCGTCCAGGTCTTCGCGGACGTCGCTTCCCAACTCTGCGCCGAGCTCTATCCCGAGCGCACCGAGCGGCTCCGGCACGCGTCCGACGCTGCGCCGATCGGTGGAGGCATGGCGAGCGAAGCCGAGACGACGGTCCGCGTCAGCTCCTGATGGCGCCGATCGTCAGGCCTGCCACCAAGTCGTTGGGCGGTGTGGTGCGGCGCCGCCGCGCCACGTTCACCTCCCTGTCGCGTCCAGCATTGACACGCGTAGCGCTCGGTAAGTACCGTGTCCGTACGGTGACTTGCACGCCGCAGTGGCGCAGTCTCACCGTGCTCGGGGTTGACGTATTCGGCGAATGCCGGCCAAGGGGGTGACGAAGCCGTCCAAGGTTCGAGGTGCGCTCACGCGTGTCCAACCTTCCTATGACCACACCGCGGATCCCGGCTGCGGATTCGCTCGTCTAGTGGGGAGAGAACGATGCGACTGCACAAGGACTTTCTGCTCATTGCTCTCGCAGGCGCCGTAACGGTGTTGATGTTCACCGGACCAGCGCTGGCCAGGAACATCAGCCTCCTAAACGGTGAAAGAGGATTCAGGATAACGTGGACGGAATTGACCTGGGTGAGGGAGGTCAGGTGCAGGGTGACGCTCGAAGGCACCTGGCATGGAAGAAGCCTTGCGAAGACCGTGAGCGCTCTAGTCGGTTACGTGACCAGAGCGACCATCCAGAGCGAAGCCTGTACGGGTGGCAGGGCCACCGTGCTATCCAGAACCCTTCCGTGGCACATGCGCTACAGCTCGTTCACCGGCACGCTACCGAACATAACCGTGCTCACCTTCGGTATCATCGGAATGGGGATCGGGCTGCACATAAACTCCAGCGGCTTGGATTGTCTAATGCTTTCCGAAGAAGCGGAACCGCTGTTCCTGGGCTTCACGGTAGGCACCGTCGCCGGAGCGCTACGCGAGCTGACGGGGGTCGCGCCCTCGGAAGCCGGTGTCACCCTCACGGGAGAACTCGGCTTCTGCGAACTGTGGACCGCTGAAATGGGATCCTTCACCAGGGAAGTTACTGTCCTAAGCGGAACAGTCACGGTGAAGGTACAGCTAATATAGGGAGCTGAGAGCGTCCGCCGGGGTCCCGGACGGGACCCCGCAAGCGCCGTCGAGAGCGGAAAAGGTGCCGCCGGCGAGCCCGACGAGTGCGAGGTCGCCCTCCGAGCCGCCGGCGGCGGCGCGAGCGCGAGCGTGTCGTCGCTGCCGACGAGATCGACCACGAGCTCGGCGCCGCGTCCGCCGGTGGCCTCGCCGGGCGGCTACTGCATCCGCGGATCGTGCGTCGGGTCGGCGTACGTCGCCGGGCAACCGCGCTCGCCGGCTTCGGGGCGCAGCTCGTAGTCGTCGGCGTCGACGGGCCGCGGCCGATGACCGCGACGCTCGCGCCGCAAGAGGATAAGTGATTAGATTTCTCCGGCAAGCATCCGCCGCCGGAGGACACGCGTCGTGGCATACGTCATCACCGAGCCGTGCATCGGACAGAAGGACGCGTCCTGCGTCGAGGTCTGTCCCGTCGACTGCATCCACCCGACGCCCGACGAGCCGGGCTTCGAGGCGGCGGAGCAGCTGTTCGTCGATCCCGAGGAGTGCATCGACTGCGACGCCTGCGCGGAGGCGTGCCCGGTCGACGCCTGCCTGTCCGAGGATCAGGTGCCGGACGCCCAGGCGCGCTTCGTCGCGCTCAACGCCGGCTTTTTCGGCCGCGACTGAGGAGATTCGAGGATGCGCATTCGTGCTGCGGTGCTGGAGCAGTTCGGCCGGCCGCTGAACGTGACCGAGGTGGAGCTGGCGGAGCCGCGCGCGGGCGAGGCGCTCGTCCGGCTGGTCGCCTGCGGCGTCTGCCACACGGACATGTACACGGCGTCCGGCGTCGACCCGTCGGGCTATGCGCCGACGGTGCTCGGACACGAGGGCGCGGGCGTCGTGGAGGCGGTCGGCGAGGGCGTCTCCTCGCTGAAGGTCGGCGACCACGTGGTGACGCTGTTCGCGCCGCAGTGCGGCGAGTGCGTGCACTGCGCGAACCCCGAGACGAACCTCTGCATGGCGATCCGGGAGCAGCAGAACCGCGGCTACCTGCCCGACGGGACGACGCGCCTGTCGCGCGACGGCGAGCCGCTGCGCCACTTCATGGGCACCTCCACCTTCGCGGAGTACACCGTGATGCCGGAGATCGCGCTCGCGAAGGTCGACCCGGAGGCGCCGCTCGAGGCTGCCTGCCTGTTCGCCTGCGGGCTCTCGACCGGCCTCGGCGCGGCGATGTACACCGCCGGCGTCGAGGCCGGCTCCACCTGCGTGGTGTTCGGCGCCGGGATGGTCGGGCTCGGCGCGGTCGCCGGCTGCCGCCTGCAGGGCGCCGAGCGGATCGTCTGCGTCGACCTCTCGGAGGAGCGCCTGCAGATGGCCCGCGCGCAGGGCGCGACCGACACGTGGGTCGGCGGTCCCGACGTCGTCGCGCGGATCCTCGAGGAGACCGGCGGCTTCGGCGCCGACTACGCCTTCGAGGCCACCGGCCTCGTCGCGGTCATGAGACAGGCTGTCGAGGCGGCGCGCATGGGCTGGGGGCTGGCCACGATGTGCGGCGTCGCCGGCAAGGGCGAGACGCTCGACGTGATCCCGCGCTGGCTGATCCAGGGCCGGCGCATCGCCGGCTCCTCGTTCGGCGGCGTGAAGGGCCGCGATCAGGTCCCCCAGCTCGTGGACCGCTACCTCGCCGGCGAGATCGACGTCGACGCCTTCATCTCGCACCGCATCGCGCTCGACGAGGTCAACCGCGGCTTCGAGCTGATGGAGGCCCAGGACGGCGTCCGCAGCGTGATCGGGTTCGGCGCGTGAGCGAGCTCGAGGTCCACCGCACCGAGAGCGAGGGCTGGCTCTCGAACGCCTACCTCGTCGTCGGCGGCGAGCCGGGCGCGCGGCGCGGCGTGCTGATCGACGGCAACGGCCTGCCCGGCCCGCTGCTCGAGCGCGTCGAGGCGGAGGACGTCGCGATCGAGGCGATCCTGCTCACGCACCATCACGCCGACCACGTCGACATCGACGCGTATCGTCGGCTCGGCGCGCCGCTGCTCGGCCATGCGGCGACGGGCGAGCTGGCGGGGCTGCGGTTGGACCGGACGCTCGCCGACGGCGAGATCCTGCAGCTCGCGGGGCTCCGCATCGAGGCGCTCCACACACCCGGCCACGCGCGCGACCACATCGCCTATCTGGTCGGCGACACGGACTGCTTCACGGCCGACGTGCTGTTCCGCGGCACCGTCGGGGGCACGCGCGCGCCGGGCGCGACCGGCCTCGGCGACCTGCGCGCCTCGGTCGCGCGGCTGCTGGCGCTGCCGCCCGAGACGGTCCTGCACCCCGGCCACCGCGCGCCGACGACGGTCGCGCGCGAGCGCGACGGGAACCCGTTCGTGCGCGCGTGGCGCGACGCCCCGCCGGCCGGCGAGCCGTGCACCGTCGGCGGGGCGCCCGCCGAGCTGCTGCTGTGGGGGCCCGACTACGACGGGACCCACAAGGCGTGGGTCCGCTTCCCCGACGGCGTCGAGCACGTCGTCGGCGGCTCGCAGCTGGGGCGCGCGTGAGCGGGCGCCGAGCGCACGTCGCGATCGTCGGGTCGGGCCCGGCCGGGGCGTACGCGGCGATCCAGCTGCTGGCCGACGGCGGCGGGCGCGTCGCGATCGACCTCTACGACCGGCTCGCGACGCCGTGGGGGCTCGTGCGCGCGGGCGTCGCGCCCGACCACCCGAAGATCAAGACCGTCACGCGGGTGTTCGAGCGGCTCGCGGGCGACCCGGCGTTCCGCTTCGTCGGCAACGTCGAGATCGGGCGCGACGTCGACCCGCAGCAGCTCGCGCGCCACTACGACGCGGTGCTCTACGCGGTCGGCGCGGCCGGCGACCGGCGGCTCGGGATCCCTGGCGAGGAGCTGCCTGGCAGCCATCCCGCGACCGCCTTCGTCGCCTGGTACAACGGCCACCCCGATCACGCCGACGACGTCTTCGACCTGAGCGCCCGGCGCGCGGTCGTCGTCGGCAACGGCAACGTCGCGCTCGACTGCGCGCGCATGCTCGCGCTCACGCCCGCCGAGCTGGCCGCGACCGACACCGCCGACCACGCGCTCGCCGCGCTGGCCGACAGCGCCGTCGAGGAGATCGTCGTGCTCGGCCGCCGCGGACCGCTGCAGGCCGCGTTCACCAACCCCGAGCTGCGCGAGCTGGTCGACCTCGCCGACGCGCAGGTGGTCGTGGATCCTGAGGAGCTGGCGCTCGACCCGGCCAGCGCGGCGCTGCTCGCCGACGGCGGCGCGGACACGACCGCCGTCAAGAACCTCGAGCTGCTGCGCGCCTACGCGCAGGCGCCGCCGAACGGCAAGCGCAGGCGGATCGTGCTGCGCTTCGGCGTCTCACCCGTCGAGCTGGTCGGGCGCGAGGGCCGCGTCGCCGGCGTCCGCGTCGTGCGCAACGAGCTGACGTCCGACGGGCGCGGCGGCGTCGCCGCGCGCCCGACCGATCGGGTCGAGACGATCGACGCCGGGCTCGTGCTGCGCGCCGTCGGCTATCGCGGCACGCCGCTGCCCGGCGTCCCGTTCGACGCGCGCCGGGCGACGATCCACAACGCGGGCGGGCGCGTCACCGACCCGGCCTCCGGGGCGCCGCTGCCGGGCCTCTACACCGCAGGCTGGGTCAAGCGCGGCCCCTCCGGCGTGATCGGCACGAACAAGAAGTGCGCGCAGGAGACCGTCGCGCTGCTGCTCGAGGACCTCGCCGCCGGCCGTCTGCCGGCGCGCGACGTCGAGCCCGACGCGCTGCTCGCGCAGCTGCGCGACGCCGGCGTGCGCGTCGTCGACTTCGACGGCTGGCGCGCGATCGACGCACACGAGCGCGGCCTCGGCGAGCCGCACGGGCGCCCGCGCGTGAAGCTCGTGCGCCGCGACGAGCAGCTCGCGCACGCCGGCGCCGCCATCCCATCCCACACGGAGGCCTGACGCATGCCATTGCACGTGTACCAGTCGATCTGGGGCATGGAGCAGCTGCCCTGGAAGCAGGCGCAGAAGTGGACGCTCGAGCAGCAGCTCGACCTGATCCGCGACGCCGGCTTCGACGGGGTGAGCGTCTCGTTCACCGACGCGGAGGCCGCGGAGCGGATCTGCGCGGGCGCGATCGCGCGCGGCCTGCGCATCCAGGCGTCGTCCTTCCCGACGACCGTCGACGAGCTGAGGCCCGTCTTCGCGACGATCGCGGCGGTCGGCCGCGAGCACGTCGACCACGTCAACCTGCAGCCGAACGTCCGTCCCCGCACGGTCGCCGAGAGCCTGCCCTACCTGCGCGGCTGGCACGCGCTCGCCGACGAGGCGGGCGTGCCGCTGTTCGTCGAGACGCACCGCGACCGCATGACGACCGACCTGCACTTCACGCTCGACCTGCTCGACGCGATGCCGGAGCTGCGGCTGACCGCCGACCTGTCGCACTTCCTCGTCGGGCGCGAGTTCGCGCTCCCGGTCAGCGACGCCGACCACGCCGCGATCCACGAGGTCGTGCGCCGCGCGGGCGCCTACCACGGCCGCGTCGCCTCGCGCGAGCAGGTGCAGGTGCAGATCTCGTTCCCGCACCACCGGCTGTGGGTCGACCTGTTCGCCGGCTGGTGGCGCGAGGGCTTCCGCCACTGGCGCGCGAACGCCGCCGAGGACGAGGTCCTCACGTTCACGACCGAGCTCGGGCCGCCCTACTGGTACGCGATCACCGGCCCCGACGGCGAGGAGCTGTCGGACCGCTGGGCCGAGGCGCTGCAGCTGGCGGCGCTGGTGCGCGGGCTGTGGGAGGAGGCGAGCCCCGCCTAGGTCGGCCGGCCCCCGCCCGGGCCCGGCCGACCCCTGCCGCGCGTCAGCCGACGGCGGCCCGGAAGGCGTCGCGCAGCGCGAGCAGGTCGAGCAGCGCCTGTCGTGGCGGGGTGCGGCACGTCGCCCCGGCGACGATGCAGTCGTGGAAGTGCTCGAGCTCCGCGCGATAGTGGTCGACGATGCGCTCGCTGCGCTGCGCGCGCTCCGCGCCGTCGACCGCTCCGACCCGCTCGTGCACCGTCGCGTGCTCCCGCAGGTAGGGCGAGGAGAACGTGAGGCTGTGGATCGCGTCGCGGAAGTGGAAGCTGACGCGCTCGTGGTATCTCTCCATGCCCTCCAGCAGGACCCAGGCCGACTGCCAGGCGGCGCCGCCGTCGCCCGCCGCGAGGCGGAAGATCGCGTTTGCGCCCTTGCCCTCGGCCCACGCGCCCGCGCTGGCGATCTGCAGCGGCGGCGTCACGCCGAGCCGCTCGAGCACGCCGTGCACGAGGTTGACGTTGTGCACGAGCGCGCCGAGGAAGGCGTCGACGAACGCGCGCACCGCGACGGGCTCGACCTCGAAGCCGAGCGCCGCGGCGACCTGCTCGCGCTCGCGCTCGGCGCCGGCGCGCCGCAGCGCCTCGGGGACGTCGCGGCCGAGGACGAGGTCGCGGTGCGCGAACGGCGCGCGCGCCATCCACGGGTCGTAGGTGACCGAGTCGATCAGCCGCAGCTGCTCGGTCGCGTCGGGCAGGCCGTCGAGCAGCGCGGCGTAGCCGGCGTCGTAGCGCTTGTGGTAGCCGACCTGGACGACGCGCCCGGCGGCCTCGCTGCGCGCCGCGATCGTCTCGGCGTCGGCCGGGTCGATCGCGAGCGGCTTCTCGACGAGCGCGTGCAGGCCGGCGTCGAGCGCGGCCAGCGTGACGTCGACGTGGGTCCCGTTCGGGGAACAGACGACGAGCGCGTCGAGCTGCTCGTCCTCGATCAGCGCGCGCCAGTCGGCGTGCGTGCGCAGGCCCGGGTAGCGCGCGGCGAGCGCCTCGCGCACGGTCGCGCTGGGATCGGCGAGCGCGACGAGCTCGAAGCGCTCGGGCAGGGCGGCGAGCGTGGGCACGTGGACGGTCTGCGCGATCAGGCCGCCGCCGACGACGGCGATGCGAATACGGTCGTCCATCGCTCAGCGCCCCATCGCGTCGTCGAGCGCCTGCGGGCCGGTCGGCAGCAGCAACCCGCCGTCGACGAGCAGCGAGGAGCCGGTCGCGTAGGACGCCTCCGGCGAGGCGAGGTACGCGATCGCGCTCGCGACCTCCTCCGCGCTGCCGGCGCGGCCGAGCGGGATCACCGGGCGCTCGATCGTGGAGCCGTCGAGCTCCTCCGGCGCGAAGTTCATCGGCGTCGCGGTGTGCCCCGGCGCGACCGCGTTCACGGTGATCCCGTGCCGCGCCCATTCGAGCGCCATCACTCTGGTGATCTGCTCGAGCGCGGCCTTCGCGGCGCAGTAGATCCCGTTGTCGGCGAGCGGGGCGAACGCGAGCACCGAGGTGACGTTGACGATGCGCCCGCCGCGCCCGGCGGCGACCATCCGCTCGGCGGCCGCCCGCGCGCACGCCCACGGGCCCACGAGGTCGACCGCGAGGCCCTCGGTCCAGCGGTCGACCGTCGTCGTCAGCATCTCCGCGCGGACGTTCGCGCCGGCGTTGTTGACGAGCACGTCGACGCCGCCGAGCTCGTCGGCGAGCCCGCCGATCGCCGCCTCGGCGTCCTGCGGGCGCGCCAGGTCGAGCTGTCGCACCGCCGCCCTGCGGCCGAGCGCCTCGACGGCGGCCGCCGTCTCGCGGGCCCCGGCCTCGTTGGCGCGGTAGCTGATGCCGACGTCGCAGCCGGCCTGCGCGAGCAGCTTCGCCGCCGCGGCGCCGATGCCCGAGCTTGCGCCGGTGACGATCGCGACGCGATCGGTGTGCGGATCCGTGCCCATCGCTCTCCTCCGTCTACCCGAGGGCGTCGCTGCCCTCTTCAAGGTGATCAAATCACTGTATCTTATTTCCACCACGCGTCAAACGAAAGCGGAGAAGATCGATGAGCACCGTCATCGTCACAGGGGCGGCGAGCGGCATGGGCCGCGGCGCCGTCGAGCACCTCGCGGCCAAGGGCGTGGACGTCCTCGCCGTGGACCGCGACGCGGACAGACTCGAGCAGCTGCGGTCCGAGGTCGCGGGGAACGTCGTGCCGGTGGTCGCCGACGTCACGCGCGAGGACGACGTGCGCGCCTACGCCGACGCCGCGCGCGAGGCGTTCGGCGCCGTCGACGGCTTCTTCAACCAGGCCGGCATCACCGGCGCCCGCCAGCCGATCGTCGAGCTGCCGCTCGACGCCTGGCGGCAGACCGTCGCCGTCAACCTCGACGCCGTCTTCCTCGGGCTCAAGCACGTGATCCCGCTGCTGCGCCGCCCGGGCGGCGCCGTCGTGACGACCTCGTCGATCTCGGCCTACCGCGCCGAGGTCGAGCGCGCCGACTACGTCGCGACGAAGGCCGCCGTCATCGGCCTCACGCAGACGGCGGCCGCCGAGCACGGCCCCGAGGGCCTGCGCTTCAACTGCATCGTCCCCGGCCCGATCGACACGCCGATGATGGCCGAGCACGAGCGCTGGGTCGACGCGTCCGCCACGCAGGAGGTGCGGGCCCGGATCGAGGGCATGAACGCGCTGCGCCGCTACGGCACGACGACGGAGATCGCCGAGCTCGTCGCGTTCCTGCTGCTCGGCCCCTCGACGTACATCACCGCCGCGGCGATCCCGGTCGACGGCGGGTACCTGGCGATCTGAGCCGGCGCGCCGGGCGCCGTCAGGCGCCCAGCGCCCGCAGGCTCGCGCGCAGATCGTCGAGCGGCGCGCCGGACCCCGGCACGCGGTCCTGCTCGATCGTCGCGAAGCCCTCGTAGCGCTGGCGCTCGAGCTCCGCCAGCACCGCCGGCAGGTCGACGACGCCCGCGCCCAGCGGACAGAAGATGCGCTGCTCCAGCGCGCTCCAGAAGTCGAGGCCGTGCACGCGCACGCGCGCGAGCACGGCGCCGTCGACGTCCTTGAGGTGCACGTGCGCGAGCCGCGACGCATAGCGGCGCAGCGGCGCCACGGGATCGCTGCCGGCGTACGCGAGGTGGCCCGTGTCGAGGCACAGGTCGAGGTCGGTGTCGGCGGCGATCCGCTCGAGCTCGTCCTCGAACTCGATGCAGCTGCCCGCGTGCGGGTGCAGCGCCGGTCGCAGCCCGTGCTCGCGCGCGACGTCGGCGACGCGCGCGATCGTCGCGAGCATCCCCGCCCAGGCGGCCTGCGGCAGTCGTGGGGCCGCCTCGGAGCGGCCGGCCGTCGCGACGCGCTCCGGCCCCGGCTTGTCGATGATCACGAGCACCCGCCCGCCGGCGCCGGCGATCGCCCGGCAGGCGCGCCGTGCGACCGCGACGATCGCGTCGCCGCGCGCGGGCTCGTGCATGTCGTCGAAGATGAACGAGCCGACCGCCGTCAGCCCGCGCGAGCGCAGCGCCTCGCGCAGCGTCTCCGGGTCCTCCGGCAGATAGCCGACGGGTCCCAGCTCCAGCGCGCCCACGCCGGAGCGCTGGATCTCGTCCAGCACCGTCTCCCACGGCGGGTTGCCGGGCGCGTCGGCGAAGTCGACGCCCCACGTGACGGGGCCGGTCGCGAGCTGGATCGACGGCATCGGGCCTCCTAGTAGTGGCGCTGTGCGGCCTGCGCCGCGCGGTGGGCGGCGGTCAGCGCCTGCGTCTCCGGCGAGTCGGCGACCTCGGGGACGCCGAGGTCCCAGAAGGCGCCGCTGCCGAGCAGCGAGCGCAGCGGCGCGGTCGGGCAGACGATCACGGTCGAGCGGTCGCCCGCGCGCGCGGCGGCGAGCGCCTGCTCGAGCTCGGCGCGCGTGCTCGCCTGCACCGCCTCGCAGCCCATGCTGCGCGCGTTGGCGACGAAGTCGACCTGCAGCGGCTCGCCGTCGGGCAGGCGCCCGTCGGCGCCGCGACGGCGGAACTCGTTGCCGACGGTCGTCCCGGTCGCGCCGCGCGCGAGCCGGCTGATCGACTGGTAGCCGCCGTTGTCGAGCACGAGGACCGTCAGCTTGAGGCCCTCCTGCACGGCGGTCACGAGCTCGGTCGGGCTCATCAGGTACGTGCCGTCGCCGATCACGACGAACACCTCGCCGGCGGCGCCTTCGCGCATGCGGATCCCGAGCCCGGCGGGGATCTCGTGGCCCATGCAGGAGAACGCGAACTCGATGTGCGTGAAGCTGCCGGGCGGCGTTCTCCACAGCTTGAGCAGGTCGCCCGGCTGCCAGCCGGCGGCGGCGACGACCCAGTCGCCCTCCTGCACGTGGTCGTTGAGCACGCTCAGCACTTCGCCCTGGCCGAGCGGCTCGCCGTCGCGCGGCGCGAGGTCGGCGGCGAAGTCCCGCTCCCAGCTGCGCACGGCGTCGGCGACGACCTGCGCGTAGCCGGACGGCGTCGTGTGACCGGCCAGCTCGGCGCGCAGCGCGTCGAGCGCCTCGCGCGCGTCGGCGACGACCGGCGCGGCCGACAGCTTGTGCGCGTCGGCGGCGTTGACGTTGATCGCGAGGAAGCGCACCTCGGGGTGCTGGAAGAGCGAGTGCGAGCCGGTCGTGAAGTCCGACAGGCGCGTGCCGACGTTGACGACCACGTCGGCGTCGCGCGCCAGCTCGTTCGCCGCGCGCGTGCCGTTCACGCCGACGCCGCCGACGAGCCATTCGCCGCCGGCCAGCGAGCCCTTGCCGGCGGACGTCTCGGCGACGGGGATCCGCAGCTCCCGCGCGAAGCGCAGCAGCGCCTGCTCGGCTTCCGAGTAGCGCACGCCGCCACCCGCGATCACGAGCGGGCGCTGCGCGCCGCGCAGCAGCTCCGCCGCCGCGGCCAGCTCGCTCGCGGCCGCCGGCCGGCGCGTCACCGACCACATGCGGCGCTCGAAGAAGTGCAGCGGCCAGTCGAACGCCTCGCCCTGCACGTCCTGGTGCAGCGAGATCGTCACCGCCCCCGTCTCGGCCGGATCGAGCAGCACGCGCAGCGCCTGCGGCAGCGCGGTCAGCAGCTGCTCGGGACGGGCGATGCGGTCGAAGAAGCGCGACAGCGGGCGGAAGCAGTCGTTGACGGTCAGGTCCGCGTCGACCGGATGCTCGAGCTGCTGCAGGACCGGCCCCTGGCGCCGGTTCGCGAACGTGTCGGACGGCAGCAGCAGCACCGGCAGGCGGTTCGTCGTGGCGGTGCCGGCACCCGTCAGCATGTTCGACGCGCCGGGCCCGATCGAGGCCGAGCAGGCGAGCGTCTGCAGGCGTCGGCTCGCCTTCGCGTAGCCGATCGCGGCGTGCACCATCGCCTGCTCGTTCTTCGGCTGGAACAGCGGCAGCTCGGCGCCCTCCTGCTCGACCGCCTGCGCGACGCCGAGCACGTTGCCGTGCCCGAAGATGCCGAAGAGCGCGGGTACGGCCCGTTGGACCTTCCCGTCGCGCTCGCTGTACTGCGCCTGCAGCCAGCGCACGAGCGCCTGTGCCGTCGTGAGGCGCACGGTCGGCGCCGAGGTCGGTGAGGTCATCGAGCGGTCCATCCTCCATCGAGCACGAGGCTCGTTCCGGTCATCAGGCTGGCCGCCGGCGAGGCGGCGTAGACGACGGCGGCCGCGATCTCCTCGACGGTGCCGAAGCGCCCGCGCGGGATCTGCGCCAGCAGCGCGCCGCCGATCTCGGGGTCGTCGAGCTGGTCGGCCGTCATCTCGGTGCGTACGAACGTCGGCGCGACCGTCAGCACGCGGATGCCGAGCGGCGCCAGCTCGACCGCGAGCGCCTTCGTCATCCCCTCGACAGCGTGCTTCGTCGCGCAGTAGACGCTGCGCAGCGGCGCGCCGACGTGCCCCATCTGGGAGGAGATCGTCACGATCGTCCCGGGCTCGCCGCGCTCCTGCATCGACCGCACGGCGGCCTGTGCGAGGAAGAAGGCGCCGCGCACGTTGAGCGCGAACAGCTCGTCGTACGTCTGCTCGTCGACCTGCCCGAACGCCTGCGGCCGGTTCGTGCCGGCGCTGTTGACGAGCACGTCGACGCGCTCGAGCTCGCCGAAGGCCGCCCGGACGGCGGCGGTCGAACTGACGTCGCAGGGCAGCACGCGCGGCTGCGCGCCGGCGCGCTCGACGTCCCGCGCCACCTGCTCCAGCGCGTCGGCGCTGCGGCCCAGCAGCACGACGGAGCCGGCGCCCGCCTGCGCGCACGCGACCGCGGACGCGGCGCCGATCCCGCGGCTCGCGCCGGCGACGACGATCGTCTGGCCGTCGAGCCGGAAATCCGCGGCGAGGACGTGGGAGGCGGGCACCGTGACGCTCATCCGGAGGCGCGGGAGGCGAGCCGGTCGAGCCGCATCGTGGCGGTCAGCGCGTGGCCCTCGAGGTGCTCCGCGGAGGAGATCGCGGCGATCGCCGGGGCGACCCGCCGCGTGCCCTCGTCGGTCAGGCGCTGCCACGTGCAGGTCTTGAGGAACTTGCCGACCCACAGGCCGCCGGTGTAGCGCGCCGCGCGCATCGTCGGCAGCACGTGGTTGGTGCCGACGCCCTTGTCGCCGTAGGCGACCGTCGCCTGCTCGCCGAGGAACAGCGAGCCGTAGTTGCGCAGCGCGTCGAGGCAGTGCTCGAGCTTGTCCTCGGCGACCTGCACCTCGAGGTGCTCCGGCGCAATCTCGTCCGACAGCGCGATCGCCGCGTCGAGGTCCGGGCAGACCGCGACCGAGCCGTGGTTCTCCCACGCGGCGCCGGCCACCTCGCGCGTCGGCCAGGTCGGCAGCAGCGCGTCGATCGCGTCCAGCACGGCGCGCCCGAACGCGGCGGAGGTCGTGATCAGCACGGCGGGGGAGTTGGGGCCGTGCTCGGCCTGGCCGAGCAGGTCGGCGGCGACGAGCGTCGCGTCGGCCGTCTCGTCGGCGAGCACGAGCACCTCGGTCGGGCCGGCGAGCAGGTCGATGCCGACCTCGCCGAACAGCTGGCGCTTGGCCTCCGCGACGAACGCGTTGCCGGCCCCGACGATGATGTCCGCGCCCGGCAGGCCCTCGATTCCGAGCGCCATCGCGGCCATCGCCTGCACGCCGCCGAGCGACAGGATCGCGTCCGCGCCGGAGGTCGACATCGCGTAGAGCATCGCCGGGTGGATACCCGCGCCGCCGCGCGGCGGCGCGCAGGCGACGACGCGCTCGACGCCGGCGACCTTCGGGACGATCACGGTCATGAACGACGAGGCCAGCATCGGATAGCGCCCGCCGGGCACGTACGAGCCGACGGTGGCGACGGGGATGTGGCGGTGCCCGAGCGTCACGCCCGGCAGCGTCTCGATCTCGAGGTCCTGCAGCGTGCCGCGCTGCGCGGTCGCGAACGTCCGCACCTGCTCCTGCGCGAACGCGATGTGCCCCTTCAGCTCGTCGTCGAGCGCGTCGGCGGCCGCGGCGATCGTCGCGTCGTCGACGATGAACGACGGCGGGTCCCAGCCGTCCAGCTCGCGCGAGTAGTGGCGGATCGCGTCGGCTCCGTCGCGCTCGATGCGCGACAGCATCTCCGAGACCGTCCGGCGCACCTCCTCGGTGACCTGCTGGCTGTAGAGGGGGGACTGCTTGAGGTACTCGGTCATGGAGCGAAGGTCTCCGAATCGGATGCGTGAACGGGTGGACGGGTGGGGGCGGCGAGCGCGCGCAGGCGGTCGGCCGCGGCGTCGACGCCGGCGGCGGCGAGCCGCGCGTCGGTGCCGGTGAGCAGGATCGACGCGCCGGCGAGCAGCTCGGGCGGCGCCGCCTCCAGTGCGCCGGCGACGCCGAACGCGACGCCCGCGGCGCGGCAGGCGCGGCGCACGGCGTCGACCGCCTCCGCGATCGCCGCGGTGTGCGTGTCGAGCGGCGCGCCGAGCGCGAAGGAGAGGTCGGCGGTGCCGACGACGAGCGCGTCGACGCCCGGCACGGCGGCGATCCGCTCGGCCGCGGCGACGCCCTCGGGGCGCTCGATCTGCACCCACAGCTGCGGCTGGGGGAGACCTGCGCCGGCGCGGCGCCCGCGCAGCGAGGCGCGCCGCGGACCGTAGCCGCGCGTGCCCGCCGGCGCGTGGCGCAGACGGCTCGCGACGTCCGCGGCGACGGCCGGATCGGCGACGTCGGCCAGCACGACGCCGTCGACGCCGGCGTCGATCGTCACCGCGATGGCGTGGTGGGCGGCGGCGGGCAGGCGCACGAGCGCCTCGGCGCCGGCCGCCTGTGCGCCGATCGCCATCTCCTGCGCGTCGCGCAGGCTCAGCGGCGCGTGCTCGAGGTCGATCAACACGACGTCCCACGGCGCGGCGAGCAGCTCGGCCGCGGTCGCGCCCGGCAGCGTGAGGAAGGTGCCGACGCGCGCGTCAGGCATCGCGGTCGGCCGTCGAGAGCGGGACCGCCCGCTCCAGCACGTCGGGATTCGCGACGTCGCGCGGGATGCGACCGCGCAGCACGTCGACGACCGAGGCAGTCGCGCGCGCCGTCATCTCGTGCACCGACTGCTCGCTGAGCGCCGCGATGTGCGGGCTCAGCAGCACGTTGCCGAGCGCGAGCAGTCGCCTCGAGCGCGGCGGCTCCTGCTCGAAGACGTCGAGCGCCGCGCCGCGCAGACGGCCCTGCTCGAGCGCGTCCACGAGCGCGGCCTCGTCGACGACGCCGCCGCGCGCGGTGTTCACGAGCACGGCGTCGGGGCGCATCAGCGCCAGCTCGGGCGCTCCGATCAGGTGTTTCGTGGCCGGCAGCAGCGGCACGTGCAGCGAGACGACCTGCGCGGCGGTCAGGAGCACCTCGAGCGGCACGCGCTCGGCGACCCCGTCGGGCTCGGCGACGGGATCGTGGACGAGCAGCCGCACGCCGAAGCCGGCCATCCGCTCGGCGACGAGCCGGCCGATCCCGCCGTATCCGACCAGCCCGACCGTCGCGCCGCTCAGCACCGACGGCGTGTGGACGCCCGTGCGATTCCACTCGCCGCGCCGCACGCTCGCGTCGTGCTCGGCGAGCCGGCGCAGGATCCCCAGCGCCATCGCGACCGTGTGGTCGGCGACGGTTGCTTCGTTCGCGCCCGGCGTGACCGTCACGACGACGCCGTGCGCGGTCGCGGCGGCGAGGTCGACGGAGTCGGTGCCGATCCCGACGCGCGCGATCACGCGCAGCGAGGGCGTCGCCGCGAGCACGTCGGCGGTGAACGGGTCGGTGCTGACGATCGCGCCCGCGGCGCCCGCCGCGAGCTCCGTCAGCTCACCGGGCGAGCGCGCGCCGAGCTTCGGCCGCAGCCGCGCGCGCAGCCCGGCGTCCGCGAGCGCGCCGCCGATCCGCTCGTGATCGACGGCGTAGTCCGGCCAGGTGACGAGGATCTCCTCGTCGAGCTCCGGCGCATGGAAGCGCTGTGCGTCGCTCGACACACAGAGATCTAATCACTACATGTGTGCGTCGTCAAGCGGCGACGGTACGTCTGCGCGCGCGTCTCGTCCCCTCGCGCAGGTACTTCGCAGCGGTGTCGAGGTGGTCGCGCATCGCCGCGCGGGCCTCCTCGGCGTCGTGCGCCTCGACCGCGGCGAGGATGCGCCGATGCTCGGGCAGCGCGCGCTCGACGCGATGCTGGGGCCGCGCGAGCGGGTAGCGCGCGACGAGCAGCGCGGCGTGGATCCGCTCCGCGAGCACGGCGAGCGCGCGGTTGCCGGTCGCCGCGGCGAGCGCCTGGTGGAACGCGATGTCGGCCTCGTGGAAGAGGTCCTCGGCGGC
>DASVFS010000194.1:0-13057 GCA_036379915.1 Conexibacter sp. | reverse complement strand
GCCGGACGCCTGCGCCGCGCCGACGCGGGCGTCGAGCTGCTGACGACGAGTGACGAGACGCGCGCCGCGGCGATCGCCGACGAGCTCGACGCGGCCAACTCCGAGCGGCGCTTCGTCGAGCAGCGGATCCTGTTCGAGGCGGAGGCGCAGGTGCGCGAGCTCGGCGAGCGCCCGGCGTACGTGCTCGCCGGCGAAGGCTGGCACCCGGGCGTGATCGGCATCGTCGCCTCGCGCATCGTGGAGCGCCACCACCGCCCGACGATCCTGATCGCGCTGCCGGACCCGGCCACCGCCCCGCCGCAGGACGGCCCGCCGACCGGCACGGGCTCGGGCCGCTCGATCCCCGCATTCGACCTGCTCGGCGCGCTGCACGCGGCGGCGCCGCTGCTGGAGCGCTACGGCGGCCATCGCGCGGCGGCCGGGCTGACGATCGACGCAACGCGCGTGGACGAGCTGCGCACGGCGTTCGAGGCCCACGCGGCCGCCGCGCTGGCGCCGCAGGACCTCGTCCCCCGGGAGCGCGTCGACGCGGTCGTGAGCGGCCGCCAGCTCGGCCTCGCGCTCGCCGACGAGCTGGCGCAGCTGGAGCCGACCGGGATGGGCAATCCCGGCGTCAACCTGCTCGTCCCGGCCGCGACGTTCGCCGACGTCCGTCAGATGGGCGAGGAGGGACGGCACGTCCGCTTCACAGTCGAAGCCGGCGGCGGGCGCTGCCGCGCGGTCGCGTTCGGCTGCGACGGCCGGCTGCCGGTCGAGCCCGGCACGCCCGCCGACGCCACGTTCCGGCTCGAGCGCAACAGCTGGAACGGCGCCGTCGAGCCGCGCCTCCGCCTGCGCCACGCGCAGGCCTGCCAGCCGAGCACCATCGAGGTCCTCGGCGAGCCGGCGCCGAAAGGGTGGCTGGCCGCGGTGCTGGCGCCCGACGAGCCGCCGTCGTTCGCCGGCGCCGGGGGCGAGCGCATCGTCGTCGACCGCCGCGGCGACAGCTCGCTCACGGTGCTGCGCGAGCTGGCCGATACCGGGGAGCGTGTTCTGGCCCTCGTCGCCGACGTGCCGCGCCGCATCGCCGGCCTCCAAGAGCGGGCGGGCGGCTTCGCGCTCTGCTCGCACGCCGCGCTGGCGCGCGCCCCGCAGCTGGCCGACGGCTTCGAGCACCTCGTCGTGCTCGACCCGCCCGCGCATGCGGAGGAGGACGCGCGCATGCGCAGCGGCGCCGCGGGCGCGTACACCCATCTGTGCTGGAGCGCCGCTGAGCTACGCTTTGCGCAGCAGATCCATGAGTCGGAGCACGCCCTGCGCGCTGCGCTCGTGCCGCTCTACCGGGCCCTGCGGGACCGCGGCGGAGCGGCCGGCGAGGAGCTCGAGGCACTGCTCCGCGGGGATGCGGCGCACGGGCGCTCGGTCGCACAGGCGGCCCGCCTGGTGGCGATCCTCACGGAGCTGGGGCTCGTCAGCCTCGATCGGGACCTGCCGGCCCTCGCGGTCGAGGAGGCCGGGCGCACCGCGCTCGAGCGCTCCCCGACCTACCGGGCCGCGCTGCAGCGACATGAGGATGGCCGCAGATGGCTCGTGAGCACCGCAACGGAGACGACGACGGAATCGACGGCGCAGCCGTTGCGGCTGCCGGCGTGACGCGCGCACGCGCCACCGCGGTCGGCGGCGGATCGCGCACGGCGCTCGACGCCGCGGCCGACGAGCACCGCCTGCCGGTCGACGGGATCGACCACCCGGTGACGCCGGCGCCCGTGCTGCGCGCCGACCTGTCCGACACCGAGCGCGAGCTGCTCGGCGACCTGTTCGCGATCGTCGAGGAGCACGCGGCCGAGAGCACGCTGGAGATCGATCGCGCGCAGGTCGAGCGGGCGTTCGTCTACGCCTGCGAGCACCACGCCGACCAGCGGCGCAAGTCGGGCGAGGAGTTCATCATCCACCCGGTCGGCGTCGCGAAGATCTGCGCCGGCATGCGGCTCGACACCGAGACGCTGTGCGCCGCGCTGCTGCACGACACCGTCGAGGACACGTCCGCGTCGCTGGAGGACGTGAGCGCCACGTTCGGCGAAGAGGTCGCCGCGCTCGTCGACGGCGTCACGAAGCTCACCGGCCTGACCTTCTCCTCGCGCGACGAGGCGCAGGCGGAGAACTACCGCAAGATGATGGTCGCGATGGCCTCGGACATCCGGGTCATCCTGATCAAGCTCGCGGATCGCCTGCACAACATGCGCACGATCGGCGCGATGCCGAAGCAGAAGCAGATCGAGAAGGCGAAGGAGACGCTCGACATCTACGCCCCGATCGCGCACCGCCTCGGCATCCACGCGATCAAGTGGGAGCTGGAGGACCTCGCGTTCGCGGCGCTGCACCCGCGCAAGTACGCCGAGATCAAGGGGCTGGTGAACCAGCAGCGCGCCGAGCGCGAGCGCTACGTCAACGAGGCCGGCGCGTTCGTCTCGAGAGAGCTCGACGCGCTCGGGATCGACGCCGAGATCTCCGGCCGCGCCAAGCACTTCTACTCGATCTACGCGAAGATGACGAGAAAGGGGCGCGAGTTCAACGAGATCTACGACCTCACCGCGATGCGCGTGATCGTCGACTCGGTGAAGGACTGCTACGGCGCCGTCGGCGTCATCCACTCGCTCTGGAAGCCGCTCCCCGGCCGCTTCAAGGACTTCGTCGCGATGCCGAAGTTCAACATGTACCAGTCGCTGCACACGACGGTGATCGGGCCCGAGGGTCGCCCCTTGGAGATCCAGATCCGCACGCGCGAGATGCACGACATGGCGGAGTTCGGCATCGCCGCGCACTGGCTCTACAAGCAGGACAGAACGGCCGACGACGACGGCAAGCTGCGCTGGCTCAAACGCCTCCTCGACTGGCAGCAGGAGCTGAGCGACCCCAAGGAGTTCATGGACACCTTGAAGGTCGACCTGTTCGAGGACGAGGTGTTCGTCTTCACGCCGAAGGGCGAGGTCAAGTCGCTCGCCGCCGGCGCGACGCCGCTCGACTTCGCCTACGAGGTGCACACCGACGTCGGCCACCGCTGCGTCGGCGCGAAGGTCAACGGGCGCATCGTGCCGCTGTCCTACGAGCTCAGAAGCGGCGACATCGTCGAGGTGCTCACGTCCAAGCGCGAGCGCGGCCCGTCGCGCGACTGGCTCGCGCTCGTGAAGACGACGCGCGCGCGCAACAAGATCCGCCAGTGGTTCAAGAGCGAGTCGCGCAAGGACACCGAGCACGCCGGGC
This sequence comes from Conexibacter sp., assembly GCA_036379915.1. Classification (GTDB taxonomy): domain Bacteria; phylum Actinomycetota; class Thermoleophilia; order Solirubrobacterales; family Solirubrobacteraceae; genus Conexibacter. The sequence continues at coordinate 9,817 of DASVFS010000194.1, read as the reverse complement.
GCGAGCTGCTGCAGGATCACTTGAAGAAGCAGGGCCTGCCGGCGCAGCGCGTCGTCGGCTCGCCGCTGCTCGCGGACGTGATCCGCGAGATGGGCTTCCGCAAGGGCGACGAGTTCTACATCGCGCTCGGCGCGGCGAAGATCTCGCCGACGGTCGTCGTCAACAAGGTGATGCAGCGGCTCAAGCAGGGCGAGGCGGCGGACGGCACGCCGACCGCGGCCGACGACCTGCTGCAGACGCGCCCGCAGCGCGAGCGGCGCCCGACGTCCTCGACGAAGTTCGGGATCGCGGTCGACGGCGTCGGCGACGTGATGCTGCGGCTGGCGAAGTGCTGCCGCCCGGTGCCCGGCGACCCGATCGTCGGCTACGTCTCGCTCGGGCGGGGGATCACGATCCACCGCGAAGACTGCCCGAACGTCGAGGTGCTGAGAAAGGACCCGGACCGCTTCACGCCCGTCTCATGGGACGGCGAGTCCTCGACGTCCTTCAAGGTCGAGCTGCACATCGACGGGTGGGACCGCCACCGCCTGCTCGAGGACCTCAGCCGCACGTTCAGCGAGGCCGGCATCAACATCGTCGAGGCGCGTTGCATGTCGAACCCGCCGATGATCAAGAACCGCTTCGTGATCGAGGTCGCGGACACGAAGACGCTCGACTCGACGATCAACCGGCTGCGCAACATCGAGTCGGTCTTCGACGCCTACCGCGTCACGCCCGGCGCGGGAGCCTGACGACCTCGAAGTCGCGGCCGCTGAGGCGGTCCAGCGCGTGCAGCTGGTCGTTGTCCCAGCGCGGGTCGGGCGCGCCGCTGACGTACCAGGGCGAGCCGTTGTCGGCGAGCATCAGGCCGTAGCGCTGCATCGCGGTGGCGACGATGCGGGCCTGTCGTGGCAGGCCGCGCAGGCTGACGGATCGCTTCAAGCGCACGCGGAGTCCCATCGGGGGCAGGCTTCGCGACCCGCTCGCGCCGGCCTGGTGCCGCGCCGGCCACACGAAGCTCGTACGCGTGCGCGGCGCCGTGAAGCGCAGCGCGTGACGGATCGCTCCCTGCGCCACCTCCGGGTAGCGGGCGAGGCCGGGCAGGATCGGGAGGCCGGCGGCGTCGGCGCTCGTCCAGCCGCTCGGTCGCAGCCGGTTGGAGCGCAGGTCGAATGTCGCTCCGCTGCCGGCGTGCCAGGAACGATCGGCATCGAGGGGGTGGGCGTCGAACAGCTCGTAGAGCTTGCAGGCGGAGCGGTCCACCACGAGGACGTGGCGGTCCCCGTCGGCGTTGCGCCCGCCCTCGATCTTCGCTCCGGGCGGGATCGGGTAGGGACCGCGGTCCGACTCGTCGGCGTAGTCGAACGTCACCCGCACCCGTCTCTGCCCGCCGTCCACGACGGTGTATGGGATTCCGATCGGCCCGCCGTCCCAACGGCCCGAGCCGAAGTCGGCGTGGAAGCGGGCGTCGAGCCCGATCGAGCGGATCAGCGTCGCGCTGTCGCGCGCGACAGGCAGCCCGTCGACCCGCCGGTTCCACGGGTTGTCGGCCGGGAACACGGGGCAGCCGGCGAGCGTCGGCGTCAGCGCGGCGGCGGCGAGGAGCGCGAGCACGGCGGCAACCCTAGCCGCGTCTGGGCGCTCGCGACGGTGTCCGCGGACGCCTGTCGGAGGTCAGCTCACGACATGCAGCGCGCCCGCGTCGACGCGCACGGCGATCTCGGGCACCTCGCCGAGGTAGTCGCCGTCGACCTGCAGCGGCAGCCCGCGCTCGTCGAGCGAGCGGATCGTCGCCTCGGTGACGCCGGCGAACCGCTCCACGCGGCGGTGCTCGACGATCCGCGCGCGGGGGGAGAGGGCGCGCCATGTCACCGTCGGCATGTCGAGCGGCGTCGCTCGCCCCAAGACGACGCCGGCCACGGTCCCGTCGTCCAGCGCGACGTCCTCGGCGAGCTCGATCGGGCGGCTGGCGAAGTACGTGTAGGGGGTCGTGTTCTGAACGATCGCCGTCACGCCCTCGAGCGTCTCGCCGTCGGGCAGCTCGACGGCCAGTCGCCGCGGGTTGGCGACGTACTCGCGGTTGAACGCCCCCACGGCCGCCGTCACGTAGAACCACGGCCCGAAGCGCGCCTTCAACCGCGGCCGCGCGTCCACGCGCGCGGTCACGCTCGCGTCGAGGCCGACGCCGGCGGTGAAGAGGAAGCGGCGGTCGTTCGCGACGCCGAGGTCGACGCGCCGGGGCGACCAGTCGTCGGCCATCGCCAGCAGGTGCTCGGTCGCGTCGACGACGTCGTTCGGGATCCCGAGGACGCGGCAGAAGACGTTCGTCGAGCCTCCGGGCAGGCACGTCAGCGGCGTGTCCGAGCCGGCGAGGCCGTTGGCGGCCTCGTTGAAGGTGCCGTCGCCGCCGAACGCGCAGACGACGTCGTAGCCCTCCTGCGCCGCCTCGCGGCACAGCTCGGTGGCGTGGTTGCGCGCCTGCGTCTCGACCGAGTCGACCTCGTAGCGGCCGCGCAGCGCGTAGACCACGAGGTGCTTCAGGCGCGCCGAGACGGTCGTCGCGTACGGGTTGACGATCACGAGCATCCGCCGGGCGGGCGCCGCGGCGGCAGACGGCGAGGCGAGGCGCTCGAGCGCCTCGATCGATGTGGCGGCCACGGAGTCTTCTACTCCGTCGCCGCTCGGCCGTTACTCAGAGCCATCGCCGGCGGCGGAAGAAGGCGATCATGCCCGCTCCGAGCACGACCATCAGCGCGATGATCACCCAGAACGGCACGCTCTCCTGCTCGCCCGGCACGTGCACGTTCATGCCGAAGATCGAGGCGATCAGCGTCAGCGGCAGGAACACGACGGTCAGCACGGTCAGCACGCGCAGCACGTCGTTCAGCTGGTGCGAGAGGACCGACTCGTTCGTCGCCTCCAGCGCCTCGACCGTCTCCTTGTACGTCTCGAGCATCTGCCACACGCGCTCGGACGCGTCGTTGATGTCGTCGAAGTAGACGTCGAGGTCGTCGGCGAGGTAGCGCTGCTTGGTGCGCTCGAGGTCGCCGAAGACGGCGCGCTGCGGCCGCACGACCTTGCGGAAGTTGATGATCTCCTGCTTGACGTTGGAGATGTCGCGCACGACCTCCTTCGAGCGGCCCTCGAAGATCTCGTCCTCGATCCGCTCGAGCTTGTTGCCCATCTTCGCGAGCATCGGGAACGACGCGTCGACGCACGCGTCGACGATCTTGTAGAGCAGGTAGCCGGTGCCCTTCGAGAACCACTGCTCGCGCAGCTCGTCGTTCGCGCGGCAGCGCTCGAACAGGTACTCGACCGGCTGCAGCGGCGCGTTCGGCAGCGTGACGAGGAAGTCGGGTCCGACGAACAGGTCGAGCTCGGCGGCGTTGAGCCGCCCGACGTGCTTGTCGAAGCGGGGGAAGTACAGGACGATGAAGAGGTAGTCGTCGTACTCGTCGATCTTCGGGCGCTGGTTGCGCGAGAAGACGTCCTCGTAGTCGAGCGCGTGGAAGTCGAAGCGCTCCTCGAGCCAGGCGCGGTGGCTGTGCCGCGGTTGCTCGACGTTCACCCAGCGGATGTCGAGCGCCTCGATGACCTCGACCTGCGAGGCCTCAGGCTCGACGAAGGCGGGCGCCGAGACGGAGCGACCGCGCGTCACGCGCGCGAAGCGGGGCTTGGGCAAGCTCGGCATGGGGACTTCGCGGCTCGTCGCTCATGGGTGTCGTCTCGGACAGCACGGTGGAAGTGTATCCCCACGCACGCGGATTTCGGAGGAACGCACCCGAGATTGCGCCTTTGTTGCGGAGCTGCCGATCACCGGGCTATACTGCCGCAAGCAGTCAGCAGTACGACATAGCAGTACGCATCGAGAGCGGTGGAGGGACTGGCCCTTTGAAGCCGCGGCAACCACCCCGAACGGGGAAAGGTGCCAATTCCAACAGGCAACAACAAGCCTGGGAGATGTGGGAAGCGGTTTCGAACCTCTGCCCCAGAACCCGGCGGAGGTTTTTTTATGCCGCCCGAGTCACTGACATGCAAGGAGTGCCACACCGTCTATCCGCTCGACGCGAGCTACGTCTGCGAGCGCTGCTTCGGCCCGCTCGAGGTGGCGTACGCGTCGCGCGACGACCTGGACGCCGCGGAACTGCGCCGCCGCATCCAGGCGGGGCCCCACTCGATCTGGCGCTACCGCGACTTCCTGCCGCTGACGAGCCCGCCGCCGCGTGACACGCTGCCGGCCGGCTGGACGCCGCTGCTGCGCGCCGACCGCCTCGCCGAGCGCCTCGGCTTGCGCGAGGTGTGGATCAAGAACGACGCCGCCAACCCGACGCACTCGTTCAAGGACCGCGTCGTCGCCGTCGCGCTCGCACGCGCGAAGGAGCTGGGCTTCCAGACGATCGCGTGCGCCTCGACCGGCAACCTCGCGAACGCCGTCGCCGCGCACGCCGCGGCCGCGGGCCTCGAGTCTTACGTCTTCATCCCCTCCGACCTCGAGGAGCAGAAGATCCTCGCGACCGGCGTGTACGGGACGACGATCGTCGCCGTCAGAGGCAACTACGACGACGTCAACCGCCTCTGCACCGAGGTCTCCGGCGACCGCGAGTGGGCGTTCGTGAACATCAACTTCCGCCCGTACTACGCGGAGGGCTCGAAGACGATCGCCTACGAGATCGCCGAGCAGCTCGGCTGGCAGGTGCCGGACCGCATCGTCGGGCCGATCGCCTCGGGCTCCCAGTTCACGAAGATCGCACGCGGCTTCGAGGAGTGGATCGAGCTGGGACTGGTCGAAGGCGCCGTGCCGACGATGAACGGGGCGCAGGCCGAGGGCTGCAGCCCGGTCGCCGCCGCGTACGCCGCCGGCCACGACATCTGCCGCCCCGTCAAGCCGGACACGATCGCCAAGTCGCTCGCGATCGGCAACCCGGCCGACGGGCCGTACGCGCTCGAGCTGGCACGTCGTACCGGCGGCGGGATCGACGCCGTCAGCGACGAGGAGATCAAGCAGGGCATCCGCCTGCTGGCCGAGACGACCGGCATCTTCACCGAGACGGCCGGCGGCGTCACGACCGCCGTGCTCGCGAAGCTCGCCGAGCGCGGCGAGATCGATCCGGGCGAGCGCGTGGTCGCCGTCATCACGGGCGAGGGCCTGAAGACGCTCGACGCGGTGCGCGGCACGTTCGAGACGGTCGAGATCGAGGCCTCCTACGACGCCTTCGAGGCGCGCGTGGGCGACCGCGCTCACGCGACGGCGGCCGCCTGATGGCGATCACGGTCAAGATCCCGACGCAGCTGCGGGCGGCGACCGGCGGCGCCGCGAGCGCGGCGGTCGACGGCGACACGGTCGGCGCGGTGCTCGACTCCCTCTACGAGCAGTTCGGCGAGTTGCGCGAGCGGATCGCCGACGACGGCGGATTGCGCCGCTTCGTCAACGTCTACATCGGGGGCGAGGACATCCGCTTCCTCGACGGACTCGACACCCCGGTGTCGGACGGCGACGAGGTCACGATCCTGCCCGCGGTCGCGGGCGGATAAGCTGGCGGCGTGCTGCCGAGCGTACGGTCACGTTTTCCATCCGCGCGAGCGGGAAAGCCGGGAGGCATGACGCCGTTGCACTGCACCGCGCTCGCCGCGCTCCTGCTGCTGCCGGCCGCGACCGTCGCGGTCGCGCAGCCGAACGACGCGCCGCGCGTGCAGGTCGCGGAGCGCACGCCCCAGCTGACGGCCGATGCGACTGCCGTGCAGCCGGGGGAGACGCTGACGCTCGTCGGGCACGGCTTCCCGCGCAACGCGCACCTCGCGCTGCTGGCGGGACCGCCGAAGGCGGACGCCGAGCGCATCGGCGGCGCGCAGACCGGGCGCCGCGGGAGCTTCACCGCGACGATCCGGATTCGAGCGCGTTCCTCGCCCGGTGCGCTCGTCGCGCGCGCGTGCTTCGACGGCTGCCGCGTCAAGGCGAGCGCGCGCTTCCGCATCGTCGCGCCGTAGGCGTCGTAGAAAACGCCGAGATCCCCCAGGCAGCAGGGGGCATACCCGCTATTGAGGGGAAGATCCACGCTCTCGGGCGTGGATCGAACTGCGTAACCAGTGAAGGGTTGCTGCGTGGCAGATGGACTGCATCGGGAGCGCCGCGCGCTGGCGATCGCCGTACGCGAGCTGCGCGTCCGCAAGTCGCTCAAGCAGGAGGAGGTGTGCGGGGCCTCCGGGCTCGGACGCAACTACCTCACGACGCTGGAGAGCGGGCGCACGAATCCGTCGTTCGAAGCGATGGTGCGCGTCTCGCGCGGGCTCGGCGTCTCCTTCACGGAGCTCGCGCGCGTCTACGAAGAGCGCCTCGAAGAGGCCGGCGCCCCGCCCGCCGCCTGACCCGCGGTAAGCTGCCTCGAGCCAGGCGCCTGTAGCTCAGTGGATAGAGCGCTCGCCTCCGGAGCGAGAGGTCGCAAGTTCGAATCTTGCCAGGCGCGTCGACGTCTCCCCGTCTGCGCATGGATCTCTCGCTCTTCTTCGTGGGCACCGCCGGCTCCGTGCCGACCGCGCGCCGCGGCCTGCCCGCGCTGCTGCTGCGGCGCGGGGCGGATCGGATCCTGTTCGACTGCGGGGAGGGGACGCAGCGGCAGCTGTTGCGCTCGGTCGGGCTGATGGACCTGACCGACGTGTTCATCACGCACTTCCACGCCGACCACTGGCTCGGCCTGCCCGGGATGCTGAAGACGTTCGACCTGCGCGCGCGCGAGAAGCCGCTGACGATCTACGGCCCGCCCGGGCTCGCGAAGCTGCTCGCCTCGGTGCGACACGTGTGGGGCGGGATCGGGTACCACGTCGAGATCGTCGAGCTGGCCGACGACGAGGTGGTCGAGCGCGACGAGTACGTGATCGAGCCGTTCCCGGTCGTGCACCGCGGCGCCGCGTACGGCTACGCGGTGATCGAGGACGACCGCCCGGGGCGCTTCGACGCGGCGCTCGCCGAGCAGCTCGGCGTCGCGCCGGGTCCGGACTTCGGCCGCCTGCAGCGAGGCGAAGTCGTGAACGGCGTGCGGCCGGAGCAGGTGATCGGCGCGGATCGGCGCGGCCGCAAGCTCGTGATCTCCGGCGACACGGCCCCGTCCGACGTGCTCGTCGAGGTCGCGCATCGCGCCGACCTGCTGGTCCACGAGGCCACGTTCACGCAGGAGGAGGCCGAGCGCGCGCGAGAGACGCAGCACTCGACCGCCGAGCAGGCGGCGAAGGCCGCGCAGGACGCCGAGGTGCGGCTGCTCGCGCTCGTGCACCTGTCGACGCGCTACGGCGGACGCGAGATCCGCGACGAGGCGCGCGCGGTCTTCGCCGGGACGGTCGTCCCGCGCGACTTCGACGCGATCGAGATCCCGTTCCCGGAACGGGGCGAGCCCGAGCTCGTGCGCTGGAAGGACGTGCTCGCGGCCGCCGGCGCAGACGCGTAGCCATCCCTCCGCGCTGCTACGCTGCGCAGCGTCCGTTCCTTTAACCCGGTCCCGTGAGGCCAGGAAGGTTCAGGTTGGAAGCCGAGAAGGTCGTCCTCGACCGCGACGACATGCGGCGCACGCTCGTGCGGATCGCGCACGAGATCGTCGAGAAGAACCCCTCCGAGCAGCTCGCCGTCGTCGGCATCCATCGCCGCGGCGCGACGCTCGCCGCGCGGCTGCGCGAGCTCGTCGCCGAGCTGGTCGAGGAGGACGTCCCGCTCGGCGACGTCGACATCGCCTTCTACCGCGACGACGTGGCGCTGCGCCCGAGCGCGCCGATCGTGCACGCCTCGCACATCGGCTTCCCGCTCGAAGCGCGCACGATCGTGATCGTCGACGACGTGCTCTACACGGGTCGCACCGTGCGCGCCGCGATCGACGCGATCTTCGACTACGGGCGGCCCGCGCGCGTGCAGCTCGCCGTGCTCGCCGACCGCGGCCACCGCGAGCTGCCGATCCGCCCCGACTACGTCGGCAAGAACCTCCCGACCGCGCGCGGGGAGCGCGTCAACGTGCGCGTGGAGGAGCTCGACGGCGTCGACGAGGTCACCATCTCGCAGACCGCGGAGGTCCCCGCATGACCCGCCACCTGCTCTCCATCGACGACCTCGACCGCGCGGGGATCGAGCGGATCCTCGACCGCGCCGCCTCGTTCGCAGAGGTCGCCGGGCGCGAGATCAAGAAGGTGCCGGCGCTGCGCGGGCGCACGGTCGTGAACCTCTTCTACGAGGCCTCCACGCGCACGAGCAGCTCGTTCGAGCTGGCCGCCAAGCGCCTCTCCGCCGACGTCGTCTCGATCCGCGCCGCGAGCTCGTCGGTCACGAAGGGCGAGTCGCTCAAGGACACGGTCCAGACGCTCACCGCGTACGACCCGGCCGCGATCGTGATCCGCTCCCCGCACGCCGGCGCCGCGCAGCTCGTCGCGCGCTGGACCGACGCCGCGGTCGTGAACGCCGGCGACGGCAAGCACGAGCACCCGACGCAGGCGCTGCTCGACGTGTACACGCTGCGGCGCCGCGTCGGCGCGCTCGACGGCAAGCGCATCTGGATCGTCGGCGACGTGCTGCACTCGCGCGTGGCGCGCTCGAACATCCTCGCGCTGCTGCGGATGGGCGCGGAGGTCACGGTCAGCGGGCCGCCGACGCTGATCCCGCGCGGGATCGAGGCGCTCGGCTGCGCCGTCGCGCCGACGCTCGAGCGGCTCGAGGAGGCCGACGTCGTCTACGTCCTGCGGATGCAGAACGAGCGCATGCACGAAGCGTACGTGCCGTCCCTGCGCGAGTACGCGACGCGCTACCAGGTCAACGCCGCGCGCTTGCGGCCGCACCAGCTGCTGATGCACCCCGGGCCCGTGAACCGCGGCGTCGAGCTGTCGGCCGATGCGATCGACTCGCCGCAGGCGCTGATCGCGCAGCAGGTCGAGGCCGGCGTCGTCGTGCGCATGGCCGTGCTGTACGAGCTGCTCGCGAGCGGACCCGTGGGCCCGGGGGAGGTCGCCGTCGCCGAAGCCGCCCCCGAGGCGGTCGCGGCCGCATGAGCGTGCAGGGCCTCTTCCACGCCCCCGCCGCGCCGGCGGAGCTGCTGCTGCGCGGCGCGCACGCGCTCGACCCGCGCGCCGGGCTCGACGGCCCGCACGACGTGCTCGTGCGCGATGGGCAGGTCGCCGAGATCGGCACGCCCGGCTCGCTGCCGGCGGACGGCGCCGAGGTCGTCGAGGGGGAGGGGCTCCACCTCTTCCCGGCGTTCTTCGATCCGCACGTGCACCTGCGCACGCCCGGCCAGGAGCACAAGGAGACGCTCGCGAGCGGCACGGCCGCGGCGGCGGCCGGCGGCTACTGCGGCGTCGTCGCGATGCCGAACACGTCGCCGACGCTCGACAGCGCGCCGCTGCTGCGCTCGCTCACGGCGCAGGCCGAGCGTGAGGCGAAGGTGCCCGTCGGCTTCATGCCGGCGATCACGCGCGGCCTCGGAGGCACCGACCTGACGGAGATGGCGGAGCTGCGCGACGCGGGCGCGCTCGGCTTCACCGACGACGGCAGGCCCGTCGTCTCCGCCGGCATGCTGCGCCGCGCGCTGCAGTACCAGCGGCTGTGCGGCGGAGTGCTCGCGCTGCACGAGGAGGACCCCTCGCTCTCGGGCCACGGCGTGATGCACGAGGGGGCCGTCTCGGCGCGGCTCGGGATGGAGGGGATCCCGTCGGTCTCCGAGTCCACGATGGTCGCGCGCGACAGCGCGCTCGCCGCCTACGAGGGCGGGCGCGTGCACTTCCAGCACCTCTCGTGCGTCGAGTCGGTCGAGGCGCTGGCGGCCTGGACGGCGGCCGGGGCGCAGGTCAGCGGCGAGGCCTCGCCGCACCACCT
>DASVFS010000193.1:0-7346 GCA_036379915.1 Conexibacter sp. | reverse complement strand
TCGACGCGCGCTCCGCCGCCGGAGCCGCCGCATGAGCCGGCCGACCGTCGCGATCTTCGGCAGCTGCGTCTCGCGCGATCTGTTCGAGGACGCCCGCCTGCGTCCCTCGCTCGGCCACTACGGCGCGCGCTCGTCGGTCATCAGCGCGGTCGCCCCGGTCGTCCCGATCGCGCCCGCGCGCGTCGCGATCCCGTCCGAGTGGCAGCGCCGCTGCGTGCTGGCCGACTTCGGCAAGACGTTCTTCGCCTCGCTGGAGCGGACGCAGCCGGATTGGCTCGTGGTCGACCTGATCGACGAGCGCTTCGACGTGCTGTGCACGAGCGGCTCGTTCGTCACGCGCTCGTCCGCGTTCCAGGCGGCCGGCCTCGACGACGCGACCGACCTCGGGCTGCAGCCGATCCGCCGCATGTCGCCCGACGGCCGCCGGCTGTTCGCGGAGGCGGCGCCCGCCTTCGCCGCGCGCGTGCTGGAGCTCGTCCCGCGTGAGCGGATCGTGCTCCACCGCGCGCTGTGGTGCACGCGCTTCCTGCGCGACGGCGCGGTCCACGACTTCTCGGAGGAGCGACGCCAGCTGAGCGAGCTGCAGAACGCGATGCTGATCGACGGCTACGACCTCCTGGAGGAGGTGTTCGGGGGCGTCGGCGCGACGATCGAGGTCGACCCGCGGCGGCACCTCGCCGACGCGCACCACAGATGGGAGCTCGAGCCCTACCACTACGAGCCGGCGTACAACGCGCACGCGGCGGAGCAGCTGCTGCGCCTCACCGGCCGGCTCGCCGGAGTCGCATGACGACGCTCGCGGTCGCCGGCGCGCTGGCGAACAAGCACCGTCACGGCGGCAGCGCGTGGGTGCGTCTCAGCTGGGCCGAGGCGCTGCGCCGGCTGGGCTTCGACGTGCTGTTCGTGGAGCAGCTCGCGACCGCCGACTGCGTCGACGCCGACGGCGGCCCGGCGGACTTCGCCGCGAGCGCGAACGCCGCGACCTTCCGCGCCGCGACGGAGGCGTTCGGCTTCGGCGCCGACGCCGCGCTCGTGTGCCCCGACGACGGACGCGTGCTGGGGATGTCGCAAAAGGAGCTGCTGGACCGTCTCGGCGAGGCGGCGCTGCTGATCAACCTCAGCGGCCACCTGCGCTGGCGGCCGGCGCTCGAACGGCTGCCGCGGCGCGTGTTCGTCGACCTCGACCCCGGCTACACGCAGATCTGGCACGCCTCCGGCGGCGACGCGGCCGGGCTGGAGGGACACGAGCTGCACTTCACGGTCGGGACGAACGTCGGCACGGCGAGATGCGACCTGCCGACGGGCGGGATCCGCTGGCGCCCGATACGCCAGCCGGTCGTGCTCGACCGCTGGTCGGTCCCCGAGCCGGACCGGCGCCGCGACTTCGGCGGCTTCACGACCGTCGCGAGCTGGCGCGGCGCGTACGGTCGGCCGGTGTGGGAGGGACGCTCCTACGGCCTGAAGGTGCACGAGTTCCGCCGCTACGCCACGCTGCCGGAGGCGACCGGGCTGCCGTTCGCCGCGGCGCTCGACATCCACCCCGCCGACGCGCACGACGCCGATCGCCTGCGCGCCGGCGGCTGGCGGCTGCTCGATCCGTCGCTCGTCGGCGACGTCGAGGGCTTCCGCCGCTTCGTGCGCGCCTCGGGGGCGGAGTTCTCGACCGCGCAGGGCGTCTACGTCGAGACGCGCAGCGGCTGGTTCAGCGACCGCACCGTCCGCTACCTCGCGAGCGGCCGCCCGGCGCTCGTGCAGGACACCGGCTTCTCGGAGCAGCTGCCGGTCGGCGAGGGGCTGCTGTCCTTCTCCACCCCCGAGCAGGCGCGCGCCGGCGCCCACGCGATCGTCGCCGACTACGGCCGCCACAGCGCCGCCGCCCGCGCGCTCGCGGAGCGCTGCTTCGCCCCCCGCCCCGCGCTCGAGCCGCTGCTCGAGGCGGCCGGCGTCGCGCCCTAGTAGGGCTTGGCGAGCGGGCGGGCGCGCAGCAGCGCGGGGACGCGGCAGTCGCGCACGATCCACGCGGGCAGGTCGGCGTCGAGGTAGCTGGCCACGAGCAGCACGTCCGCGTAGCGCGCTGCGAGGTCGCGGTTCCAGATGCGCTGGTGATGCGCGATCCGGTTGCGCAGCTCGTGCAGTCGCGCCACCGGGTCCTCGACGGTCTCTCGCCGGCGATCCGGCGCGCCCGGAAACCCGCTGGCGAGGTCGGGCCACAAGGCCATGCGGCCTCTTGTCACGAGGAAACGCCAGAAGCCGAAGCCGAGCGCGCTGATGGTTTGGGCGTCGGTGACGCGCTTCCCGCGCTGTGCCACACGTCGTCGGGCTGCGGCGATGTGGCTCCGCATCCGCGAATCGAGCTCCGAAGCGGGATCGTCAAGCCACGATCCGTCGCGATCAAGTCGCGCATGTCGCGCGACGAGGCTGTCGTTCATCGCATTGCGGAGCGCCACCTCGACATGGCCGAGCGACGGCCAGAAGGCCGCGCTCATCGCGGCGTTCCAGCGGTACAGCGCGATGCCTGCCTTGACGTCACCGCAGTGCGCCACGTATGTGCCCAGTCGCTCGCTGCTCAGGATGTGTGTGAGCCGCTCGTCGGAGATGTCTGAGCTGGAGCCGAACCGCATCGCGTGCTAGCCTGCGGACAAAGCCCCGGAACGGTCCCTGTGTAGCCCCGCCTCTGGCAGGGCAGGCCAAACCGCCGGGGTTTTGTCTTGCCTGGGGCGGATCTCGATCTTCTCGGCTCCCCTGCGGCAACTCGCACGCGCTTTGCCAAGCAAGCGCGGAGGCGCGCAGCCGATTCAGGCCGCGCCGCATCCCGCAGCGGGTACGCTCGCCCCATGCTCGTGCGCGACGCCGGCGACGCTTGGCAGATCGTCCTGCAGACCGATCACGCCGATCTGTCGGGCCAGCTCGCGGAGGCGTGGGGCGGGCCGGGCTTCGCGCGGCCGGAGCCGTACGCGCCGCTGGTCCGCGCCGCGCGCCGCCACGACGACGGCTGGGCGACGTGGGAGCAGGCGCCGCGGCTCGGCGACGACGGCGCGCCGCAGTCGTTCACGACCGTCTCCGCGCCGGTCCACCTCGCCTTCTACCGCGCCGGCGTCGAGTGCCTCGCGGACGAGGACCCGGCCGCCGGGCTGCTCGTCTCGATGCACATGAGCGGGCTCTATCGGCAGCGTTACGACGTGATGCCGTCACCGCCGCGCACGCTGCCCGACGACGAGCGCGACCTCGTCGACGCGTTCGTGCAGCAGGAGGAGGACCGGCAGGTCGCGCTGCGGCGCCTGCTCGACGCCGACGAGGGGTGGCGCTGGACGAGCTATGCGCTGCTGCAGGTGTTCGACGTCGTCTCGCTCTACTTCGGTCTCGCCGACGTGGAGGTCGGCGTGGCGGGCGCGTCCGAGGGCGTGCCGACGACGGAGGGCGCCGACCCGGTGCGGGTCGCGATCGAGCCGCTCGGCCCGTGGCGCGTGCGCTTCGACCCGTACCCGTTCGCGGAGGACCGCGTCGCGCTCACGCTGCGCCGCCGGCTCGTGCCCAAGCGCGAATGGCCGGACGACGATGCCTTCCGCGCGGACCTCGCGGCGACGCCGTTCGAGACCGTGCGGATCTTCGTGCAGCGCTGAGCGACGCCGGCCCGCGGTCGCGCGCGCCGGGTCTCGTCGCGCGGCGGCGTCGCATGCGGTGCGGCGCCGCTCGCGTCAGCGCAGCTTCACGCGCACGCCGGCTCTGCGGAAGCCGCCGCCGCTCGCGACGACCGTCACGGATCTCCCGCGTCTCGGCGCCTTCAACCGCGCGCGCCCGCGCGCGTCGGTCGCCCGCAGCGCACCGCCGCCGCTGACCGTCACGCCCGCGGCCGCGCGGCCGAACTGATCCTTCACGACGACGACGAAGCGCTTGCCTCTTCCGACAGTGCGCGGCGCCTTCAGCGTCAGGCCGACGCCGCGCACCGCGCGCACGCGCTTGCCGGCGAACGTCAACGCGCTCGGCGGCGCCGACCCGCCGAGTCTCAGCGTCCCGCTCTGCCCCGCCTTCACGCCGAACGCGAAGACCGACGGCGCGCCGCCGCGCGGGCCGCTCAGCACCACGGTCGCACGTCCGCTGCCGCTGCCGAGCAGCCGCAGCGAGCTTGCCGCGCCCGCCGGCACGCCGTAGCGCGCGACGCCGTTGCGCGGCGCCGACACGAAGCCGCCGGGGATGTCGAGCAGCGGACCGCCCGGCGCGAGCCCCAGCTCGCCGCCGCCGGCCGCCGTGAACGTCAGCCGCAGCGGCGAGTGCACCTCGGCGACGAAGCCGGCGAGGCCGAGGTCGAGGCACGCGTCGAAGTCGCGCCGCCCGCTCGTCCCGAGCGGCGGCGGCTCCGGATGGCCGAAGTAGGCGAGGTCCTCGTTCTTCAGCGGCGTCGCGAAGCCGACGACCGGCGGCCCGCTGCCCTGCCAGCTCGCGAGCGGCTGCACGACGCCGGCGAACTGCGGCAGCGACAGGTCGGGGAATCTGAAGATCCCGCCGAGCGTCTGGCTGTTGCCGACGGCCTGCGCGAGCGCCTCGACGTCGATCACCATGCGCGACGCGCCGGTGCCCGGCGTGACGACGCCCGACGGCGTCCGTACGGTCTGCCCGTGCGGATAGACGAGGATCCCGGCGCGGCCGTCGGTGGAGCGGATCGGCCCGAACGCCAGCCCGTTCAGCCCGCCGCCGCCCGCGCGGGCCTGCGTCAGCCACTCGAGCAGCGCCTGCTCGCGCGCGAGCGCGCCGCCGTGCTGGCCCTGGCGCAGCCCGATCGCCGCCGCGAAGCGCGGCGCCGCGCCCTCCATGAAGTCGCGTCCGGCGCGCGTCAGCTTGTCGTCGAGCGAGGCCGGATCCTGGCCGGCCCCGCCGCCGTTCACCGTGAGTTGCGCGACGTCGAAGATCGACGCCTGGCCCTTCAGCGTGGCGCTCAGCGAGAACCGCCCCGGCTGCGCGCCGGTCAGCAGCTTCAGCTGCTTCTCGCCGGTGGCGTCGGTGCGCACGTCGAAGCCGGTGACCGAGCGCGTGCCGTCGGAGAAGCGGTGCGCCGGCCACAGCAGCGCGCCGCCGGCGCGCGTGTCGCACACGACCGCGCGCGGCGCGTCGGCGTCCGGGTCGGGCTGGATCGACAGCGCTCTGTTCGCCAGTCCCTGTCCGCCCCTCGTCGCGAGGATCGTCGCGAGCGAGAGCCCGTCGCCGTCGGCCGCGACCGACGACGGCGCGAGCGAGACGTGGAGGGCGGTCTCCTCGAGTCTCACGCGCTCCTGCGTGACGAGCACGGTCGCGGCCGGGAACGCGAGCGCGAACGTGTTCGGCCCGCTCACGTTGTAGCCGGAGATCTTCGCGCACAGCGTCCATCTGCCGACCTGGGGCATCTTGAAGTCGCGGAACGTCAGGTTCACGGCGCCCGCCGGCACGTACTGGCTGACCATCAGGAACCCGACGCCGGGGTTGCCGGCCGCCGTCGGCGGCGGGTTCAGGCACGTCTGCCGGTCGAGCGGCGGCCCGCTGCTGCGCCCGAACACGGTCACCAGGAATCTCGCGTCGGGCCGGCTCAGCGGCGCCTGGTCGCCGAAGCCGGTGACGCTCAGCGTGAACGGCTGCTGCACGCCGATCTTGCGCGGGATCCCCACGGAGATCGACGAGCTCGCGAGCGCAGCGGGCGCGACCGCCGCGAGCACCGCGACGGCGAGCAGCAGCGTGCGGCGGGCGGAGCGCATCAGGCGTGAGACCCTAACGGCTCACACCGGCGGGGCGTACACCCTCCGTACCCGCACGGCCGTGCCGTAGGCGGCGACCTCGCTCATGATGTCGCCGATCTCGTTGCAGTCGAAGCGCATCGCGATCACCGCGTTCGCGCCTCGCTCCGCGGCGGCCTCCTTGAGGCGCTCGACTGCGTGGTTGCGGCTGTCGGCCAGCAGCTTCGTGTAGCCCTTCGCCTCGCCGCCGACGATCGTGCGGAAGCCCGCGCCGATGTTCGAGAACGCGTTGCGCGCCCGCACGATCAGCCCGAACACCTCGCCGTAGACCTCCTCCACCTCGTACCCGGGGAGGTCGTTCATGGTCGTGATGATGATCTCGTCGCTCATGCGCCGGGACGATATGCGGCGCCCCGGCGGGCGCGAGCGGCCCGCCTGCGCGCGACGTCACGGGCGCGGCGGCAGCGGATCCGGTGGCAGCGGGCGTTGCGAGAAGTCGAAGTCGCGCCGCAGGTCGCCCAGCCGCGGGTCGGCCTCGCGCACGTCGGGCCGCGGGTCGGCGCGGCCGTCGCTGCCCGGGTCCACGCGCGCGCCGCCGAGGAAGTCGTCCTCGACGAACCGGTTGAACGCGTCGAACGAGAGCGTCTGATGGTCGATCCAGCCGCGCCGCGCCCACGGGCTGATCACCATCGCCGGCACGCGCAGCCCGTAGCCGTTGCGGTCCACGCGCGGCGGCGGGACGTGGTCGTAGAAGCCGCCCCAGTCGTCCCACGCGAGGAAGACCGCGGTCGAGTCCCAGTCGGGCGAGCGCATCGCCGCGTCGATCACGCGCGTGACCCACGCCTGGCCCGCGCGGATGTTGGACGGCGGGTGCTCGGAGTGCTTCTCGTCCGGCACGACCCACGACACCGCTGGCAGCGTCCCGGCGCGCGCGGCGCGGAAGTAGCGCGAGACGTCCTGCACGTCGCCGAGCTGGCGGTCCTGCCTGACCGTCGTGAACGACGGCAGCGGGTTCCAGATCTCCGGCGTGCGCGCGCTCTGCCTGCCGGGCGTGCAGTTCGCGTCGCCGTCCTCGCAGTCGGGCTGCAGGCCGCCGTGGACGTAGTAGCGCCAGCTGACGCCGGCTCTGTGCAGCAGGTACGTGAGGTCGGTCCAGGCGAAGTTGGCGTCGGGCGAGAGCCTGCGCGCCACGCGCGCGGACGCGAGCCCGCGGCAGGCGGCGAGCGCGCGCGGCATCGCCGGGTTGTGCAGGTCGAGCCCCCAGCCGCGGCGCGGCACGCCGTGCGCTCCGAGGCAGCGCACGAGCGGGTGCAGGCCCGGTCGCACGCGCCGTGCCCGCGCGACGCCCGCACCCGCGATCTGGCTCGTGTGGAAGCCGTCGAGCTGGATGTCGCCTCTGCAGCTCGATGGGTCGTCGCGGCGCGAGCATCT
Source organism: Conexibacter sp. (assembly GCA_036379915.1). Lineage (GTDB taxonomy): Bacteria > Actinomycetota > Thermoleophilia > Solirubrobacterales > Solirubrobacteraceae > Conexibacter. The sequence goes on along the minus strand of DASVFS010000193.1, from coordinate 216 downwards.
GGCCGACCAGCCGGAGACGAGGAACAGGTGCGACGGCAGGCTCCACGAGGCGACCGACTCGAACATGTGGTCCTGCAGCGTGAAGTCGTGCGCCCAGCGCCAGTAGTTGGGGATCTCGCGCGCGTCGTGGTAGCCCATCACGTCGGCCGGGGCGTCGACCGAGCAGACGCCGGTCCGCGCGCCGCAGCCGCGCCCGCCGGCGGTCTCGGCCATCCG
>DASVFS010000192.1:0-2663 GCA_036379915.1 Conexibacter sp. | reverse complement strand
ATCGGGGCTCAGGTCGATCATCAGCTGGTCCGCCACCGGCTCCTCCCGCTCCCGCCCCTGTACCTCTGCCGCGCGGTCGCCGGCTCCCACAGCACGGTCCGCGGGGCAGAACCTATCGGTTTCCGGTTAAGCGATACACCGCCAAGCGCACCGAGACGTATGAGCGGGGGACCGAGGAGTCGAACGTCGCGTTGCGATTTGGAGGCTTGCGTGGATCGGCGGTTTAGGCCGGCGTGGTCGCGAATCCGTGAGTGCAGACGGCAGACTTGTACAGATCAGTCTTAGAGTTGTACGATTTTTACATGGCGATCATGAACATCAGCGCGGCGCGAGACAGACTGCCCGAGGCCGTCGAGCTGGCACGTTCGGAGGCGGTCTTCCTGGAGCGCTACGGAAGGCGTGCTGCGGTGCTCCTCAGCCCCGAGCGCTACGACGAGTTGATGGAAGCGTTCGAGGAGGCTGAGGATGTGGCGGCCTTCGACGCCGCCATGGCCGAGGAGGGTCCCAACATCCCGTGGGATCAGGCCAAGGCCGACCTCGGCTGGACGTGACCTATCGCATCGAGCTGCGCCCGGCAGCCGTCCGGGCTCTGAAGAAGCTCGACCCGCCTGTCGCTCGTCGAATCCACGGCGCCATCGCTCTGCTTGCCGAGGATCCGCGCCCGCCGGCGTCACGCCCGCTCCGAGGGCGGCCTGGCCTCCGGGTCCGAGTGGGCGACTACCGGATCATCTACACAATCCAGGACGACGTTCTGCTGGTAGTCGTCGTGATGCTCGGACACCGTCGGGACGTCTACGACCGCTGACGCGAGAGCGGCGAGCGGGGGACCCAGGAATCGAACCTGGCGTTGCGGTTTTGGAGACCGCCGTGTTACCGATACACCAGTCCCCCCGGGGACCGGTGGCCATTGTAGGCGGGGCGCGCGGAGGGTGCGGCTCAGTATGCGCCGTGCTTGTCGATGCGCCCAGGCTCAAACCGGCGCCGCTCACGCGTCGACCAGCTCCTCCGCGATCGCGAGCGACGAGGTGGCGCCGGGGGAGGGCGCGTTGCGGACCCACGTCACCCGCGCGTCGCCGCCGATGCGGAAGTCGTCGACGAGCGTGCCGTCGCGGTCGACCGCCTGCGCGCGCACGCCCGCGCCGGCGCGCACCGCGTCCTGCGGGCGCAGCGCCGGCACGTACCGCTGCGCCTCGGCGACGAACGCGCGCTTCGACAGCGAGCGGCGCGCCTCGCCGAGTCCGGCGCGCCAGTGGCGGCGCATCAGACGCCAGCTGCCGGGCCACGCCAGCGTCTCGCCGAGGTCGCGCCGGCGCGCGGCGCCGCGCGCGTAGCCGTCGCGCGCGAGAGCGAGCACGGCGTTGGGCCCGATCAGCACGCGTCCGTCGATCGTGCGCGTGAGGTGGATGCCGAGGAACGGCAGCGCGGGGTCCGGCACCGGGTAGATCAGCCCGTTCACGAGCGAGCGGCGCTCCCGTGCGAGCTCCCAGTACTCGCCGCGGAACGGCACGATCCGCGGCGCGGCGTCCTCGCCGGAGCGACGCGCGAGGCGGTCGGCGTGCAGGCCGGCGCAGACGATCACGCGGTCGGCGCGCAGCTCGTCGCCGGTCGTCAGCTCGACGACGGCGCCCGCCGACGCCGCCGAGCGCACGCGGTGCACCTCGACGCCGGTGCGCACCACGCCGCCGCGCTCGCGCAGCTCGCCGGCCAGCGCGAGCGCGACCGCGCGGAAGTCGGTGATCGCCGTCTCCGGGGAGTGCAGCGCCGCGATGCCGGCCGCGTGCGGCTCGATCGTGCGCAGCTCGCCCGCGTCGAGGCGGCGCAGGCCCGGAACGCCGTTCGCGTGCGCGCGCTGGGCGAGCCGCTCGAGCCGCGGCAGCTCCGCGGGCGCGAGCGCGACGACGAGCTTGCCGCACGCCTCGTAGGGGATGTCCCGCTCGCCGCAGAACGCGCGCAGCAGCGCGACGCCGCGGCGGCACAGGCGCGCCTTCAGCGAGCCCGGCGCGTAGTAGATCCCCGCGTGCACGACGCCGGAGTTGCGGGCGGACTGGTGGAGCGCCAGCTGCGGCTCGCGCTCCAGCACGAGCACGTCGGCGTCCGGCTGCCCGCGCGCGATCAGGCGGGCGGTCGCGAGGCCCAGGATCCCGCCGCCGACGACTACGACGCGCACCGCGCGTGGCTCCCCTGCTGACGGCCGTCGGACATGGTGCGCGGGAGTGTGACGCCCTTCTTCCGCCGAGGTTGAGAGGATTCCCGACCATGAGAATCGGAGTTCCCAAGGAGACCACTGAGGGCGAGCGTCGTGTGGCGCTTGTGCCGGAGGTCGTGAGAAAGCTGGTCGGAGCCGGTCACAGCGTGTCGGTCGAGCGCGGTGCCGGTGGTGGGGCGATGATCCCGGATGTTGCCTTTGAGGAGGCGGGCGCTGCGGTGACGGACGACGTGGCGGGGATCTGGACGTCGGATGTGGTGGCGAAGGTTGCGCCGCCGTCGGGGGAGGAGGTTGTGCGGTTGGGGCGGGAGTCGACGTTGATCGGGTTCTTGCAGCCGTTGTCGAATGTGGATGGTGTGCGTGCGTTGGCTGCGTCTGGTGTGACGGGGTTTGCGTTGGAGGCGGTGCCGCGGATTTCGCGTGCGCAGTCGATGGATGCGTTGTCGTCGCAGAGCAA
>DASVFS010000191.1:0-10737 GCA_036379915.1 Conexibacter sp. | reverse complement strand
TGACGGCGGGCGAGCCGGCATAATCACGCGGCGATGGCCGCGACCGACGAACAGCTGCAGCTCGCCCACGTGCTCCCGCTCGGGAGCCGGGTCGACGCGCGCGGTCACCTGCAGGTGGGCGGCTGCGACGTCGTCGAGCTGGCGAGGGAGTTCGGCACGCCCGCGTACGTGTACGCCGAGGACGACCTGCGCGCCCGCGCGCGCGCCTACGTCGACGCGATGCGCGCCCGCCACGCGGACTTCGACGTGCTGTTCGCCTCGAAGGCGTTTCCCTGCACCGCGGCCTACCGCTTGTTCGCCGCCGAGGGGATCGCCTGCGACGTCGCGTCCGGCGGGGAGCTGGCGCTCGCGCTGCGCGGCGGCTTCGACCCCGCGCGCATCTACCTGCACGGCAATGCGAAGTCGCTGAGCGAGCTGGAGGAGGCGCTCGACGCGGGCGTCGGCCACGTCGTGCTCGACTCGTTCGACGACGTCGAGCGGCTGGAGCGGGTCGCGGGCGCGCGTGGGGCGCATCAGCCCGTGCTGATCCGCGTCACGCCGGGCGTCGCCGGCAGAACGCACGCCGCGATCTCGACCGGCCAGGCCGACTCGAAGTTCGGCTTCGGCATCGACGACGCGCGCGTCGCGATCGAGCGCGTGAAGGGCTGCGAGCACCTGGACCTGCAGGGCCTGCACATGCACATCGGCTCGCAGCTGCTGTCGCTCGACGCGTACCGCCCGGCGGTCGAGGCGATCGCGACGCTCGGCGACTTCCCCGTCTACAACCTCGGCGGCGGGCTCGGCGTCGCCTACACGGCCGCGCAGCAGCCGCCGTCGATCGAGCAGTACGTGCAGGTGCAGGTCGACGCCGCGAACGAGCTGCTCGGGCCGGGCAAGAAGCTGCTGATCGAGCCGGGGCGCTCGCTCGTGGCGAACGCCTGCGTGACGCTCTACACGGTGCAGACCGTCAAGCGCAACGTCTCCACCTGGGTCGGCGTCGACGGCGGCATGTCGGACAATCTGCGCCCGATGCTCTACGGCTCCGTCTACGAGGCCTTCCTCGCCGATCGCGCGGACAAGGCGGGCGCGGGCGAGCCGTGCCACGTCGCCGGCAAGCACTGCGAGTCGGGCGACGTGATCGTGCGCGGCGTGCCGCTCTACGACCCGCGGCCGGGCGACGTGCTCGTGACGCCGGCGACGGGCGCCTACGGCCATGCGATGGCGAACACCTACAACGGCGTCCCGCGCCCGCCGGTGATCTTCTGCAAGGACGGCGACGCGCGCGTCGTCGTGCGGCGCGAGACCTACGACGACCTGGCCGCTCGTGACGTCTGAGCACAGCTTCCGCGTCGGCCTGCTCGGGCACGGGACGGTCGGCGCGGCGTTCGCCGAGCTGCTGCCGCAGCGCGCCGACCACGTCGCCGCCGTCACCGGCCTGCGCCCCGAGATCAGCGGCGTGCTCACGCGCACGCAGGGCGACTTCGAGGCGATCCTCGCCGACAGCGACCTGGTCGTCGAGCTGATCGGCGGGATCGAGCCGGCGCGCGACCACGTGCTGCGCGCGATGGCGGCGGGCAAGCACGTCGTCACCGCCAACAAGCAGCTGCTCTCGCAGCACGGCGAGGAGCTGTGGGCGTGCGCGCGCGAGCACGGCGTGCAGCTGCGCTTCGAGGCGGCCGTCGCCGGCGTCGTGCCGGTGATCCGCGTGCTGCAGGAGTCGCTCGCCGGCGCCCACGTCGAGCGCATCCACGGGATCGTCAACGGCACGACGAACTTCATCCTGTCCGAGATGGCGCGCACCGGCGCGACGTACGCCGACGCGCTCGCCGACGCGCAGCGGCTCGGCTACGCGGAGGCCGACCCGAGCGAGGACGTCAACGGCAAGGACGCGGCCGCCAAGATGGCGATCCTCGCGCGGCTCGCGTTCGACACGCCGGTCCATCTCGACCAGGTCGTCTACGAGGGGATCGAGCAGATCGCGCCGGACGACATCGAGTACGCGAGAGAGCTGAACCTCGGGCTGAAGCTGATCGGCACGGCCGAGCGCGTCGACGGCGGACTGTCGGTGCGGGTGCATCCGGCGTTCCTCTATCCGGGCCATCCGCTGGCGTCCGTCAGCGGGCCGTTCAACGCGGTGACGGTCGAATCCGACGCGATCACCGAGATCACGATGTCCGGCCCCGGCGCCGGCGGCCCGCAGACCGCGAGCGCGGTGCTCGGCGACGTGATCAGCGCGATGATCCCGCCGGCCTCGACGCCGCCGACGCGGGGGCGGCTGGAGATCGTCGCCGACGTCGTCTCGGCCTTCTACCTGCACCTCGAGGTGCCCGACGCGCCGGGCGTGCTCGCGCGCGTCGCCGGCGTGCTGGGAGAGCACGGCATCTCGGTGAAGTCGGTCGTGCAGAAGGGCGACGGCGACGAGGCGCGGCTCGTGATGGTCGTCCACCCGGTGCTCGAATCGCGCTTCTTCGCCGCGCTCGAGCAGCTGGCGGGGCTCGATCTGCTGCGCAAGCCGCCGCGCGCGATCCGCGTGATCGAGGAGCAGTTCGCGTGAGCGGCGGCAACGGCTCGGGCCTGATCGAGCGCTATCGCGAACGGCTCCCGTTCGACGCAGGCGACCCGGTCGTCACGCTCGGCGAGGGGTCGACCCCGCTCGTGCACGCGCCGGCGCTGTCCGAGCGCGTCGGCGCCGAGGTGTGGCTGAAGCTCGAGGGGCTCAACCCGACCGGCTCGTTCAAGGACCGCGGCATGACGTGCGCCGTGTCGGCCGCCGTGCGCGAGGGCGCGAGGGCGGTCATCTGCGCCTCGACCGGCAACACGTCCGCGAGCGCCGCCGCGTACGCCGCACGCGCCGGGATCCGCTGCGCGGTGCTCGTGCCCGACGGCAAGATCGCGACGGGCAAGCTGGCCCAGGCGCTGATGCACGGCGCGCGCGTGATCGTGCTGCGCGGCAACTTCGACGAGGCGCTGAAGCTCGTGCGCGAGCTGGCCGACAAGCACCCGATCTCGCTCGTCAACAGCGTGAACCGGTTCCGCCTGGAGGGGCAGAAGACGGCCTCGTTCGAGATCGTCGAGGCGCTCGGCGAGGAGCGCCCGCTCGACGCGCTCTGCATCCCGGTCGGCAACGCCGGCAACATCACCGCCTACTGGAAGGGGTTCCGCGAGGTCGGCGTCGCGCCGCGCATGTTCGGCTTCCAGGCCGAGGGCGCCTCGCCGCTCGTGCAGGGCAGACCGGTGCCGAACCCGGAGACGGTCGCGAGCGCGATCCGCATCGGCAACCCGGCGCGCTGGGAAGAGGCGATGGAGGCGATGACGTCTTCACACGGCGCGGTGCGGGCGGTCACGGACGCGCAGATCCTCGAGGCCTACCGCTTCCTCGCCGCGCGCGAGGGCGTCTTCTGCGAGCCGGCGTCGGCCGCCAGCGTCGCGGGCCTGATGGCGCACGGCGCCGGGGGCGCCGAGCGGGTCGCGTGCGTGCTGACCGGGCACGGCCTGAAGGACCCCTCGACCGCGCTCGACCAGGCCGGCGCCGTCGTGCCGTGCGAGCCCGAGCTCGCGGCGGTCGAGGAAGCCGTCCTCGGGTAGCGACACGATCCCTCGTCGTGGTCCGCCGCCGCCTCGTCCGCGTCCCCGCCTCCTCGGCCAACCTCGGCCCCGGCTTCGACGTGCTCGCGGCCGCGCTCTCCCTCCATCTGGAGGTGGAGGTCATCGAGACCGGCGCGTTCGCCGTCGAGACCGACCTGCAGATCGCGACCGACCGCCGCAACCTCGTCGTGCGCGCGTTCGAGCAGCTGCATCCGCCGGACGACTTCACGTTCCGCATCTCCTCGGAGATCCCGCTGTCGGGCGGCCTCGGATCGAGCGCGGCGGCGATCGTCGCCGGCGTGCTCGCGGCGGACCACCTGTTCGAGCTGGACGCCGACGTGCTCGCGCTGGCGACCGAGATCGAGGGCCATCCCGACAACGTGGCGGCGGCGCTGCACGGCGGGGTCGTGATCTGCGCCGACGGCGCGGTCACGCGCTTCGACCCGCCGACCGGGCTGGAGGGCCTGCTCGTGGTCCCCCACGAGGCGGTCCGCACCGCCGAGGCGCGCGCGGCGCTGCCGGCCGAGGTGCCGATGGCGGACGCCGTCCACAACGTCGCGCACGTCGCCCTGTTGACGCTCGGGCTCGCGCGCGGCGACTGGGAGCTCGTCGGCCGCGGGCTCGACGACCGCCTGCACCAGCCGCACCGCGCTCACCTCTACCCGCGCTCGGCCGAGCTGGTGCGCGATGCGCGTGCGCTCGGCGCGTTGGGGGCGACGATCTCCGGCGCCGGCCCGACCGTGCTCGTGTGGAGCCACTACGAGCAGACGGCGGCCGTCGCCGAACGGCTGCGCACGCGCGCCGACGGCTGGGCCGACGTGCTGCGCGTGCCGTTCGAGTCGCAGGGCGCCGACGTCGTCGCGGTCTAGGCGCGGATCGTCACGATCGTCCCCAGCGGCACCGTGTGCACGAGCCGGCGGGCCTCCTCCGCGGGCGCGCGCAGGCACCCGAGGCTCGCCGCCGTCCCGATCGTCTCCGGCAGATTCGTCGCATGGATCGCGATGCGATCCCCGCCGCCCCAGCCCTGCGGCGTGTGCGGCTGCTGAGCGCTGAGCGCGAGGATGCAGCAGCCGTACACCGAGGCCGGGTCCTGCGTCAGCAACTTGTCGGTGACCGCGAAGCGCCCGGTCGGCGTCGGCGTCGACGGACCCCCGACGGCCACGCGGAAGCGCTGCACCACGCGGCCCGAGCGATGCACCACGACCTCGCGCCGCCCGAGCGACACCGCGATCGACCACGGCGTGCGGTACGCCACGAGCGCCGTGGTCGTCGAGATCCAGCCCACGCGCCCGTTCGGCAGCTCCTTCGAGATCACCCCGAGCCACCGGTGCTGCTGTCGCACGACCGGCAGGATCGTCGCGGATCTGAACTCGGTCCGCGGAGAAAGACGGGCAACGAGGGGCCCGCCCGGGCGAGCGCGCAGCGCGGTGGGGCGCGTGATCTGGACGGTCAGACGGCCGGGAGAGGCGGTGGAGCGGGCACGCTGATCGGGCGGCGGCACCGCCGGCGAAGCCGGTGGTGGACGGTGAGACGATTCCCGCGACTCCGCTCGCGGGATCGTCTTCACCGGCGACAGGACCCGCCCGCCGGCGACGTCGGTCCTAAGCTCGTCCGAGGTGCCGCAGCCGATGAGAGTCGAGAGGAGCGCGAGTCCGATCGCGCTATGCCGCCACGTCATCCAGCAAGGGTTGCAGACGTCCGCGCGCGTCCAGCAGACCCAGTCGGTCCAGCAGCTCGTCCGCCACCCGCAGGTAGTCGAGCCCGAGGTCGGGGCGGTAGTCGACGATCGACTGCGCGCGTTCGGCCGACTCGGCGTACGCGATCGACTGGCGGATCGTCTGCTCGACCAGCTTCTCGCCGAAGTGCTCCCGCAGCGAGTCGCACGCCTCGCGCGAGTGGCGCGTGCGCATGTCGGCGATGTTCAGCACCACGCCGAGCCACTCCAGGTCCGGGTTGAGGTTCTCGCGCGCGAGCTCGATCACCTCGAGCGCCTGCTCGACGCCCTGCATCGCGAAGTACTGCGCCTCGGCGCTCAGCAGCGCGTAGTCGGCCGCGACGAGCGCGTTGACGGTCAGCAGACCGAGCGCCGGCGGGCAGTCGATCAGCACGACGTCATAGCCGTCGGCGACCTCGCGCAACGCGCGTCGCAGCGTCAGCTCGCGCCCCATCCTGCCGCTCATCGCGAGCTCCGACTCGGCGAGGCCGAGGTTCGCGGGAATGATCCCGTCGTGGACCGCGTCCGTAGCGCTCGCACGGCCGCTCAGCACGTCGCCGATCGTCGGCGCGGCCTCCGGGTCGACGTCGAGGTAGTCGGACAGGTTCCCCTGCGGGTCGAGGTCGACCGCGAGCGTCGACAGCCCGAGTCGGCGGAAGACGTCGGTGAGCGTGCGCACCATCGTCGTCTTGCCGGTGCCGCCCTTCTGGGAGAGGACTGCAATCGTGACCGCCATCGCGCGCCGCGGACGATAGCGCCGCGGCGCGGGGCGGTCCGCCGGTCAGCCGACGAGCGACTCGGCCTCGGCCGCGAGCAGCGCGTCGCCGTCGAGCGCCGGCACGTCGACGAAGGTGAGGCGATGGCGGCCGACCACGAGCTCGTCGCCGTCGGCCAGCGGGTGCCACTCGATCCGCTCGCCGTTCACGAACACGCCGTTGAGGCTGCGGTCGTCGAGCACGCGCACGCCGTCCGGCTGCCGCACCACGAGCGCGTGGCGACGCGAGACGGTCGGGTCGTCGAAGCGCACGTCGGCCGCGAGGCTGCGCCCGATGCGCGTCCACTCGCGCGTCAGCTCGTGCACCATGGGCCCTTCGCCGTCGTGGTAAACGAGGTACTGGCCGGGCGTCTCGAGCTCGTCGCGCACGTCGGCGATGCGCAGCTCCTCGGCGGCGGTCGCCTCCGGCAGGGCGGGCGCCGGGACGTATGCGGCCGTGAACAGCGAGGCGCGCACGAACGAGTCGCCTCCGCAGCTGGGGCAGGACGGCAGCGTGTCGGCGGCCGCGAGCGAGACCACGTAGTCGCACGCGACGCAGCGGAACGTGCCGGTGCCGACGAGGGTCCCTGACGAATGTGACTCCATGTCCCCAACCTCCAAGCATCCACCGCGGGGCGGGAGCGGCGGTGCAGACGATGTGACGAGAGCGCCAGGCGCGGCGGACTCGCCTGGCCGCGGGGGCGGCCCGGGCTCCTCTTACCCAAGCAGTCCGGAGGCTGAAACGGGCGCGGGCGGTCCGGGCGCAGACCGCTTTCCGGTACGCCGTGTCCGGCGGGAAGGAGGCCGGCCTCGGTCGGCGAATCGAGAGGTCATGCTGCGGACCGAGCACCACGCGCCCGAGCTCGAACGCCACCTGCTGCGTCGCAGCGTGCTGGCGCTCGCGGCCGGTCGCGACTGCTGCGACGGCTGCCACCGGACGCCGCTCGTCGGCGAGCGCGTGCACGTCTACGACGGCGGGCGCGTGCTGTGCGAGCTGTGCCGCCGCGAGCGTCGCGAGGCGCCGCTGCGCTCCGAGTCCGTCCACGGCAGCGAGCACGGCCTCACGGTCCGTCGGGCGGCCTGAGCGGGCCGGGCTCCCGCCCGGACGGGCGTTCCCTACAATCCGCCCCGCCGTGGACCCCGTCGTCGTCAGCGTCAACATCGCCCGCCCGCGCGCGGAGCTGTTCGCGTACCTCGCCGACGTCGCGAATCACCCCGAGTTCAAGGACCACTACCTCTCGGACTGGCACCTGACGCGCGAGGACAGCGCCGGTCGCGGCGCCGGTGCGCGCTTCCGCGAGCAGCTGCCGTTGAGCCGCTTCGGGTGGGGCGACTACACGCTCGTCGAGGTCGACCCGCCCTTCCGCATCCTCGAGCGCGGCCGCGGCGGGAAGTTCAACCGCGTGCGCGCGATGGGCGAGTGGACGCTCCACGACGCGCCCGGCGGCATGACGCGCGTCGAGTACCGCTACGAGACGCAGCCGGCCAGACTCAGCGATCGCCTGATGGAGTTGGTCGCCGGGCGCGGCTGGTGGAGGCGCAAGCTGACGCGCGCGCTGCGGCGGCTGCAGGCGATCCTCGAGGAGGATCGCGCGCGCGGCAGACGAGCGACGATCGCCGCCCGGTAGATCAATACACTCCGCGCCCTCATGACGAATCGACTGCTCCGACTTCCTCCGCTCGCGGCCGCGGCGCTGCTCGCCGCGCTGACCTTGGTCGCCTGCGGCGGCCAGCAGCAACCGACCACCCACGGCGAGGGCGAGGGCGCCTACGTCCAGGCCGGTCCGCTCATCTACCAGGTGCAGATGTCGCGCGAGCTCAACCCGGCCAACGTCGAGGACGTCGAGTACCTCGAAGGGCTGCCGGCGGACACGCCCAGACTCGCGGGCGACGAGGAGTGGTTCGGCGTCTGGGTGCGCGTGCAGAACGCGACGGATGAGGATCACATCAGCGCCAGCCGGTTCAAGATCGTCGACACGACGGGTGCCGAGTACGAGCCGATCGCACTGCCGGCGACGAACCCGTTCTCCTACCAGCCGGCGTCGGTGAAGAACAACGCGAGCGACTCGCCGCCCGTCCAGCCGGATCCGGAGAGCGGCGCCGGCGCGGGCCCGATCCAGGGCTCGATGCTCCTGTTCAGACTGCATACGGACGTGTACGCGAACCGTCCGCTCGAGCTCGAGATCACGCCGCCGGACGGCGGCGAGCCCTCGAGCGTCGTGCTCGACCTCTAGCGGCGAGCTACTCCCCAGGCCCGCTCTGGAGCGCGGCGGCCAGCACGCCGCGCACCGCGGGCGCCGCGACGTCGCCGCCCGCGCCGGCCTCCGGGAACAGCGCGCCGACGGCGATCCGCGGGCGCTTCGACGGGGCGAACGCGACGAACCAGGCGTCCGTCTCGGGTGCGTCCTGCGTCGTCTCCTCGTCGTCGTCCTGCGCCTCGGTCGGCACGGTGTTCCCGATCTCGGCGGTGCCGGTCTTGCCGGCCACGTCGGCGCCGGCGATCGCCGCCGCGGTGCCGGTGCCGTAGACGACGACGGCGCGCATCATGCGTGCGATCTGGCGCGCGACGCGCGGCCGCGTGGCGCGCACGAAGCGCGGGCGCTCGCCGACGCGCAGCGTCGGGATCGGCCGTCGGCCCGCCATCGCGATCGTCGCGGCGACGAGCGTCATCTGCAGCGTCGTCGCCTGCACCAGCCCCTGCCCGATCGCGGACGAGCCGACCGCGAGCGCGTCGCCGATCGCGTCGGCCGGCGGGATCGTGCTGGTGGCCGCGCCGGGGATCGGCGGCGCGGCGTTGAAGCCGAAGCGCTCGGCGACGTCGACGAGCCGCTTGGCGCCGAGCTGCGCGCCGAGCGGCGCGAAGACGGAGTTGCAGGAGTGCGCGAACGCGTCGACGAGCGTGCCGCCGCAGTACTCGCCGCTCGCGTTCTCGAGCCGTACGCCGGAGAGCGTCGCGGCGTCGACCACGGGGAAGCTCGAGCGCGCGTTCGCGACGTGGGCCTCGAGCACGCCGGCGAGCGTGACGATCTTGAACGTCGAGCCCGGCGGCTGCAGCGCCGAGAAGGCGACGCCGGCGAGCGCGAGCAGCTCGCCGGTGCGCGGGTCGATCGCCGCGACGCCGCCGTAGCGCCCCGCGAGCGCGGCGATCGCCGCACGCTCGAGCTCCCGGTCGATCGTCGTGCGCACATCCCTGCCGGGGCGCGGGAGCGTCCGCGCGACGACGCGGCTCCCGGTCGCGAGCGTCCCGCCCGGTCGCCCGGCGAGCTCCCGCTCGAACACGCGCTCGAGCCCCGAGACGCCGACCTGCGCGTCCGGCGGGTACCCGAGCGCGCGCAGCGCGCCAGCGTCGTCGGGCGCTGCGAGGCCGAGCCGCCCGGCGATCTCGATCGCGACCGCCGGGTCGTCGGACGTGCGGCCGTCTCCCGCGGCCAGCACGCTCCCGTCGCGCGCGAGCAGCGACCCGCGCGGCGCGAGCGACGTCGTGCGCGTGAGCCGCTCGCCGGGACGCAGCCCGGGGAACACCGTCTGCCCGCGCCAGGCGACGCGCAGCGCGTCGCCGTCCCCGCTGACCGGCAGCTCCAACACCCCGTGGACGGTCCCGAACACGCGGGTGCGCACGGCAAGATGCACGGGGATCGCGTCGTCGCCGCGGTCGCCGACGGGACCGACCGCGATCGAGCGCAGCGTCGCGGTCGCCGCCGCGTCGCGGTAGGCCGCAGCGAAGTCTTGGAAGGAGGTGCGCGCCTTCGCCTCGTCGTCGAGCAGCTGGTACATGCGGCCGTAGTCGCCGTCGGCCCAGTACGTCGCGAAGCGCTTCGCGAGCTCCCGCTCGCCGCCGCCGGAGCCGCCGACCAGCAGCGCGAGCGCGACGATCACCAGGACGAGGGCTGCGAGCGCCGGAGCGCCGCGGTGGAGCAGGCGCCAGCGTCGCTCCGCGTCGCCCGTCCGTGCGCCTCCCTCCACGCACGCGAATGTAGTTCATGAGACGGCGCCACGGCCCCGCCCGCCGCGTGCTGCATGCTGTCGCCCGCATGACGCCGCTCGACTGGATCATCGTCGCGCTCGTGGCGCTGTTCGGGCTCGCCGGCTTCCGCCGCGGCTTCATCGTCGGCGCGCTGTCGCTCGCCGGCTTCGTCGCCGGCGCGGTCCTCGGCGCGCGCGTCGGCCCGCTGCTGCTGCCGGACGGGTCGCACTCGCCGTACGCGCCGCTGTTCGCACTGTCCGGCGCGCTGCTGCTGGGCGGGCTGTTCTCGAGCGGCCTGGAGCGGCTCGGCGCCCGCTTGCGCACCGGTCTGTGGATCCCCGGTCTGGGCGCGCTCGACGGGCTGCTCGGCGCGCTGCTGAGCATGGCGATCGCGCTGGGATTGGCATGGCTGGCCGGCGCGGTCGTGCTGCAGACGCCCGGCCTGCGCGAGCTGCGCCGCGACGTGCAGCGCTCGTTCGTGCTGCGCGAGCTGAACGCGCTGCTGCCGCCGTCGGGCCCGCTGCTGAACGCGCTCGCCCGCTTCGACCCGCTGCCGTCGATCAGCGGGCCGGGCGCGGCGGTCGCGCCGCCCTCGCGCGAGGTGCTGCGGGAGCCGGGCGTGCGCGCGGCCGCGCCGAGCGTCGTGCGGATCCTCGGCACCGCATGCGGGCTCGGCGTCGAGGGCAGCGGCTGGGCGGCCGGGGGCGGGCTGGTGGTGACGAACGCGCACGTCGTCGCCGG
>DASVFS010000190.1:0-5757 GCA_036379915.1 Conexibacter sp. | reverse complement strand
CAGGGCTCGATCGTCTCCTCGACGGTGCCGCAGCTCGGCGCCGAGTGGCGGCACGTCGGCGAGCGCTACCTCGGTCACCAGACGCTCGTCGTCGGGCCGGGCATCAGAAGCGGCATGCCGATCCGCTACGAGAATCCCCGCGAGATCGGCGCCGACCGGCTCGTCAACGCGGTCGCGGCCTACGACAAGGTCTGCGCCGCCTGCGTGGTCGTCGACTTCGGCACCGCGATCACGTTCGACCCCGTCTCGGCCGAAGGCGAGTACCTCGGCGGCGTGATCGCGCCCGGTGTCGAGATCTCGATGGAGGCGCTCACCGAACGCGCCGCGGCGCTGCCGAAGATCGACCTCGTGCCGCCGCGCTCGGTGATCGGCAAGACGACCGTCGACGCGATCCGCGCCGGCGTCGTCTACGGCTACGCCGGCCTGGTCGACGGGATCCTGCGGCGGCTGCGCGACGAGCTGGGCGCCGAGACGGCGACGATCGCGACCGGCGGCCTCGCCCAGGCGATCGTCCCCTACACCGACGAGATCGACGAGGTCGACGACCTCCTCACGCTCACCGGCCTGCGCCTCCTGCACGAGCGCAACGCTCCGCCCGCGTGAGGAAGCCCTCCAGCAGCGCGTTGTAGCGCTCGCCGACGAGCGGGATCGAGTGGCCGCGGCCGGAGGCGGTCGCGCGCTCGGCGCCGATCCGCTCGGCCAGCACGTCGCAGACGGTCTCGAACACCGGCGAGTGGCGGCCGGAGATCACGAGCTTCGGGAAGGCGGCGGCGGCGAGCGCGTCGAGCGGCGGGTCGGACTCCCACGGCGGTCGCTCCTGCATCACGTGCGCGGCGCCGCGCACGAGCCACTCCGGCATCGCCTCCGGCGTCGCGTGCGCCGACCCGACGCCCGTGCGGAACAGCTGCACGAACTCGTGCGGGCCGAGCTCGTCGCGACGGCGGTACAGCTCCTCGCCCCAATCGACGACCGTGGCGACCTGCTCGTCGCCGGCCGCGATCCGCAGCGAGCCCGGCTCGGTGACCGTCAGCGAGCGCACGGCGTGCGGGCGCAGCGCCGCCGCGTGCAGCGCGATCACGGCGCCGTAGGAGTGCCCGACGAGGTGCGCGCCGTCGCCGAGCAGCTCCGCGATCAGCGGCGCCTCGGCCTCGAAGTCGCCGCGCGGCAGCGGCGGCGAGCCGCCGAAGCCCGGGCGGTGCGGCAGGATCAGCGTCCAGCGCGCGGCGAGCTCGCGCTGCGCCCGCCACGTCTGCACCGGCCCGACGATGCTGCCGTGCACGAGCACCACCGGCGGGCCGTCTCCGATCCGCTCGACGTCGAGGTCCCCCGCCGAGATCCCGCCCATGGCGGCAACCGTACGCCTACCATTCTCGCGATGACGCGCTCGCTCCACGACCGCTGGACCTTGGGCGGTGTCGAGATTCCCAATCGGGTCGTACTCGCCCCGCTCGCCGGGATCGGCAACTGGTTCGTGCGCCTGCAGGCGAAGCGCCACGGCGCCGGCTACGCGATCTCCGAGATGGTCTCGAGCCATGCGATCCATCACGGCAACGAGCGCACGTGCACGGAGCTGCTGCGGATCCACCCCGACGAGCGCGCGCAGGGCCCGACGGCGATCCAGCTGTTCGGCGGCGACCCCGACGTGATGCGCAGCGCGGCCGAGCACGTCGCGCAGGTCGGTGGGGTGGACGTGATCGACCTCAACATGGGCTGCCCCGTCCCGAAGGTCTGCAAGACCGGCGCCGGAGCGGCGCTGCTCGACGACCCCGACCGCGCGGTCGCCGTCGCGAAGGCGGCGCGCGAGGGCAGCGGCCTGCCGGTGACGGTGAAGCTGCGGCCCGGCCTGCGCCCGGGCCAGCGCACCGGCGTCGAGCTCGCGCACCGGCTCGTCGAGGATGCGGGGATCGCCGGCCTCTGCATGCACCCGCGCGTCGCGAAGCAGCGCCACACCGGCAGAGCCGACTACGAGCTCGTGCGGCAGCTGGTGGAGGAGCTGCCCGTGCCGGTGCTGATCTCCGGCGGCCTGAGAAGCGCCGCAAAGGTCCACGAGGTGTTCGAGCGCACGGGCGCCGAGGCGGTCCTGCTCGCGCGCGGCTCGCTCGGCAACCCGTGGATCTTCGAGCAGGTGCTCGGCACGCGGGAGGCGGAGCCGACGCGCGCGGAGATCCTCGCCGAGCTCGACTGGGTGCTCGAGCGTGCCGTCGAGCACCTCGGAGAGCGCCGCGCCGCCCGCTACCTGCGCAAGTTCTACCCCTGGTACGTCACGCGCCTGGGGGAGGGCAAGGTGCTGCAGGATCGCCTCCAGCGCACGCAGTCGATCGCCGAGGCGCGCGCGGCGCTGGGCATCGACGTGCTCGCCGTCGCCTGACCCGGTCGCCGCTCAGCGCGCGGCCGGCACCCGCGCCGGGGCGCCGGCGCGCTCGACCGCGCGCAGCACGGCCGCGTGCCAGCCGCCGAGGTTGCGCCGCAGCCGCTGGCTGCCGCCCCACTTGGCGCCGCGCCTGCCGAGCTTGCGGCGGGCGCGCTCGTCGCGCACGAGCCGGTCGAGCTCCTCGAACCAGCGGCCGTCGGGGACGAGCCGGCCGCCCTGCTGCTCGCCGAAGCCGGCGTACGGGCCTATCGGGGACGCCAGCCACGGCACGCCCATCGCGGCGTACTCCTTGAGCTTCACGTTCGACTTCGCGCGGTTGAAGGGCGAGTCGGCGATCGGCGCGATCCCGATGTCGAAGCCGGCGACGTAGCGGGCGAGGTCGTGGTACTGGACGAGTTCGGTGTAGGCGTAGCGCTCGGAGCGCAGGCCGAGCTGCAGCCCGGCGCTCGCGACGCGCACGTCGGGATGCGCCGCGAGCAGCCGTTCGAGCGTCGCGCGGATGCCGAGCGCCCGCAGGTCGTCCGCGTGCTCGCCGGCGGCCGTCCAGCCGACGACGATCCCGTCGCCGCGCGGCGGGCGCTCGCCGGCGTATTCCTCCGGCAGGTAGTTCTCGACGACGTGGACCTCGTCGGCGCCCCAGGCGCGGTACAGGTCGGCGAGCACCGGCGAGGTGGTCGTGACGACGTGCGCGAGCTGCAGCATCTCGGTCACGTGTGCGTTCGTGCGGCGCGTGAGCGTGCGGTTGCGCTCGTCGCTGAGGTCGTCGTCGTTGTCCCACACGATCGCGGAGCCGGTCAGCCGCAGCGTGCGGACGGTTCTGCGCACGATGTCCTCGTGGTAGCGGAACAGGTGGACCACGTCGAAGCCGCGCAGCTGGCCGGCCGACAGGGCTCTCCCTTCGTCGTCGACGACCACGTCCATGCCGAGGCGCCGCAGCTCCAGCAGCGGCAGCGCGCGGTAGACCGAGTTGACGACCCTCCGGCTCGTGACGACCGCTACGCGCACGCGGCGGGCTCCCCGCTGCTGCCTTCCCCCATGCCGCCCAGCGTGCCGCAGGCGCTCGGCGCGTGCAAGCGGGAACCCGCTCGACCGGTCGCTATACTTGCCCGCCGCCGCGCCCGATCAGCCGGAATCCCCCGCCCCGAGCGGGGTTCGTTCTTTCTCCGGCCGGTCGGTCCGTCACGCCCACCCACGCACGGTTCAAGGTCACGCTCATGCCCAAGGACGTCATCCTCACGCGCGACGGTCTCGAGAAGCTCAAGCAGGAGCTCGAGCACCTGTCGACGGAGAAGCGGCGCGAGGTCGCGGCGCGCATCAAGGAGGCGCGCGAGTTCGGCGACATCTCGGAGAACGCCGAGTACGACGATGCGAAGAACGAGCAGGCGATGCTCGAGGCGAAGATCGCCCAGCTCGAGGAGAAGCTGCGCGCGGCGACCGTGATCGACGCCAGAAAGGTCGGCACGGACGTCGTCGGCATCGGCACGACCGTCCACGTCAAGGACCAGGCGACGAGCAGAAGCGAGACCTACACGATCGTCGGCTCCTCGGAGGCGAACCCGGCCGAGCGCAAGCTGTCGAACGAGTCGCCCGTCGGCAAGGCGCTGATCGGCGCCAAGCGCAACGAGATCGTGGCCGTGGTCCTGCCGAACGGCAAGAAGCGCGAGCTCAAGATCACGAAGATCGACGTCGGGCTGAAGTAGCCTCCGGCCGGATGGCTGCTCCCGAGGACGACGACGTCGAAGCCCTCCCGCAGGTGCTGGCGGCGCGCCGCGCCAAGCTCGAGCGGCTGCGCGAGGAGGGCGTCGAGCCGTTCCCGCACGCGTTCCCCGGCGTCGTCGCGATCGCCGACGTGCGCGCCGCCCACGGCGAGCTGGAGGCGGGCGCCGAGACGGACGCGCAGTACCGGATCGCCGGGCGCATCGCCGCGCGCCGCGGCCAGGGCAAGGCCGCCTTCGTCGACCTCGTCGACCGCTCCGGGCGGATCCAGCTGCACGCCCGCGTCGACGTGCTCGGCCCCGAGCGCTTCGAGCGGCTCGTCGGGCTCGACCTCGGCGACCTGATCGGGATCGACGGCACGGTCTTCTGCTCGCGCCGGGGGGAGCTCTCGTTGCGGGTGGACGACTGGGCGCTGCTGGCGAAGTCGCTGCGTCCGCCGCCGGAGAAGCACCACGGCCTGCAGGACGTCGAGACGCGCTACCGCCACCGCGAGCTGGACCTGATCGCCTCCGAGGAGAGCCGCCAGCTGTTCATCGCGCGGGCGGCGATCATCGCCGGCATCCGCCGCCACCTCGACGAGCAGGGCTTCGTCGAGGTCGAGACGCCCGTGCTGCAGCCGCTCTACGGCGGCGCCAACGCACGTCCGTTCACGACCCACCACAACGCGCTCGACCGGATGCTGTACCTGCGGATCGCGACCGAGCTGTATCTGAAGCGCTGCATCGTCGGCGGGCTGGAGCGCGTGTACGAGCTGGGCAAGGACTTCCGCAACGAGGGCATCTCGCACAAGCACAACCCCGAGTTCACGATGGTCGAGCTGTACGAGGCGTACGCCGACTACAGAGACGTCGCGGCGCGCACCGAGCAGCTCGTGGCGGCCGCCGCCGAGCGGATGGGCTACGACGGGCCGCTCGACCTCAGACCGCCGTGGAGACGCGAGTCGCTCGCCGACGCGATCCGCGCGCGGACCGGCGGGATCGACATCCTCGAGGCGCGCGACCGCGACGCGCTCGCCGCTGCGATGGAGTCGAAGGGCCTGCACGCGCCGGCCAGAGACACCTGGGCGCAGCTCGTCGACGAGCTCGTGACGAAGCACGTCGAGCCGACGCTGATCGAGCCGACGTTCCTGTTCGACTACCCCGTCGAGCTGTCGCCGTTCGCGAAGGGCCATCGCGACGACTCGCGCCTCGCCGAGCGCTGGGAGGCGTACTGCCAGGGGATGGAGATCGCGAACGCCTTCACGGAGCTGAACGACCCCGACGAGCAGCGCCGCCGCTTCGAGCAGCAGCGCGCCCACGCCGAGGCGGGCGACGAGGAGGCGCAGCCCTACGACGAGGCGTTCGTCCAGGCGCTCGAACAGGGGATGCCGCCGACCGGCGGCGTCGGCGTCGGGATCGACCGGCTCGTGATGGTGTTGACCGGGCGCAGATCGATCCGCGAGGTCGTGCTGTTCCCGGCGATGCGCGACTAGCCGGTCGGTCGATCGCATAGAGTGGGCGCCGTCGAGCGGCCGCGGGGGAGCGGCCGGAGGGGGTCTTCATGCGTCGCCGACGCCTCGTTGCCGTCGTCTGCCTCGTCCTCGTCCTCGCCGTCGCGGGCGCCGCCGGCTGTGGCGAGGCCGACAGGGATGCGGACGCGACGGCTGGCTGGCCGGCTCCGAACGCCGACAT
>DASVFS010000189.1:0-10017 GCA_036379915.1 Conexibacter sp. | reverse complement strand
GAACAGGGCGTACTTGAAGCCCTCGTCCTGGATGACCTTGGCCATGGCGTCGACCACCGGCTGCGCCAGGCCCTCCGGGCCCTTGACCCGGAAGACCTTCGCCGCGCCGTAGCCGCCGAGCGAGCCGCAGAGGTCGTCGCTCAGCTCGTCCGAGCCGAGCACGAGCACGTGGCACTCGCCGCCGAGCTCGCCCGCCAGGCGCGCGCCCTCGGACACGGCGCCGAGCGAGTTCTTGTTGAAGGCGCCCTCGTAGTGGAGGACGTAGACGAGGATCCCGCCCATCTAGATCAGCTTCCTTTCGTCGAGCCACGCGACGATCTGCTCGACCGTCTCGTTCGTGTCCTCGTCCTCGATGATCTTGCCGGCGGCCTTCTGCGGCGGCGCCTTGAACTCGCCGCAGTCGACGCGCGAGCCGTCCGCGCCGACGAGCGAGCCGTCGATGCCGACGTCGCCGGCGCCCTTCGTGTCGAGCGGCTTCTTCTTCGCGCCCATGATCGCCTTCAGCGAGGGATAGCGGGGCTCGTTGATCGCGTCGCCGACCGAGATGACGGCCGGCAGCTGGACCTGGACGGTGTCGTAGCCGTACTCGGCCTGGCGCTCGCAGCGCAGCGCGCCGCCGTCGACGTCCATCTTGATGACCTGCGTCAGCGAGGGCATCCGGAGGTGGTCGGCGACGACCGCGCCGATCGTGTAGCACTCGCCGTCGTCCGACTGCTGGCCGAGCAGCACGAGGTCCGGCTGCTCGCTCTCGAGCGCCTTCGCGAGCGCATAGCCCGTGGCGGCGACGTCGGAGCCGGCGAGGCTCGGGTCGGTCAGGTGCACGGAGCGGTCGGCTCCGAGCGAGACGGCCTTGTGGAGCGCGCGCACGGCGGACTCCGGGCCCATCGTCACGGCGACGATCTCCTCGACGGGGATCGCCCCGCCCTCCTTGATCTGCATCGCCGCCTCGATGGCGTGCGTGTCGTACGGGTTGAGGTTCTTCTCCCCGTTGCGGTCCATGCGCCCCGTCGAGGGGTCGATGCGCTTCTCGACGGCGGCGTCTGGCACCTCTTTGACCAGGACGCAAATCTTCAACTCGGTGCCTCCTCAGAAACGACCAAACGCGTGTTCGTGGTGGTTCGGCGGCGGATGATACCGCGTTGACTGACCAGTCAATCGCACTAGCCGACAGGAGCGCCCGCCGAGCGCGGACGCGCCGACGAGCGGAACGTCAGGCCGACGCGCGGACGGCGCCGCGCACGAACGCGACGATGTCCTGCGTGGGCGTGCCGGGGGTGAAGACCTCGGCCACGCCGAGCGACTTGAGCTCGGGGATGTCGTCGGCCGGGATCGTCCCGCCGACGGTCACGATCACGTCGTCGACGTCCTGGGCGCGCAGCAGCTCGACCACGCGCGGGACGAGCGTCATGTGCGCGCCCGACAGGATCGACAGCCCGACCGCGTCCGCGTCCTCCTGGATGACGGTCTCGACGATCTGCTCCGGCGTCTGGTGCAGGCCGGTGTAGATGACCTCCATGCCCGCGTCGCGCAGCGCGCGGGCGATGATCTTGGCGCCGCGATCGTGCCCGTCGAGGCCCGGCTTCGCGACGACGACGCGGATCTTGCGCTCAGTCGTGCTCATCGCGGGCGGATGTTAGGTGATGTTCCACCTAGTCGGTGGCGCGAGCCGCGTCGCCCAGCAGCGCCCGCGCGATCACGAGCCGCTGGATCTCGCTCGTGCCCTCGTAGATCTCGGTCACCTTCGCGTCGCGGTAGTAGCGCTCGACCGGGTAGTCCTTCGTGTAGCCGTAGCCGCCGAGCACCTGGATCGCCTCGCCCGTGTGATGGCGAGCGACGCGGCTCGCGAGCAGCTTCGCCTGCGCGCCCTCGACCGTGTGCGGCCGGCCCGCCTGCTTGAGGCGCGCGGCGCGCCACGTGAGCGCACGGGCGGCCTCGACGTCCGTCTGCATCTCGGCCAGCTTGTGCTGGATCTGGCCCTGAGTCCCGATCGGACGGCCGAAGGCGCGGCGCTCCCCGGCGTAGGCGGTCGCCGCGTCGAGCGCCGCCTGCGCGATCCCGACCGCCTGCGCGGCGATGCCGATGCGGCCGCCGTCGAGCGTGCTCAACGCGATGCGCATCCCCCCGCCCGCGGGACCCAGGCGCTCGCCCGCGACGGCGTCGAGAGCCAGAGCGGCGGTGCTGGAGGAGTTGAGCCCCAGCTTCTCCTCCTCCTTGCTCACCGTCAGTCCCGGCGCGGGGCGATGGACGACGTACGCGCTGATGCGGTCGTCGGGGTCGCGAGCGAAGACGAGCAGCACGTGGGCGTGGCTGCCCGTGGTGATGAACTGCTTCGCGCCGGTGATGCGACCGTCGGCGTCGGCGCGCGTGCGCAGCGCCGCGGCGTCCGAGCCGACCTCCGGCTCGGTGAGGGCGAACGCCCCCAGCTCGTGTCCCTGCGCGAGCGGCGGCACGAGCCGCTCGACCTGCTCCGGCGTGCCGTGCGCGAGCAGCGGCAGCGTGGCGGCGCTCGTGTGCACGGCGACGGTGACCGCGACGCCCGCGTCGGCGCGCGCCAGCTCCTCGAGCGCGAGCACGTAGGAGAGGAAGTCGGTACCGGCGCCGCCGTGCTCGGGTGAGACGCATGCGCCCATCAGCCCCAGCTCGCCGAGCTGCTCGAAGACCTCGCGCGGGAAGCGGTGGTCGCGGTCCCACGCCGCGGCGTGCGGGGCGATCTCGCGCTCGGCGAAGTCGCGTGCGAGCGCGCGGATGTCGCGCTGCTCGTCGGTCAGCTCGTGGTCGCTCATCTGTGGCGGCGCAGCGGCCGGCGAGGCGGGATGCGGCGCGGCGGCGGGACCGGCTTGCGGCGGCCGAGCGCGAGCGAGCCGAGGCCGCCGAGCGTCGCCGCGGCGGCGAGCGAGCCGGCGACGACGAGGCGCCGCCCCAGCCGCTCGAAACGCAGCACCTCCCAGCCCTCCTCGCGCGCGATGCGGGCGAGCGTCGCGTCCGGGTTCACGGCGACCGGGTTGCCGACCGCACGCAGCATCGGCAGGTCGGACTCGGAGTCCGAGTAGGCGAACGAGGCGGCGAGGTCGATCCGCTCGCGAGCGGCCAGCTCGCGCATCGCCGCGGCCTTGCCCTCGCGGTACGTGAAGGGCCCGTGCGGCCTGCCGGTGTAGACGCCGTCGCGGATCTCCGAGCGTGCGCCGATGCCGCCGTCGAAGCCGAGCACCCCGGCCAGCACCTCGGCGAGCTCGTGCGCGGCCGCGGTGACGATGTACACGCGGCGGCCGGCGTCCTGGTGCGCCCATGCGACCTGCAGCATCTGCGGGTAGATGCGCGGCAGCACGCCCGCCAGCACGGCCGGGCCGAGCCGCTGCAGCTCGACCACGCGCACGCCCTCGATCGCTCTCGCGATCCGCTCGCGCAGCTCGTCGGTGGCGGCGTCGGTGGAGCCGCGCAGGCGGAACCGCGCGTTCGCCCACGCGCCGCGCGCGAGCTGCCGGCGGCTCAGCAGCCCGTTGCGGTAGGAGGCGCGCGCGAACTCGTACGCCGACGAGCCCGCCATCAGCGTGCGGTCGAGGTCGAAGAAGGCGGCGGCGGAGCCGCCCGCGGAAGCGGGCGGTCCGGGATCGGTGGTGGGGTCCGCGGTCAGGACGCGGCCACCTCGACGATCACGGCGTCGCCCTGGCCGCCGCCCGAGCAGATCGCCGCGCAGCCGCGGCCGCCGCCGCGGCGCTGCAGCTCGAGCACGAGCGAGCCGAGTATGCGCGCGCCGGAGGCGCCGATCGGGTGGCCGAGCGCGACCGCGCCGCCGTTGACGTTGACCTTGTCCTCGTCGATCCCGAGCATGCGGATCGAGTTGAGCGTGACCGAGGCGAACGCCTCGTTGATCTCCCACACGTCGATGTCGTCGGCCGACAGGCCGGCCAGCGCGAGCGCCTTCTGCGCGGCCAGCGCGGGCGTCTTCGCGAGCATCGGGAACTCGTCGGCGACCTGCGCTTGCGCGACGATCGTCGCGAGCGCCGTCTTGCCGTTCGCCTTCGCCCACTCGTCCGACGCGAGCACCAGAGCGCCGCCGCCGTCGTTGACGCCCGGCGCGTTGCCGGCCGTGTGCGAGCCGTCCTTCATGAAGATCGGCGGCAGCTTGGCGAGCGTCTCGAGGCTCGTGTCGCGGCGCGGCGCCTCGTCGACCTCGACCACGGTGTCGCCCTTCTTGCCCTTGACCGTGACGGCGACGATCTCCTCCGGCAGGCGCCCCTCGTCGGTCGCCTTGATCGCCAGCTCGTGCGAGCGGACGGACCAGCGGTCCATGTCGGCGCGCGTCATCTCCAGCTCGGCGGCGACCTCGGACGCCTCCTGCGCCATGTGCTTGCCGGAGAACGGGTTCGTGAGGCCGTCGGCGATCATCGCGTCGATCGCCTTGCCGTCGCCCATGCGGAAGCCGAAGCGCGCGCCCTTGAGCATGTAGGGCGCGTTCGACATCGACTCCATCCCACCGCCGACGGCGACCTCCACGTCGCCGGCACGGATGGCGGCGTCGAGGATGCCGGCGGCGCGGATGCCCGACGCGCACACCTTGTTGATCGTCTCGGAGGAGACCTCCTTCGGGATCCCAGCCTTGATCTGCGCCTGGCGCGAGGGGATCTGACCCTGGCCGGCCTGGATCACCTGCCCCATCACGACGTGCTGGACCTGCTCCGGCTCGACGCCGGCGCGCTCGAGCGCGGCTCTGATCGCGGTGCCGCCGAGCTCCGTCGCGTCGAGCGACGCGAGGCCGCCGCCGAGCTTGCCGATCGGGGTGCGCGCAGCGCCGAGGATGACGGTCTTGGGCATCGGGTTCTCCGTTCTGGCGGTGTGGGAGGCGGCGCGTGCGGGCGCCGGGCATGAATGCTAGGTGACCCTCCTCGTATGTGCCGCGAGAACGGGACGTGGGTAGGCTGCCGCGATGCGCATCGCCACGACGACCGACGGTCCCCTCCAGACGAGCGCCGACACGATCGCCGTCGGCGTCTTCGACGGCGAGGACGTCGCGCACGACGTCGGCGACGGCACGCTGCAGCGCCTGCTCGACCGCGGCGAGGCGCGTCGCGCCTTCAAGCACCTCGCCGTCGCGCACGCCGAGGAGCGCCGCTTCGTCGTCGTCGGGCTGGGCGCGCGCGACGCGTTCGACGCCGAGCGCGCGCGGATCGCGGCGGCCGCGGTCCTCGCGCGTGCGCGTGAGCTCGGTGCGAGCACGCTCTGCTGGGAGGTCCCCCACCACGTCGACGACGCGATCGTCGCGGGACTGGTCGAGGGCACCGTGCTGGCGGGCTACCGCTTCGACCGCTTCCGCAACCATCCCGAGGAGGAGCACGCGCTCGAGACGCTGCTGCTGAGCGCGCACCACGACGTGAGCGAGCCGGTCGCGATCGGCACCGTCGTCGCCGAGGCGCAGAACCGCGCGCGCGACCTGCAGAACCTGCCCGGCAACGAGGCGACGCCGTCGTTCCTCGCCAGACGCGCCCACGAGATCGCCGGCGAGGCCGACGGGATCGCGGTCGAGGTGCTCGGCGAGCAGGAGCTGCGCGAGCGCGGGATGGGCGCCTTCGCCGCCGTCGCGCAGGGCACCGAGCAGGAGGCGCAGCTGATCGTGCTGCGATATGTCCCGCCCCCCGCCCCCGACCACCATGCCGCGCCGGAGGGCCCGCTGCTCGCGCTCGTCGGCAAGGCGGTCACGTTCGACAGCGGCGGGATCTCGCTCAAGCCCGGGGCGAGAATGTCGGAGATGAAGTTCGACATGTCGGGCGGCGCGGCCGTGCTCGAGGCGGTCGGCGCGATCGCGCGGCTGAGACTGCCGATCCGCGTGATCGGCGTCGTCGGCGCGACCGAGAACATGCCGAGCGGGCGCGCGGTGAAGCCGGGCGACATCGTGCGCGCGTCGAACGGGACGACGATCGAGATCGTCAACACCGACGCCGAGGGCCGGCTCGTGCTGGCCGACTGCCTCGCGTACGCGGTCGCCCACGGCGCCGAGCGGATCGTCGACCTCGCGACGCTGACCGGCGCGATCGTGATCGCGCTCGGGGACTCGCACGCCGGCTTGATGTCGAACGACGACGCGTGGGCGGCGGCCGTGGCCGAGGCGGCGGCGGTCGCGGGCGAGCCGGTCTGGCGGCTGCCGCTGCACGAGTCCTACGCCGACCTCATCAAGAGCCGCTACGCCGACATCCTCAACGCGGTCGAGAGCCGCAAGGCCGGCTCGATCACCGCCGCCGAGTTCCTCCACCGCTTCGTCGGCGACGTGCCGTGGGCGCACCTCGACATCGCCGGCACGGCGTGGGACACCGGCAAGCCGTATGCCGGCAGAGGCGGCTCCGGCTGGGGCGTGCACACGCTCGTCGCGCTCGCGCGGCGGCTGAGATAGCTACCGGCTCCGCGCGCTCGCCGGCACGGTCACCGTCGCCGTGCAGTCGGCGACGTTGCCGGCGCTGTCGAAGCCGCGGTAGGTGACCGTGTAGCTGCGCGCGCCGCCGCCGTCGCGCTCGGCGCGCAGCAGGCCGCCGGCGTCGGCCGT
This sequence comes from Conexibacter sp., assembly GCA_036379915.1. Taxonomy (GTDB): domain Bacteria; phylum Actinomycetota; class Thermoleophilia; order Solirubrobacterales; family Solirubrobacteraceae; genus Conexibacter. Next base: position 3,485 of record DASVFS010000189.1, on the reverse strand, counting down.
CCCGGCGATCCAGCCGGCGGCGTCACCGGCATGCGGGCCCGGACGGTCACCCTGACTGCTGGTCACCGAGCGCAGTTCGTAGCCGGCCGCACCGGAGTCCGCGTCGCTGACGGTGACGGTCACGGTGACGGGAACGAGCTTGTGGTTCGGCGGCCACAGCGTCGTGCGGTCGGCAGTGCAGGTGACGGTCGGCGGCGTCGTGTCGGGCGGCGTCTCGAGCGGCGGGGTCGATTGACCGAGGTCGTTCGCGCCCCAGCAGGCGATCGAGCCGTCGGGCCGCAGTCCGCAGGTGAACAGGTGACCGGCGCCGACCGCCGTGAAGGGACCGGGCGGCGGATCGCTCTCGCCGGAGCGGTCGTCGCCCCAGCACGCGATCTCGCCGTCGGTCCGCAGCGCACACGAGTGGTTCGTCCCGGCCGCGACCTGCGTGAACGTGCCCGGCGGCGCGTCGATCTGGCCCTCGCGGTCGAAGCCCCAGCAGACGACGGCGCCGGTGAAGCGCAGCCCACACGTGTGCTCCTGGCCGGCGGCGATCTGCGCGAACGCGCCGCTCGGCGGGTGCGTCTTGCCCGTCCACGAGTCCTCGCCCCAGCATGCGACCGTGTCGTCTGCGCGGATCGCGCATGTGTGGCTCCAGCCGGCGGTCACGGCCTTGAACGCACCGGGCGGCGGGTCGGCCTCTCCATCGTCGACGTCCTCGCCCGGCGGTCCGCTGCGCCCGCCGACGCATGCGACGTGCCCGTCGCTCGCGACGACGACGCACATGTGGAACGTGCCGATCCCGATCGCCGTGATCGGCGCTCTCGGCAGCTGCGGCATCCAAAAGGGCGCGTACAGGCCCCAGCAGGCGATCGAGCGGTCGGCGAGCCGCAGCCCGCAGTGGTTGAAGCCGCCGGAGGCGACCTCCGCGAAGCGGTCGGCCGGCGCGCTCGTCGCGCCGGCGTAGCGCGCGCCCCAACAGACGGCGGTGTCGTCCGCGCGCAGGGCGCACGCCTGCGAGCCGCCGACGCTGAGCGCCTGGTACGCCGAGGCGGACGCAGCGGACGGCGCGAGCGCCAGGAGCGCGAGCAGCACGGCGCGTGGGAGCATGCGCGGCGACGCTAGCCACGCCTCGAGCGCGCGTCGACGATCCTGGACGAACGGGCGAGGCGACGACCGGAGCCGCCGCGATCGCGCGGTCGCGCGTCGGCACTTCGTCCATGCGTGCGCGCGCGGACGCGTCCGAGCGACGTCTCCGTCCGACAGACATCTGGTGCCTCGCCGGGTCCGCATCATGCTCGTCGCGGTCGTCTGCGCGTTCGCGGTGCTGGCGCCTCCCGCCGTGAGCGAGGCCCCCGCCGCCGCGGCGACCGACGCGCACGTCGCCCGCAAGACACCGCGCGTCGCCAAGGGCTGCCACGCGAGACGCGCGCGCAAGCACGCTCGCCGCGCGCACAGTCGGCGCCGCCACCGCTGCGTCGCGCGCAAGCGTGCGGCGACGAGGAGAGTTTCCGCGCCGGGCATCACGGGCGCGCGCGCAGGCGAGCCGACGCCGATCGTCGCCGCGCTGATGCCGATCGCGCCGGCGCTGTCTGCGCCGCAGGACCCCGCTCCCGCGGAGCCGCAGCCGACGCCGCCGGGCGAGCCGGCGCCCCAGGACCCGCCGCCGGCCGAGCCCGCGGACGCGCCGCCGCCGGCCGAGCCGCTGCGCTGGGCGCCGCCGCCGCTGACGGACCCGATCACGATCCAGCTGGGGACCGGCTACACGCACACGACGCTCTCCACCACGCGCGACTACGTCGTGAAGCTGCCGCCGACGCAGAAGGTCGGCGCGACGTGGATCGAGGGCGGCCACAACGTCGTGATCGTCGGCGGCTCGGTCACGCTCCCGGCCGACCTGCCGGCCGACGCCCCGGCCGCGCAGCGCACGGCGCTCTACGTCAAGGGCGCGACCGGCACCGTCCACGTCGAGGGCGTGCTGATCGACGGCGCCGGCGCGAGCGAGCTGGACGGCGTCGACATCGCCGCGCCGCAGGCGACGGTCCAGCTGCAGAACCTGCGCATCGTCGGCATCCACGGCGGGCTGAGCGGCTTCCATGCGGACGTCGTGCAGCCGCACGGCGGCGTCCACGAGCTGCGGATCGACCGCCTGACGGCCGCGAGCAACTACCAGGGCCTGATGCTGGCGGACACGAGCGGCGCGATCGGCTCGGCGGAGCTGTCACACGTCGACCTCACTGCCACGACCGAGCCGGCGGTCGACATGGGCGGTCACATGATCCTGCTCAAGACGAACGACGGCTCCGCGGCGTGCGCGACCTATCCCGTCGACATGCAGGACGTCCACGTGGTGCCGCGCCCCGGCCGCACGCTCGCGAACTCGGTCTATCCGGCTGGCGTCGCCGGCACGTGCCCGGGGATGACCGGCGCCGTCGTCGCCGGGCTGCCCGCTGGCGGCAGCTGGGTCCCGCCGGGCGTGGCGGGGGTCGGGTACGTCTCGCCGGGGTATGAGTAGGTCGAACAAACGTCCAGGCCGCGCCGTATGGTGCTCAAGCGCCTCTCGGCGTCGCCGATCGGAGAGACCGTGCTGCTTGCGCTGCTGATGATCTCCGCCGTCTGGGCTGCTGCCCTCGTGATGGTCGTCGCGCTGTGCGTGCTCGCGAAGCGCGGCGATCGCGCGTCGGTCGCATCGCCGACGTTCGCCGTACAGCGTCTGCAGGCACCTCGGCGGACCCGCGGCGCGCAGTCCTGCGACGCGCCCGTTCGCGCGCCACAGCGCTGATTCAGCATCACTCCGGATTTATGCTTATCAATCCTTCGTGATTGATCAAGACTCCTTGAGTGATTGGGAAACTTCACTGTGACAAGTGGAGCGCTCGGGCGGCGCAGGTCTGTACATCTCTCCATGTCATGGGAGCTCTGCATAGCTTTATCTCCACACAACATGCAAGACGCTGTTATGCTCGCGCTCCCAGAAACGGGAACGTTCATCAGTTAATCGGGAAGGATCCCAAACGCCTGAGCAGCTCGACACGAGACGTGGGTCGCGCACGTCGTCTTTCGGTCGCAGGTCCCCACGACAGCAGCGCAGCGGCATCCCCACGCTGACGATCGCGCGTCCGCCGAGCGTGCTCCGCTCGCCCGCGGAGCTCGCCGGGCTCGGACGCGCGTCGGACCGGGACGCCACCTTCCGGCGGCTGCTCGTGCTGGCCGACCTCAGCTCGGCGGCGCTCGCGATCGTCGTCTGCGTCGCGCTGCTCGGCGGCGCGGGCCTGCAGCACGGACTGCCGCTGCTGCTGCCGCTGGTGCTGCTGCTGAGCAAGGTGATGGGCCTGTACGACCGCGACGACGTCGTGATCTCGCGCTCGACGCTCGACGAGCTGCCCGTGCTGTTTCAGCTGGCGACGATCTACACGCTCGTCGTCTGGCTGACCGAGAGCGAGACCGTCGAGGGCCGCTCCGCGATCGTGGCCCTGTGGCTCGCGCTGTTCCTGTTCGCGACCGTC
>DASVFS010000188.1:0-46201 GCA_036379915.1 Conexibacter sp. | reverse complement strand
TGCGAGTCGGGCGGGAACCCGCGCGCGGTCTCGCCGGACGGCGCCTACCGCGGCAAGTACCAGTTCTCGCGCGCGACGTGGCAGGCGATGGGCGGGGACGGCGACCCGGCCCGCGCGTCGGAGGCCGAGCAGGACCGCCGCGCGCTGCGGCTCTACCGCGCGCGCGGCGCCGCGCCCTGGCCCGCCTGCGGCTGACGCTCAGGTCGCGGTCGCCGGCTGCTTCAGCTCGACGCCGTTCGTCGCCGCGGGCGCCTCGCCGGGCGGATCGCCGCGCAGGATCCAGGCGCCGTCTTCGCGCCGTTCGACCAGGCCGCGGCGCGCCAGGTCCGACAGCGCGGTTGTGACCGAGGGGCGCTGCGCGCCGACGAGCCGGCCGAGCACCTGGTGCGTCAGCGGCAGCTCGAGCACGACGCCGTCCGGGCTCACGCGGCCCCAGCGGTCGGCGAGCCCCCAGAAGAGCAGCTCCAGCCGCGCGTCGACGCGTGTCAGATGGCTCGTCGCCTGATTCGTCGCGAGCTCGAACGAGCGGCGCACGGCGCGCGCCACGACGGCGCTCACGAGCTCCGGCCAGCGGCCCATGACGGCGGCGATCCGCCGGTCGAGCACAGCGAGGCGGACGGGCTGCAGCGCCGTCCAGGTGACGACCGGCTTGATCGTCAGCACGTCGCGCTCCCAGTCCCACGGGCGCAGCAGATCGCCACGGCCGATCAGCTCGGTGCAGGTCGCCTGTGCGACCGCGACGTCGCGCATCAGCAGGCCGTCGAGCACCAGCAGCCCGAGGCTGCCGCTGCCGTCGGCCGGGAAGGTCGGCTCCCACGACCCCGGAGCGACGATCTCGACCGCCGCGATCGCGTGGCGCGTCGCGAGCTGCACGCTGGTCGGATCGAGCCCGGCGGCGAGCTCCGGATCCTCCTCGAGAACGCGTACGAAGGCGTTTCCCACTGCCATGCGATACAGCGTATTAGTGGCAGGCGATCGAACGCAAATTCATTCGTGCGCGCGGACCAGCTCGTGGATCGTGTCAGGACCCGAACGGGATACGCTGTACGGCTGCAGATCAGTCGCGCGTCAGCAGACGAACCCGCAGCCGCTCGCCGTCCGGGACGCCCGCTCGCTCGACCGCGATCGTGTCCGTCAAGCGCTCGAGCAGCGAGCCGAGTCCGGGCAGCTCCGTGTCGTCCACGAGCCGCTGCGCTCCGCCGGTCGCGAACGGTCCGACGAGCAGGTCGAAGCCGCGCTCGTGCTCGTCGATCGCGACGCTGAGCGTGCCGTCGAGCAGATGCTGGGCGGCGCCGCCCGCGATCGCGTCGCTGACGATCTGGGCGTCCGAGAGGCGGTCGATCGAGAAGTCCGCGCGCGCCGCGACGAGCGACACGACGCGTCCGAGCACCGGAGAGGTGCGCGCGGGCGGGCGCAGCTCCAGCACGATGTCGTCGGCCGGGGGCGCCGGGTCGGCCGACGGCTGGATCGCGAGCGGCGGCGCGCCGGCGCCCGACAGCGCGAAGGCGATCCGCACCTCGGTGCCGTGTCGTCCGCCGACGAGTCCGACCTCGTCCGACAGCGACGCGATCAGCGCCAGCCCGAAGCCGAGCGGCGCGCCCTCGTCGCGGCCGGGCAGCGGATGCAGCCCGCCGCCGCGGTCGCGCACGCTCAGCACGAGGCGGCCGTGCTCGACCACCATCGCCACCTCGAGCGGGCCCGGGTCGTCGCCGTAGGCGTGGACGACGACGTTCGTGCACGCCTCGGTCAGGGCGATCTTCATGTCGGCGGCGCGCGCCGGCTCGATCTCCAGCTCGTCGGTGAGTCCCGCGAGCGCCTGACGCACCAGCGCGACGTTCGCCGGCAGCGCCGGCAGCACGAGCCGCACCGCGGGGTGCGCGGCGTCGTTCCGCTCGCCGGCTGGCGGGCTGCCCGTACCGCCTGGAGTTCGTGTCCCTACGCCATCGCTCACGTCATCACCCCGTATGAGCGGTCGCGCGGTTCGCCAAACGTGGAGTCGCCGCGGCGGTCCGGGCGGTCGCGGGCGACACGGTACGCGGTCAGCATGCCGTCATATTCTCCCAGGATGGAGCTTCGCGGGCCCTCGCTCACGCTGCGGTACGCCACGCCGGACGATGCCCCGACGCTGTTCGAGCTGGGCTCGGACCGCGAGGTCACGCGCTTCTTCTCGTGGGGCCCGTACGTGCGGATCGAGGAGCCGGTCGCCTACATCGTCGGGCTCGCCGACCGGCGCGAGCGGGGCGAGCAGCTCGACCTGCTGATCGTGCATCGCGAGGACGGCCCGATCGGCGTGGTCGGTCTCGCGGAGCTCTCGCGCCGCGACCGCCGCGCCGTGATCGGCACGTGGCTGGGGCGGCGCTGGTGGGGCAGCGGCGCCAACCGCGAGGTCAAGGCGCTGATGGCGCGGCTGGCGTTCGAGCACCTGGGGCTCGAGCGGATCGGCGCCTACGCCGACGTCGAGAACGCCCGCTCGCAGGCGGCGCTCGAGCGGCTCGGCTTCGTGCGCGAGGGCGTGCTGCGTCGCTGGCACCGCCACGGCGACGTCGCGCACGACGTCTACGTGTTCGGCCTGCTGCAGGAGGAGTGGGCGTCGTCTCCGCTCGCGGCCGTCCCGGCCGAGCTGCACGGCGAGCCGCCGGCGGCGTTCGTGGTCGCCGGCGAGCGGCTCAGCCGCGGCGCTGCTGCCAGCTGAAGCCGCGGATCGCCAGCGTCGCGCCGAGCGCGGTCCACACGAGCAGCACGCCGAGCGCCGACCACTGGCCGCCGAGCCCCTCGCCGGTCACCATCGCGGCGGACAGGCCGTCGATCAGGTGCGCGAGCGGCAGCGCCTCCGCGATCCCCTTCAGGAACGCCGGGTCGTTCGCGGCGTCGATCGAGATGAAGACGACCGGCAGGAAGATCACGTTCACGTAGACCGTCGCCGCCTCGAACGTCGGGATCGCGTGCGCGAGCGCGACGCCGAGCGAGGCGAAGCAGACGACCCCGAGCGCGACGAACAGCGCCAGCTCGCCGGCCGCCGGCGGCCAGTCGATCCCGTAGAAGAGCTTCCCCGCGAGCGTGATCAGCACGATCTGGATCGCCGTGTTCGCGACCGCGTTGCCGGCGATCCCGAGCAGGTAGGCGCCCGCCGGCAGGGGCGTCCCGCGCATCCGCTTGAGGATCCCCTGCTCGCGCAGGAAGACGACGTTGTAGGCGAGCGCGCTGAAGGTGGTCGACAGCACGGCCATCCCGGCGATGCCCGGCACGATCACGTCGCGGTCGCTCTGGTCGGTCAGCACCGCGCACAACAGCACGAGGAAGAGCAGCGGCAGCAGGAAGTTGAAGAAGGCCGCGCTCGGGTTGCGCCAGAACATCTTGCGCTCGAGCCGGAACTGGCGCCACGAGAGCGCGGCGAAGCCGGGCGCGTGGGCGGCGTGCTCAGGCATCGGCGGTGAGCTCCAGGTACACGTCCTCGAGCGTCGGCCGCGTGACGCTGAGGCTTTCCAGCCGTTCGCCGCGCTGCAGCGCGGCGCTCGTGAGCTCGTGCAGCAGCGTCGTCGGATCGTCGGTCTCGCGCTGGTTGAGCAGGCCGCTGCCGTTGCGCCACGCGACGCGGTAGCGCGCTGCACCGTCGCCCGCCCCCAGCTCGCTCGGCGCGCCCTCGACGAGGATGCGGCCGTCCTTCACGATCGCGACGCGGTCGGCGAGCGCCTGCGCCTCGTCGAGGTAGTGCGTCGTCAGCACCACCGTCTTGCCGAGCGCCTTGAGCGAGCGGATCGCGTCCCACGCGCCGCGCCGCGCGGCCGGGTCGAAGCCCGTCGTCGGCTCGTCGAGGAAGATCAGCTCCGGGTCGCCGACGAGCGCGAGCGCGAGGTCGAGCCGGCGCAGCTGGCCGCCGGACAGCGTGCGCGTGCGCGCGTCGCGCTTGCCGTGCAGGCCGACCAGCTCGATCACCTCGTCGACGCCGCGCGGCGCCGGGTAGAGGCCGGCGAAGTGCACGAGCAGCTCCCGCACGGTCAGATGGCGGTAGACGCCGGTGCTCTGCAGCACGATCCCGACGCGCGCGCGCAGCTCGCGCGCGCGCAGCTGCGGATCGTGGCCGAGCACCGTCACGTCGCCGCCGCTGCGGTCGCGGTAGCCCTCGAGCACCTCAACGGTCGTCGTCTTGCCGGCGCCGTTCGGCCCGAGCAGGCCGAACACCTCGCCCCGGCGCACCGAGAAGTCGATCCCGCGAACCGCCTCCAGATCGCCGTAGCGCTTGCGGAGGCCGCGGACCTCGATCGCCAGCTCGTCGTTCACGGGGGCCCATGATGCCTCAAACGCGGCTACGCTCGCTTCCGCCGTGCGCTGCGCCTGCATCGACATCGGCTCGAACACGACGCGTCTGCTCGTCGCGGACGTGGTCGTCGGGAGCGGGACGTCGGCGAGCCCGGTGCTGGCGCCGGTCGTCGAGCGGCGCGCGTTCACGCAGCTCGGCCGCATCTGTCGCACCGGCGGCTCGCTGCCGCAGGCGGCGCGCGAGGCGCTCGTCGCGATCGTCGCCGCGCAGGCGGAGGAGGCGCGCATGCTCGGCGCCGCGGCCATCCGCGTCGTCGCGACGGCGGCGCTGCGCCGCAGCGCGGACGGCCTCGCGACCTGTCACGCGCTCGCAGCGGCGGCGCGTGCGCCGGTCGAGCTGCTGAGCGAGCGCGACGAGGCGCGGCTCGCGTTCGCGGGCGCGACGAGCGTGTTGGAGGGCGCGGCGGCGGGAGCCGTCGCGGTCGTCGACGTGGGCGGCGGGTCCGCGCAGCTGGTCGTCGGCACGTGCGACGCGGGCGCGGGCTGGTCGGTCTCGCTGCCGCTCGGCTCGAGCGACCTGACCGCGGCGCACCTGCACGGCGACCCGCCGGCCGCGCGCGAGCTGTCGGCGCTGCGCGATGCGGTCGAGCAGACGTTGGCCGGCGTCGCGCCGCCGCCGGTGGAACGGGCGCTCGCCGTCGGCGGCAGCGCGACCTCGCTGCGGCGGCTCGCCGGCGCGCGCCTCGATGCGGCGTCGCTCGAGCGGGCGCTCGCTGAGCTCATCGCGGTGTCCGCGGAGGAGGCGGGCGCGCGCCTGCGGATCGCGCCGGAACGCGCGCGGCTGCTGCCGGCGGGGATCGTCGTGCTCGCTGCGGTGACGCGTCGCCTCGGTCCGCTCGAGATCGCGCGCGGCGGGCTGCGCGAGGGCGTGCTGCGCGAGCTGGCTGCCGCGGCGTAGCCGCGACCACGCGCGCGGCTGCGCAGCCTCTGTGCCGATCGTCGCGCGGCGAGCCCGTTTGCGCGGCATGCGGCGCGATGCTGGCGCGATGGAGCGCTGGCGCGAGGCCGCGGGACAGGCGACGAGCGAATACGTGGCGCTCGTCGCGCTCGTGGCGCTGACGCTCGCGCTCGCCGCCGGGCTGACCGCGGGCGGCCTCGGCGGGCAGCTGCTCGCCGGCCTTCAGCGCGGGCTCTGCAACGTGGCCGACGTGCGCTGTCCCGGCCCGCAGCGACCGCGCGACGAGCTCGATCCCTGTCCCGCCAACCGCCGCGAGCGGGAAGAGCAGGCGGGCGGGACGATCGCCGTCGTACGGCTCGGTAGGAGCGGAACGCTGGACCTCGTCTACGCGAGCGATGGCAGTGCGTCGGTGACCCTCTCCCAAGGGACCGACGTCGGTCTCGAAGCGAGCGCCGGCGCCCGCGTGCGGCTCGGCAGCCGCACCCTCGGGGGCCACGCGACCGCCGGTGGCGGGGTCGTCTGGGCCTCGGGTCGCTCGTGGCACTTCCCGGACGACGCGTCCGCCCGTCGCTTCATCGACGAGTACGGCAGCAAAGCGACGATCGGCGGCCAGCTGGTCGATGAGGCTCGCAGCGCCTGCTCGCTGCTGTGCGACGCGATCGGATGGCGCCCGCACGCCGAGCTGCCCGAGCCCGACGAGCGCTATGCGGAGGGCGGACTCGCGAGCAGGTTGACCGCCGCGTTCGGCTCCGCTCAGGGCTCGCTCGCTGCCGGCGCGATGCTGGGGCGGCGCCGCGTCCGCGATGGCAGCACGACGTGGTACGTGAGACTCGGCGCGCAGGCGACGGCCGGGCTCGCGCTCCCCGGCGCAGGGCTCGGCGCCGACATCGACGGCGAGGCGGTGCTCGGCTACGAGCTCGATGCGGCGCGCCGTCCCCGCGCCCTCCACGTAAGCGTCTCCGGCACGCTCAGCGCTGCAGCCGAGCTGGCGCTCGGCCGCGCTCGTGCGAGTGCGGCCGCGGGCGGTGGCGCCATGGTCGAGCTGGACGCGACGCTTGACCTGCACGACGCGGCGAATCGTGTGGCCGCTGCGGGCGTGCTCGACGGGCTCGAGAGCTCGGCCGCGCTCGTCGGGCTGCCGGCGCGCGCCCGCGCGCTCGGGAAGCGCATCGCGCAGGACGCGCAGATCGATCGTCGCACCTACGTCGTCCGCCGTGACGCGACCGGCGTCGGGGCGGGCGCCGGGCTCGGCGTCAAGATCGACGGCGGGTTCGAGCGCACGACGACCGTCCTCCACCTCGTCGATGCCGAGACGCGCCTCCCCGGCCTGCCGTTCCTGCCGCGCGACGACTGCCGCGCCGGCTGACGATCGCCTCCCGTGGCGCCGTCGCCGGCGGTAGCCTCACCCGCGATGAGCGCCGCTCAGATCGACCCGTCGGATCGTCCGCCGCGTGAGGCGATCGCCGACGTCCGCATCCGCGTCCCGACGCGCGGCAACCGCAAGCTCGAGCGGCTGCTCGAGGCCGTCAACGCCGACGAGCAGGTGAAGGCGTGGTGGCACGTCGCGGCCGTCAACGCGACGCGCCGGCTCGGCATGTCCGACCACTCCTGGATCCACATCCAGATCGTGCTGAACGTCGCGCTGCGGCTCGCGCGCATCCTGTTCCGCCGCGGCGTGGTGCCGAACGTCGTCGCCGACTACGGCATGAGCGAGCGCGACGCCGAGGTCGTGATCGCCGCGGGCGCGCTGTTCCACGACATCGGCATGACGATCCATCGCGCCGACCACGAGGAGTACAGCCTCTTCCTCGCGGCCGACAAGCTCGGCGCGCTGCTGGCGGACGCCTACCAGGAGCCGGAGCGCTCGATCGTCGTCGCCGAGACGCTGCACGCGATCATCGGCCACCGCAGGCGCGGCGACCCGTTCACGATCGAGGCCGGGATCGTGCGCGTCGCCGACGCGCTCGACATGGCCCGCGGCCGCTCGCGCGTGCCGTTCGAGGCCGGCCACCAGAACATCCACTCGCTGTCGGCCTACGCGATCGAGGAAGTCAGAATCACCCCCGGCAAAGACCGCGCCGTGCGCGTCGAGATCGCGATGTCGAACAGCGCCGGGATCTTCCAGGTCGACGAGCTGCTCGCCACCAAGCTCCGCGGGTCGGGGTTGGAGCAGCACGTCGAGGTGATCGCCCGGATCGACGCCGAGCATGAGAAGCGGTTGGTGCCGGTCTTCCGCATCTGAGCGCGGCTGGCTGTTCGGCTTTGGCCCGGCGTTTCCGGTACGCCGGGGCGCGCAATGCTCCCCCGCGAGAGGCCGGTCATGGCTTGCCGCGGCAGCGCTTCACGCTCGCGGGATCAGCGAGAGCCTCTCGCGGAGGACATTGCGCGCCCGGCTGACCAACACCGCCCGGGCTCAGCCGTCAGCCCCCGCGGCCCGAACGCATCCGCGCCCCCATCGCCTTGGCTTAAGGCATGAGCGCAGCTTCGGCGCGGCCGCTGGTAGGCGCAGCGCAAGCGCTCGGGTAGCCGGCCGCGGCTTGTCCCTCGCGAGAGGCTCTCGCTGATCCCACAAGCGCGGAGCGCCCAACGCGGCGTCGCATGACCGGCCTCTCGCGAGGGAGCAAGGCCGCGGCCCGGCGTACCGCGCCGCTTGGGCCCTACCAGTGCACCCCACGCGTGAGGTGCGCCAAAGCCAACTGCTCTCGCGAGACCACTTCGTCTCCACTCGTCGCCCCCCGCGCCGCCGCCGAGTCGGGGAAGACGCGGTAGGCGAGGTGGAGCAGCTGGTCGACGGCCTTCGGCGCGAGCGCGTAGGCGACCTCGCCGAACGTCCCGAGGCGCGTGTTGATCTGCTTCGGCTTCCTGCGGATCGCGTCGCAGATCAGGTCCGCCGCCTCCTCGGGGGAGATCGTCGGGAACGAGTTGTAGAGCTTCGTCGGCGCGATCATCGGCGTGCGCACGAGCGGCATGTGGATCGTCGTGAAGGTGACGCGGTCGGCGATCGTCTCCGAGCCGACGACGCGCGTGAACGCGTCGAGCGCCGCCTTCGAGGCGACGTACGCGGAGAAGCGCGGCGGGCTCGTCTGCACGCCGATCGAGGAGATGTTCACGATGTGGCCGCGCTTGCGCGCGCGCATGTGCGGCAGCAGCGCGAGGATCAGCTTCACGGCGCCGAGGTAGTTGAGCTGGACAGTCCGCTCGAAGTCGTGGAAGCGGTCGTAGCTGAGCGCGATCGAGCGGCGGATCGAGCGCCCGGCGTTGTTGACGAGCACGTCAACGGCTGGATGGTCGGACAGCACCTGCGCGACGAGCTGGTCGATCGACTCAGGATCGGACACGTCGGCCGTGTAGACGTAGGCGGTGCCGCCGAGCTGCGCGATCTCGTCGCGGACGTCTTCGAGCTTGTCGGCGCTGCGCGCGACGAGCAGCGGGATCCCGCCCGCGCGCGCGAGCTTGAGCGCGGCGGCGCGTCCGATCCCGCTCGACGCGCCGGTGATGAGGATCGTCTTGCCGTTGACGGCGTTCGCGAGCGAGCTGTCGGCGCGGAACTTGTCCGGGTCGAGGTTCGCCTCCCAGTAGTCCCACAGCGCCTGGGCGTAGGTCTCCAGCTCGGGCACCTCGAGGCCGCTGCCGTCGAGCGCGGCCTCCGTCGCCTCCGTCGAGAAGACCGGCACGAGATCCATGTGGTCGACCGCCTCCTGCGGCACGCCGACCTGCGCGAGCGCCGCCCGCCGCACGTTCCGCGCACCGGGCAGGCGACGCAGCAGCGTCCGCGAGGCGCCCGCGAGGCCCAGCGTCAGCTCGTCCTCGACCTGCACGGCGATGCGCGGCGCGCCGGCCGCGCGCGCGAACGCGTTGACGACCTCGGCGGCGCGCTGCGGGCGCGGCGAGACGAGGTGGAACGCGCGGCCGTCGAGCCCGGGCCGGTGCGCGATGTGGTCCATCGCGGCGGCGACGTAGTCGACCGGCACGATGTTCGTGTCGCCCAGCTGCGGCACCACCAGCGGCAGCCACGACGGCAGCGCGCCGCCGAGTCGCTGGATCAGCTTGAAGAAGTAGTAGGGGCCGTCGATCTTGTCCATCTCGCCGGTGCGCGAGTCGCCGACGACGATCGCCGGGCGGTAGACACGCCACGGCACGACCTGCTCCTGGCGCACGATCTGCTCGGCCTCGAACTTCGTGCGGTGGTAGGGGTGCGGGAGCGGCTGGCCCTCGTCGAACATGTCCTCGCGGAACACACCGCTGTGCTCGCCGGCGACCGCGATCGACGAGACGTGGTGGAGGCGGCCGGCGTCGAGCGCGCCGGCGAGCGCGACGGCGTGGCGCGTGCCCTCGACGTTCGCGAGCCGGTCCTGCGCCTCGCTCGCCGTCATGTCGTAGATCGCGGCGAGGTGGAAGAAGTGGTCGATCGACCCGCGCAGCCCGGCGACCTGCTCGGAGTCGAGCCCGAGCAGCGGCTTGCCGAGATCCCCCAGCACCGGCCGGATCCGCCCCGCGCCGCCCCAGCGGTGGATCAGCGCGTCGAGCCGCCCGATCGACTCCGGCCGCACGAGCACGTGGACGTCCCCCTCGCGCTCCAGCAGCCGCTCGACGAGGTGGCGGCCGATGAACCCCGTCGCTCCCGTCACGAAGTAGGCCATGTGACGACCTTACCCGGGGGAGGGCGGCCGGTTACCCAGCAGGTGGAGCGATGCGCGCGGGACCGCTTACCAGCCGCCGCGCCAGGCGGCGCTCTGACCGCGGCGCTTCGCGGCGGCCTTGCGCGCGTCTCTGCGCTTGTCGAGCCGCCACTGCAGCAGGCTCAACAGGAGGATCAGCGTCGGGAAGAACGCGATCACGATGAAGCCGGCGTTCGTGACGACCTTGTCGTCGGCCTCGCCGTAGGTGCCCTGGCCGCCGTCCGGCGTGCTCGCCAGCGCCGCCGGGACGAGCACCAGCAGCAGCAGGCAGCTCGTGAGGCAGGCGGCGAGGGTCGGGCGCAGGCGCTTCATGCGGGCCGGAACGATAGCGGAGGATACGGCAACATGAGGGCGACATGGCGGTCGTCATCGCATCGGACATCGGCAAGGACATTGCCGGCGAAGCGCTCATGCGCGGGGTGTCGTTCAAGCTCGAGCGCAGAGATCGCATGACGCTGTCGGGACGCAACGGCGCCGGCAAGACGACGCTGCTGCGGATGCTGTCCGGCGAGGCGTCGGTGGACGTCGGCGAGCTGGCGTTCCAGAAGGGCGTGAAGGTCGCGCTTCACGACCAGCGCCCGCCGCGCGAACGCAACATCACCCTGCGCGACTACGTGCTCGGCGGCGCGCAGGAGATCCTCGCCGTCGAGGCCGAGCTGGCGCGGCTGGAGCAGGCGATGGCCGGCGGCGCCCACGACGAGAGAACCCTCGATGCCTACGCCCGCGCGCAGGCGGCGCTCGACGCGCACGGCGGCTACCGCTGGCGCGATCGCGCGCAGGCGATGCTGCACGGGCTGGGCTTCGGCGACGAGCAGCTCGATCGCGAGCTGTCGACGTTCTCCGGCGGCGAGCTGACGCGCGGATCGCTCGCGCGTGCGCTCGCCGGCGAGCCCGACTTGCTGCTGCTGGACGAGCCGACGAACCACCTCGACATCGCCTCGCTGGAGTGGCTCGAGCGGTACCTGGTCGAGCTCGACGCGGCCGTCGTGCTGGTCGCGCACGACCGCTGGTTCCTGGAGGCGGTCGGTACGGCCGTGCTGGAGCTGGAGGCGGGGCGCTCGCGCTTCTTCGCCGGCCCGTGGCACGCGTGGCGCCAGGAGAAGGCGGCGCGCGAGCTGGCGCTCGGCCGCGCGATCGACAAGCAGAGAGCGGAGATCGCCCGCCTCGAACGGTTCGTCGAGCGCTTCCGCGCGAAGGCCACGAAGGCGAGACAGGCGCAGTCGCGCGTGAAGCGGCTGGAGAAGATCGACCGCGTCGAGCGCGACCCGCGCGACGTCACGACGCTGTCGTTCTCGTTCAAGAGACCGGAGCGCGCCGGGCGCGTGATCTTCGAGCTGGAGGAGGGACGCGTCGAGGTGCCGGGCAGGACGCTGCTCGACGACGCCGAGCTGTGGCTGGAGCGCGGCGAGCACGTCGCGCTCGTCGGCGCGAACGGCTCCGGCAAGACGACGCTGATCGAGACGCTCGCCGGCAACAAGCCGCTGGCAGGCGGGAAGCTCCGCAAGGGCCACAACGTGCAGGTCGGCTACCTCTCCCAGCACTCGGAGCACTTCGGCGAGACCGGCACGGTGCTGGAGGCGGCGCAGCGCGCGACCAGACTCACGCCGAACAAGGCGCGCGCGCTGCTCGGCCAGTTCCTCTTCTCCGGCGAGGAGGCGGAGAAGCCGATCGTCGGGCTCTCCGGCGGCGAGCGCCAGCGGCTGTCGCTGGCGATCCTCGTGCACTCGGGCGCGAACGTGCTGATCCTCGACGAGCCGACGAACCACCTCGACGTCGAGAGCCGCGAGGCGCTGGAGGAGGCGCTCGAAGGCTTCCCCGGCTCCGTCCTGCTCGTCTCGCACGACCGCGCGCTGCTCGACGCCGTCGGCTCGCGCACCGTCGCCGTCGAGGACGGCACGCTGCACAGCTACGACGGCGGTTGGGCCGACTACCTGCGCATGCGTGAGGAGCGCAGAGCGCTGGAGGAGGCGGCGCTGGCGGCGGCCGCGGCGGCGGATCGGCCGCAGCCGAGACGCGCCGTCGCGAAGCCGAACGGCAACGGCGCGGCGAAGCCGGCCCGCTCGAAGAACGCGATCCGCGAGGCGCAGAAGCTCGAGCGCGAGATCGAAGCGGCGGAGGCGGCGCTGCAGGCGCTCGAGGAGGAGCTGGCGGACTCGGCCGCATGGGCCGACCCTGCGCGCGCCGCCGACTCGACGGAGCGCCACGTGGCGGCGAAGCGCGCCGTCGAGGAGCTGTACGCGCGCTACGAGCGCGTCGCCGAGTAGTTGTCCGGCGCGCATCGTCCCTGCAAACGCGCGAGATTCTGTGACCAATCGGTCACGGCGGCATCACAGCCGCGACACAACTGCGCGCGCAGGCGCGCGTACGGTCGCCGCATGACCGACATCGCGATCCACCGCACGCACGAGCCGGCGCCGCTCGCGCCGCCGGCGGAGGGCCGGCCGCTCGGCGGCCGCCTCGGCCTCGACGTCCCGCGCGACACGTGGCCGACGGCGCCGGAGCTGAAGCGCCTCGAGGCCTGTGGCTACGGGTGGATCCAGATGCACGCGCCGCCGGTCGGGATGCTCGGCGATCCGGTGAGCGTGCAGCGGCACGGGGACTGCCTGCGGGCGGTGCTCGCGCCGACGAGCTTGCACGTGGCGATCCACGCCCCCGACGACCTGCGGCTCGGGGAGTCCGAGCACGACGCCGCGTTCGCGGGGCTGCTCGACCTCTGCGTCGCGGTCGGCGCTTCGTACGTCGTCTACCACGCCGCGTGCCTGCCGATCGCCGAGGGTGCCGCGGCCGACCGCGTCGAGGACCGGCTGCTGGCGGAGGAGCGCTCGCTGCGGCGCTTCGCGGCGCGTGCCGAAGAGGTCGGCGTGATGATCGCGCTCGAGAACCTCGCGCCGGCCTATCCGGCGCCGCCGACGCCGCCGCTGCTGAGCCAAGCGCCGCTGTTCGTGCGCGACCTCGTGCGGCGAATCGGCTCGCCGGCGGTCGGGATCGCGCTCGACCTCGGTCACGCCCACGTCACCGCGCAGCTCGCGGGGACGGCGCTGCTCGACGTGCTCGCCGCCGTGCGCGGTGAGGTCGTCCTGTTCCACGTGCACGACAACCTCGGCGTGCGGCGCGGGCCGGGGACGCCGCCCGGGATCGTGCCGCTGCGGCTCGACCTGCACATGGCGCCGGGGCGCGGGACGCTGCCCTGGCGGGCGATCGCGCCGCTCATGCGCACGCATCCCGCGCCGCTGCTGTTGGAGGTGGCGCCGGCGCAGCGGCCGGATCCGCTCCGCCTCGCGACGGTCAGCGCCGAGCTGCTGACGCGCGGCTGACGGATGCGCGATTCGCTGATCGACGCGGTCCTCGCCAAAAGCCGCAACTTGCGGAGAGGTTGTAACCCTCCTGTTACCGATGCAGGAGCGAGCGTGGCGGCGTCGCAGCCGCCCGTTAGACTGCCGCCCACGATGTCCAGTGTGGCTCCGGACCGCCCGACTGGTGGGTCCACTCCCCCGGGAGCGCGCTCTACGCCGCTCCGCCTCGCCGTGATCGACGGCGACAGCGGCTTCCTCCACGTCCTCGAGAAGCGCGTCCGCGCGCGCGGCTGGCAGCAGCGCGTGCTCGACGGCGCCGTGCCCGTCGAGGAACTGGTGGCGCTGCGGCTCGGCGCGCTCGTGGTCGACCTGAGCGTGCTCGGCGCTCCGGCGTGGGACTACCTCGAACAGATCTGCGACGCGCTTCCCGCCCTGCCGGTGATCGTCTGCACCGGCCCGTCGACGGTCGCCCAGCGCGTGCGCGCGCTGCGGGTCGGCGCCGACGACTGGCTCGCGAAGCCGTGTCATCCGGAGGAGCTGATCGCCCGCATCGAGGCGATCGTGCGCCGCGGCAGAGCGGCTGCGCCGCCGGCCGAGCGCCCCGCGCTCGAAGCGGGCGAGCTGTCGATCCGGTCGGACCAGTTCCAGGCGTTCGTCGGCGCCCGCAGCCTCGACCTGACGCGTCGCGAGTTCGAGCTGATCCGCCTGCTGGCGGGCAACGCCGGCCACGTGTTGGAGCGCGAGGCGATCTACCAGCGCGTGTGGGGCTACGCGATGGCGCACGGCGATCGCTCGGTCGACGTGTTCGTGCGCAAGCTGCGCCAGAAGCTCGAGCGCGCCTCGCCGCAGTGGCGCTACATCCACACGCACTTCGGCGTCGGGTACCGCTTCGCGCCCGAGCGCATCGACGCGGAAGGCTCCGGCGAGATCGCCATCGCCGACGCCGAGCTGACGGTCGGCGAGCTGACCGCCGAGCATCTGCTGC
This sequence comes from Conexibacter sp., assembly GCA_036379915.1. GTDB lineage: Bacteria > Actinomycetota > Thermoleophilia > Solirubrobacterales > Solirubrobacteraceae > Conexibacter. The sequence continues at coordinate 32,029 of DASVFS010000188.1, read as the reverse complement.
AATAGCAGCGTGCCGGAGACGCTCCGCAACGTTCTCATCATCCTCGCGCTCGCCGCGGTCGTGATGCTCGTGCCCGGCGGCGGGAACGCGAGCGCCGGCATCCTGCAGGCGCTCGTGATCGCGATGCTCGGCGCGATCGCCTGGTTCGGCGTGCGGCTCTACCGCGAGCACCGCACCGACATCTACTCGCTCGGCGACCGCAACCGGGGGATCCTCTACGCCTCGGCGGGGCTCGTCGCGCTGACCGTGACCGCCACGGATCGGCTGTGGGCGACCGGACCGGGCACCGTCGTCTGGGTCGCGCTGATCGCGCTGGCCTGCTACGGCGTCTACCACGTCTTCCGCAGCTCGCGCGAGTACTAGCCGGGCGTCGCGGCGCCGGCGTGCCGGCTCGCGCGTGAGACCGCCGCTCGTGCGCAGATTCGGCACAGAGCACGACAGACATGTGACGCGCGCCGCGAAAGCCTGCGCGCATGCGCACCGGACTCACACGCCGCGCCATCGGCGAGCGCGGCCAGGCGTCCGTCGAGCTCGTCGCGCTGCTGCCGCTCGTCGGCCTGCTCGCCGCGTTGCTGTGGCAGGCGCTGCTCGCCGGCGCGACCGTCTGGCTGAGCGGCGGCGCGGCGCGCGCCGCCGCTCGGGCCGCCGCGGTCGGCGCGGACCCGGTCGCCGCGGCGCGCGCGGTCCTCCCGTCGCGCCTGGAGCGCGGGCTGCGCGTACGGCGCGAGCCCGGCGGTGCGGTCGCGCTCGTGCTGCACGTCCCCGCCGCGATCGGCGCGGGGACGATCGCACCGGTGACCGCCCGCGCCCGCTTCGAGGCGCAGCGGTGAGCGCGCGCCACGCGCCGGCGCGCGGCTCGGCCCGCTCCGGAACGAAGGCCCGGCCAGTCGCCGGCCGCCGCCCTGCTCGGGCGCGTCCCGCGTCCGGCTGCGCCGGCCAAGCCGCCGTCGAGCTGGTCGCGCTGCTGCCGCTCGTCGTCGCCGTCGCGCTCGCCGTGCTGCAGGCGCTCGCAGCCGGACTCGCGGTCGAGCTGGCCGGTCACGCGGCGCAGACCGGCGCGGTGGCGCTCGCGCAGGGCCGCGACGGGGAGGCGGCGGCGCGCGCGGCGCTGCCCGGCTGGGCCCGCTCGCGGCTGCACGTCGAGGTCGACGGGCCGCGCGTGCGCGTGCGCGTCACGCCGCCGTCGCTCCTGCCGGGCGCCGGCGCGCGCCTCGCGGCCACCGCGACCGCGGACACGGGGGACGGCCGGTGAGCGCGGCGCACGCGCTCGGCCGGCCGGTCGCATGCGCCGCTCGTCGGCCTCGGTCCGCCGCGGCCGCGGGTGCCGCGGGATCGCCCGCGCCGGCGCTCGTCGCGGTCCTCTGCGCGCCGCCGCGCGTTCGCGCCGCGGCGGCCGGCGCCGCGCTCGGGTTGGCGCGCGCGACGGGTGCGCCGTGTGCGCTCGCCGGCGCGGTCGGAGCCGACGCGTGGGCCGTGCTCGGCGGCCTGCCGGCGGCGCGTCGCGCCGCCGTCGCGCTGCGGCGCCGTGGCCTCCCGGCCTCGGCGAGCGGACGGCTCGTCTGGCTCGCGGATCGGCGGGCGTCGCTCCCGGCGGACGACGTCCCGTCGCGCTGCGCCGCGCTGAGCGCGGAGCTCGGGCGGTCGGCGACGACGCTCGGGGCGCCGGCTGCGGTCGCGTTCCCGTTCGCGCGTACCGACGGCCTGGACCGCGTGCTCGCGTGGCACGACGCGATCGTCGTGGTGCCGGAGCCCGACGCGCCGGCGGCCGCGATCGAGCGCGCGCTCGCCAGCCTCGCACGGCTGGGCCGGCCCGTCGCCGCGATGGCGCCGCCGTCGCGGATGGCGGCCGCGCTCGCCGTCGCCGGCCTCGCCGTGCCGTCCGTGGCCGCGATCGCCGTCGACGAGCTCGGGCGCGCTGGCCTCGGTCCGCGAGGCGACGGTGGCGGCTGAGCGGCCGCGCGGCACGGACACGCGGTGCGGCAGGCGGTGGGATCGCGACGCGCCGCTCGATCGGATGCGGCTCGCCGAGGCGTGGGCGCGCGAGTCCGGCCAGGCGCTGCTCCTGCTCGTCGCCGCGATGTGCGCCGCGCTGGTCGCGGCGTTCGTGCTGGGCGGGATCGCCCGCGGGCTGGGCGCGCAGGGCCGCAACCAGCAGGCGGCGGATCTCGCGGCGCTGAGCGGCGCCCGCGCGATGCGCGCGAGCTACGACCGCCTGTTCGCTCCCGCCGTCGTCGACGGCGTGCCGAATCCGCAGCACCTGCGGCGCGACGCGTATCTCGCCGCGGCGCGGGAGCGCGCGCTGGCGACGGCGCAGCGCAACGGGGCACGGCGCGTCGACGTCGGCTTTCCCGACGGTGCAGCGTTCGCGCCGACGCGGATCCGCGTGACCGTGCGCGATCCGGCCGTCGTCGAGGTGGCGGGGCGCCGCCGCAGCGCGCCGGTCGTCGCCGTCGCCGAGGCGCAGCTCGCGCCGGGCGCGGCGAGCGCGTTCGCGACCGGAGCGGGGGAGTATGGGGGGCCGCTCGCCTACCGCCAGGGCAAGCCGATGCGCCCGGACGTCGCGCTCGCGTTCGACCGCATGGCGGCCGCCGCGGCGCGCGACGGCGTGTCGCTGATCGTCGTCAGCGGCTTCCGCTCCAACGCCGAGCAAGCGCGCCTGTTCGCGGCCCATCCCGATCCCAGATGGGTCGCGCCGCCCGGCCGCTCGCTGCACCGGCTGGGGACCGAGCTGGACCTCGGACCGGCGAGCGCGTACGGCTGGCTGGCGGCGCACGCGTCGAGCTTCGGCTTCCGGCAGCGCTACGCGTGGGAGCGATGGCATTGGGGCTACACGTTCAACGCGGGCACGACGTCGGTCGGCTACGGCGGCGACGGCCGCGCCGCGCTGCCGTCGTTCGTCCCGGCGCGCTACGCGAGACCGATCGCCGCCGCGGCGCAGCGCTGGAACGTGTCGGCCGCGCTGCTCGCGGCCCAGCTGTACGCCGAGTCCGGCTTCGACCCGTCCGCGGTCTCTCCCGCAGGCGCGCAGGGGATCGCGCAGTTCATGCCCGGGACCGCCCGCGCGCTGGGCCTCGACGACCCGTTCGACGCGGCGCAGGCGATCGACGCGCAGGGGCGCCTGATGCGCGCTCTCCTGCGCGAGTTCGGCAGCGTGCCGCTCGCGCTCGCCGCCTACAACGCCGGTCCCGCCGCGGTCGGCGCCTGCGGCTGCGTCCCCCCGTACCCCGAGACGCAGGCCTACGTCACGCGCATCCTCGGCCTCCTGCGCGGCGCCGGCGACGGCGACGGCCTCGCGACCGGGCTCGACGTCCGCCTCGTCCGATGACCCCGTTCGTCCTGCCGATCCCGTTCACCAGCGAGCCGCGGGATCCGGGCTGACGCCGCACCGCCGGCCCCTATCCTCGACACCCGAGGATGGTCGACCGGAATGGGAACATGCAGACGCGCGAGCAGCGGCTCGCGGAGCAGCGGCGCGCGTTGCCGGACCAGCCGGGCGTGTACCTCTTCCGCAACGCGAAGGGGACCGTCATCTACGTCGGCAAGGCGAAGTCGATCAAGAAGCGGGTCGCGTCGCACTTCTCGAACCCGAGCACGCAGGTCGGCCGCGACCTGCTGCCGATGATCGAGCGCATCGAGGCGCTCGTCGTCACGACCGAGTCCGAGGCGCTGCTGGCGGAGCAGAACTTCATCAAGCAGTACAAGCCGCGCTTCAACATCCGCCTGCGCGACGACAAGTCCTATCCGTACATCGGGATCAGCCTCGACGAGCCGTATCCGCGCGTCTACTTCACGCGCGAGCGCCACCGCCGCGAGCGCGTCTACTTCGGCCCCTACTCGAACGCCAAGCGCGTGCGCGAGACGCTGGAGCTGCTCGGCAGAGTCTTCATGTACCGCACGTGCGAGGGTCCGAGACCGGGCCGGCACAGCGGCTCGCCCTGCCTCGACTACTACATCAAGCGCTGCACGGCGCCCTGCGTCGGCTACGTCAGCCAGGAGGAGTACCGCCGTTCGATCGACGGCATCATCGACTTCCTCTCCGGTCGCTACCGCCAGATCGAGCACGCGATCGAGCAGGGGATGCGCAAGGCCGCCGCCGAGCAGCGCTTCGAGGACGCCGCGCTCGCGCGCAATCGCCTGAGAGCGATCCGCTCGCTGCTCGAGCGCCAGCGCGTCGCGAACGAGTCGGTCGGGACGCTGGACGCGGTCGCGATCGCGGTCGACGGCACGGAGGCGAACGCCCAGGTGTTCCAGGTGCGCGACGGGATCCTGTCGGACCGCCAGAGCTTCTACCTCGAGAACGAGGCCGGCGACGACCTGCCGGCCGTGGCCGAGGCGTTCCTGCTGCAGTACTACGGCGACGCGATGGCGATCCCGCCGCTGCTCGTCGTCCAGCGGGAGGTGGGCGCGGGCGGCGGGACCGTCGCGGAGGCGCTCGCCAAGCGCCGCGGCGGCCCGGTCGAGCTGCGCGCCGCCGAGCGCGGCGACAAGCGCCGCATCCTCGAGCTGGCCGAGCGCAACGCGAAGCTCGCGCTCGACCAGGAGAAGCTGCGCAGCGAGCGCAGACGCCAGCAGCGCGTGGAGGCGCTCGAGCGCCTGCAGCAGGCGCTCGGGCTCGACGCGATCCCGCTGCGGATCGAGTGCTTCGACATCTCCAACCTCGGCGGCACGCACACGGTCGCGTCGATGGTCGTGTTCGAGGGCGGCGCGCCGAAGAAGGCGGACTACCGCCGCTTCACGCTGCGCGAGGGCGTCGACGGGATCCCGGACGACTTCGCCTCGATGGAGGAGGTGCTGAGCCGCCGGCTCGGGCAGTTCGAGCGACAGCACGACCGCTCGCCGCACGAGGACGACTACGACGCGAGCTTCGCCGCGCTGCCGAACGTCGTCGTGATCGACGGCGGCAAGGGGCAGCTGTCGGCGGGGCTGCGCGCGCTCGAGGGCTTCCGCCGCCGCGGCGTCGCGATCGTCTCGCTCGCGAAGCGGATCGAGGAGGTCTTCGTCCCCGGACGTCCTCAGCCGATCGTGCTGGCGCACGACACGCCCGAGCTGCAGCTGCTGCAGCGGATCCGCGACGAGGCGCACCGCTTCGCGATCGGCCACCACCGCATCCGTCGCGACCGGGCGGTGACCACCTCGGTGCTCGACCATCTGCAGGGAATCGGTCCCGCGCGCAAGCGCGCGCTGCTGCAGCACTTCGGCTCGCCGGAGGCGTTCCTGGCGGCGAGTCGCGAACAGCTCGAGGCGGTCCCGGGGCTGCCCGGGAAGGTGGCGCGCGACCTCTATGCGCAGCTCAACAAGACCGGGCATTGACGGCCGCGTACGGGCGCCGAGCGCGAGCGGAAACGCGCTGGTCACACGCGCGTCCGCGCCGCGCGGCACAATGAGGGCATGAGCGTGTCCCGGCCCGAGGGGCTCGGGGACCGTCGGCGCCCGGCGGAGCGCGTGCTCGAGCTCACGCCGGCGCAGGCGGACATCCGCGGCTCCGCGCTGACCGACCTCGTCGTGATCACCGGCTTCTCCGGAGCCGGCAAGTCGACGGCGATGGCCGCCTTCGAGGACGAGGGCTACTTCTGCGTCGACAACCTGCCGCCGGAGATGATCCGCACGCTCGCGGAGCTGTTCATGCACGAGGGCTCGAAGGTCGAGCGCGCCGCGGTCGTCTCCGACGCGCGCGGCGGCAGCTACTTCGCCGGCCTCGTGGCGGTGCTCGACGAGCTGGAGCGCTCGGGCGTGAGCCACCGCGTGCTGTTCCTGGAGGCCGACGAGCAGGCGCTGATGACGCGCTACAAGGAGACGCGCCGCCGGCATCCGCTCGCGCCGGCCGGCAGCGTCGCCGACGGGATCGCGCGGGAGCGCGCGCTGCTCGCGCCGGTGCGCGAGCGCGCCGACCTCGTGCTCGAGACGACCGGCCTCACGAGCGCGATGCTGCGGCGCAAGCTGGCCGACGAGCTGCTGCCGACGCGCGCGCCCGGCCGGCTCGCCGTGACGATCCAGAGCTTCGGCTTCAAGCACGGTCCGGCGCGCGACGCGGACCTGCTGTTCGACGTGCGCTTCCTGCCGAACCCGCACTACGAGCCCGACCTGCGGCCGCTCACCGGGCGCGACGCCGAAGTCGTCGCGTACATCGACCGCGACGGCGCGCTGGACGCCTTCTACGAGCGGCTGATGCCGATGCTCGACTACCTGCTCCCGCAGTACGTCGCCGAGGGCAAGGCGCACCTGTCGATCGCGATCGGCTGCACCGGCGGGCGGCATCGCTCCGTCGCGATCGCCGAGCAGCTCGCCGCGCGCTACCGCGAGCAGGGCGACTACCTCGTCGAGCTCGTGCACCGCGACGTCGAGCGCGGCGGCCGCGGCTGAGCGGCGGCGCGCTCGGCGCGGCAAGATGCGCGGTGGGATGACCGCCGCGCTGACCGAGGACGACCTGCTGCCGGACCCGATCGCGCTCGTGCAGCGCTGGTTCGCCGAGGCCGAGGCCGCCGGGGTGGAGCAGCACGACGCGATGACGCTGGCGACCGCCAGGCCGGACGGCAGGCCGTCCGCGCGCGCGGTCCTGCTGAAGGGGATCGACGCGCGCGGCTTCGCCTTCTTCACGAACTACGAGAGCCGCAAGGGCCGCGAGCTCGACGCGAACCCGTATGCCGCGCTCGTGCTGCTGTGGACCCCGTTGCAGCGACAGGTGCGCGTGAGCGGCCGCGTCGAGCGGCTGAGCGCGGAGGCGTCCGACGCCTACTTCGCGACCCGGCCGCGCGGCAGCCAGCTCGGCGCGTGGGCGTCGCAGCAGAGCCGGCCGCTGCCCGACCGCGCCGTGCTGGAGGCGCATTGGGCCGAGCTGGAGGCGCGCCACGCCGGCACCGCCGTCCCGCGACCGCCGCACTGGGGCGGCTATCGCGTCGAGCCCGACGAGATCGAGCTGTGGCAGGGCCGCGCGGACCGCCTGCACGACCGCTTCCGCTACCTGCGCGCGCCGGACGGCGGCTGGACGCACGAACGGCTGGCGCCCTAGCGGCGGGAACCCGAGCGCACGCCGGCGGCGGCTGCGATACTCGGCGAAACCGACCGGGGGATGGGGGAATGCGACTCGGCGCTGTCGCGCAGGAGGGCGCGAACGGGTACTACCGGCTGCTGCTGCCGCTGATGGCGATGCGCGAACGCGGCCACGAGATCGTCCAGGTCGAGCAGGAGTACAAGAGGGTCATCGACATCACCCCGCTGCTCGGCTGCGACCACGTGCACATCCACCGTCCGGCGATCCTGTACGACGACGGCGACGTCGTGACGAGGCTGCTGGAGCGCGGCATCGCGGTCGGCTTCGACGAGGACGACAACGTCATCGACATGCCGCTCGGCCTGGAAGAGCGCACGGACCAGCCGTGGGCGCCGCGCGCCCGCCGCAACTTCGAGCTGCTGCTCGAGCACGTCGGCCGCGTCCAGCTCGTCACCACGCCGAGCGACCACCTCGCGGACCGCTTCGAGGCGGCCGGCGCGCACAACGTGCACGTCGTCGACAACTACCTGCCGGGCGCCTTCTCGCGCGTCGCTCCGCAGGGCCACGACGGCTTCGTGATCGGCTGGCACGCCGGCCGCGAGCACCTCGTCGACGTCGACGAGCTGGGCCTCGTCGAGACGCTCGAGCGCGTGCTCGAGGCGCACCCGGACGTGCGCGTGGAGACGATCAACATCGAGCTCGGCATGCGGCATCCGCGCTACCGCTGCGAGGAGGCGCTGGCGATCGACCAGCTGACCCGGCGGCTGGCCGACTTCGACATCGGGATCGTCCCGCTCGCCGACATCCCGTTCAACCACGGGCGCTCGAACGTGAAGGCGCGCGAGTACGCGGCCGCGGGGGTGCCGTGGCTCGCCTCGCCGGTCGGCTCCTACGCGCACCTCGGCGCCGAGCAGGGCGGCTGGCTGGTCGAGCACGACAAGTGGTTCGAGGCGATCGACGCGCTGATCCGCTCGCGGCGCGACCGCCGCAAGCTCGCCAAGGCCGGGAAGGCGTGGGCCAAGGACGAGACGATCTGGAACATGGCCCCGGTCTGGGAGCGCCTGTTCCAGGACGCCGTGGCCAGCCGTCGCGGCGCCGCGCGCTGATAGCCTTCGGCGCCCGCCGGGCACCGCCATCCGCGTCCGGCGTCCCTCTTTTCGCACAGCACACTTCGTTACGAAGGAAGGACCGCACGCATGCCGCTTCGGGTTGGGATCAACGGCTTCGGCCGGATCGGCCGGAACGTCTTCCGCGCCGCCCAGGAGCAGGGCGCGGACGTCGAGTGGGTCGCCGTCAACGACCTCACCGACGCCAAGACGCTCGCCCACCTGCTCAAGTACGACTCGATCCTCGGTCCCTACCCGGGCACGGTGGAGCAGACCGACGGCGGCATCGCGGTCGACGGCAAGGAGCTGAAGGTGCTCGCCGAGCGCGACCCCGGCGCGCTGCCGTGGGGCGACCTCGGCGTCGACGTCGTGATCGAGTCGACCGGCTTCTTCACGAAGCGCGACGACGCCGCCAAGCATCTGGCCGCCGGCGCCAAGAAGGTGATCATCTCGGCGCCGGCGACGGAGCCCGACGCGACGATCGTGCTGGGCGTCAACTTCGACACGTACGACAAGGCGCAGCACGACGTGATCTCGAACGCCTCCTGCACGACGAACTGCCTCGCGCCGGTCGCGAAGGTGCTGAACGACACGGTCGGCATCGACCACGGTCTGATGACGACGATCCACGCCTACACCGCTGACCAGCGCCTGCAGGACATGCCCCACAGCGATCTGCGCCGCGCCCGGGCGGCCGCCCTCAGCCTGATTCCGGCCTCGACCGGGGCGGCGAAGGCGATCGGGCTCGTGATCCCGGAGCTGAACGGCAAGCTGAACGGCTTCGCGGTGCGCGCGCCCGTCCCGACCGGATCGGTCGTCGACCTGACGGTCGTCGCCAAGCGCGCGACGACGCGCGAGGAGGTCAACGAGGCGCTGCGTGCTGCCTCCGGCACCGCCGGCGGAGCCGGTGGTCAGGGCGGCCCGCTGAAGGGCATCCTCGCCTACACGGAGGACCCGATCGTCTCGGCCGACATCGTCAAGAACCCGCACTCCTCGATCGTCGACGCGCAGCTGACGTCGGTGATGCAGGACACGATGGTCAAGGTCGTCGCCTGGTACGACAACGAGTGGGGCTACTCGAACCGCGTCGTCGACCTGGTCCAGCAGGTTCTGTGAGGACGCTCGACGACCTCGACGTCGACGGCCGCCGAGTCCTCGTCCGCGTCGACTTCAACGTGCCGTTGAAGGACGGCGCGGTCGCGGACGACACGCGCATCCGCGCGGCGCTCCCCACGCTCAGAGAGCTGCGGGAGCGGGGCGCGGCGCTGATCCTCGTCTCGCACCTCGGGCGGCCGAAGGACCGCGAGCCGGAGCTGTCGCTGCGGCCCGTCGGCGCGCGCCTGAGCGAGCTGCTGGGGGTGCCCGTGCAGCTCGCGCCGGGCGTCGTCGGCGACGACGTGACGCAGCTGGCGCACGCGCTCTCGCCGGGCGAGCTGCTGCTGCTGGAGAACGTCCGCTACGAGCCGGGCGAGACGAAGAACGACCCCGCGCTGGCGGACGGGCTCGCCGCGCTCGCCGACGTCTACGTGAACGACGCGTTCGGCGCCGCGCACCGTGCGCACGCGTCGACGGAGGGGGTCGCGCACCGCGTGGAGCAGTCGGCCGCCGGGCGGCTGCTGGAGCGCGAGGTGACGACGCTCACGGGGATCCTGGAGGACCCCGCGAAGCCGCTCGTGGCGGTCGTCGGGGGTGCGAAGGTGACGGACAAGATCGCCGTGATCGACCGCTTCCTCGAGGTGGCCGACGCGATCCTCATCGGCGGGGCGATGTGCTTTCCCTTCTTCAAGGAGCAGGGGCACGCGGTCGGGGACTCGCTGTGCGAGGACGACGGGCGCGAACCGGCGCGCCGCGCGCTGGAGGCGGCGCAGCGCGGCGGCTGCCGGCTGGAGCTGCCGAGCGACCTCGTGCTCGGCGACAGATTCGGTGCGGATGCCGCGCGCAGAGAGCTCGACGGCGTCGACGTGCCCGACCACTGGATGGGCCTCGACGTCGGCGCGAAGACGGCCGAGCGCTATGCGGCCGAGATCGCCGCTGCCGGCACGGTCTTCTGGAACGGCCCGATGGGGGCGTTCGAGCTGGAGCCGTTCGCGGCCGGGACGCGGGCGGTCGCCGAGGCCGTCGCCGGCGCCCCCGGCACGACGGTCGTGGGCGGCGGCGACAGCGCCGCGGCGTTGCAGCAGTTCGGGCTGGCAGAGGAGGTGACGCACCTCTCGACGGGTGGCGGGGCGTCGCTGGAGCTGCTCGAGGGGAAGCCGCTGCCCGGGGTGGAGGCGCTCTCGTGAGCACAGGACGCAGGCCGCTGATCGCGGGCAACTGGAAGATGCACAAGACGGTCGCGGAGGCGGAGGCGTTCGTCGCCGCCCTGCTGCCGCGCGTCTCGACGGCAGACGCGGTCGACGTGGCGATCTGCCCGCCGTACCTCGCGCTCGGCGCGATGGTCGACTCGACGCGCGGCTCGCGCGTCGAGGTCTACGCGCAGAACGTTCACTACGAGGACAGCGGCGCGTTCACCGGCGAGGTCTCGCCGCAGATGCTGAGCGAGCTGGACGTGCACGGCGCGATCGTCGGCCACTCCGAGCGCCGCGAGCTGTTCGGCGAGACCGACCGCGCGCTGCAGCTGAAGGTCCCGAAGCTGCTGGAGACGGAGCTCAAGCCGATCCTCTGCGTCGGCGAGACGGAGGCCGAGCGCGAGGCGGGCGACACCGAGCGCAAGCTGCGCCACCAGATCGGGGAGGACCTGGAGAAGGTGCCGGACGAGCGGCTCGGCGACGTCGTGATCGCCTACGAGCCGATCTGGGCGATCGGAACCGGCCTCGTCGCGACGTCGGAGCAGGCGCAGGAGGCGTGCGCGTTCGTGCGCGCGCTCGTCGGCTCGCGCTCGGAGGAGGCCGCGCAGCGGGTGCGGATCCTCTACGGCGGCTCGGTCAAGCCGGACAACGCGGCCGAGCTGCTCGCGCTGCCGGACGTCGACGGCGCGCTCGTCGGCGGCGCCTCGCTGGAGGCGGAGTCGTTCGCGGCGATCGTGGCGGCCGCCGGCTGATGCCGCTCCCGCCCGGACCGGCCCAGTTGCCGGCGCCGCGCGTGACGCTCGTCGTGCTCGACGGCTGGGGACTTGCTCCGGACGGTCCCGGCAACGCCGTCTCGCTCGCGCAGACGCCGGTCTTCGACGAGCTGTGGGCCGGCTGTCCGCACACGCAGCTGACCGCGTGCGGCCGCGCCGTCGGGCTGCCCGACGGGCAGATGGGCAACTCCGAGGTGGGGCATCTCAACCTCGGCGCCGGCGCGGTCGTGCGGCAGGACCTGACGCGCATCGACGACGCCTGCGCCGACGGCACGCTTGCGCAGAACGCGGTGCTGCGCGCCGCCTTCGCGGGCGCGGAGCGCGTCCACCTGATCGGGCTCGTGTCCGACGGCGGCGTCCACTCCGGCTGGGACCACCTCGAGGCGCTGATCCGCATGGGCGGGCAGCTCGAGGTCCCCGACCTCGTCGTGCATGCCTTCACCGACGGGCGCGACACGCTGCCGAAGGCGGGGGAGGGCTACCTGGCTGCCGTCGAGGAGTGGCTCGCCGACGCGGCCGGCGACGGCCGCCGCGCGCGCGTCGGCTCCGTGATCGGCCGCTACTTCGCGATGGACCGCGACAAGCGGTGGGACCGCGTGCAGCAGGCGTACGACGTCCTCGTGCATGGCCGCGGCGCCCACCACGCCGAGGACGGGCCGGCGGCGCTGCGCGCCGCCTACGACCGCGGCGAGACGGACGAGTTCGTGGCCGCCACGACGGTCGGCGACGAGGCGCGCATCCGCCCCGGCGACAGCGTGATCGCGTTCAACTTCCGCCCCGACCGCATGCGCGAGATCACGCTCGCGCTCGCGGATCCCGGCTTCGCCGACGTCGACCGCGGCGGCGCGCCGCCGGTCGCGCGCTACGCGACGATGACCGAGTACCGCGAGGGCTGGCCCTATCCGACCGCGTTCCCCCCGGAGCGGCCGCAGGTCACGCTCTCGCACGTGCTCGCCGACCGCGGCGCGACGCAGCTGCACGTCGCCGAGACGGAGAAGTACCCGCACGTGACGTACTTCTTCAACGGCGGCGAGGAGACGCCGTATCCCGGCGAGCGGCGCGAGCTGGTCGCCTCCCCGCGCGACGTGCCGACGTACGACCACAAGCCGGCGATGAGCGCCCCCGAGGCCGCCGCCGCGTTCGTGCGCGCGTGGCAGGAGGACGCGCCGCGCTTCGGGATCGTCAACTTCGCGAACGCCGACATGGTCGGCCATACCGGCGTGATCCCGGCGGCGGTGCAGGCGGTCGAGACGGTCGACCGCTGCCTCGGCGAGGTCGTCGCGGCGGTCCACGCGTCCGGCGGCGCCTGCATCATCACGGCCGACCATGGCAACGCCGACCACATGCTCGAGCCCGACGGCTCGCCGAACACCGCGCACTCGCTCAACCCGGTGCCGCTGATCGTGACCGTCCCGGAGCTGGAGCTGCGCGAGGGCGGCATCCTCGCCGACGTCGCGCCCACGGTCCTGCAGGTGCTCGGCGACGCGCAGCCCGCCGCGATGACGGGCCGCTCGCTGATCGACGCGTGAGCGCCGTCGCCCGCAGCACGACCCTGCCGCCATGGCCGGCGCGCCGGCCGCTGCGCGCGTGGCAGCAGCGCGCGCTGGAGGCGCTGGGCGGCCACGACGGAGCGGCGTTCCTCGCCTCGGCGACGCCTGCGGCGGGCAAGACGACGTTCGGGCTGCGCGTCGCCTACGACATGCTGCAGGCGGGGCGTGTGCAGCGCGTCGCGATCCTCGCGCCGACCGCGCACATCGCGCGGCAGTGGGCGGCCGACGCGGCCCGCTACGGGATCGACCTGGAGCCGAACCGCCCGAACGCGGAGGGTCCGGAGCCGCCGGACCGGCACGGCGTCGCCGTCACGTACCAAGCCGTCGCGGCGGGGCCGAGACCGCACCGCAACGCCTGCGCGCAGCGCCGCACGCTGCTGATCGCCGACGAGCCCCACCACATGGGCGAGGACGCCAGTTGGGGCGTCACGACGATGGACGCGTTCGCGCGCGCGGAGCTGCGGCTGCTGCTGAGCGGCACGCCGTTCCGCTCCGACAACTCGCCGATCCCGTGGGTCGAGTACGACGCCGACGGCTTCTCCTCGGCCGACTACACCTACACGTACACCGACGCGCTCGTGGACGGCGTCTGCCGCCCGATCACGTTCGTCCCCTACGACGGCGACATGGAGTGGATCGGCGACGGCAAGCGCCGCCGCGCGGACTTCTCCGTCGTGCTGCCGCGCGCGGAGGACGCGCGCCGCCTGCGCACCGCGCTCGACGCCGGCGGCGACTGGGTGCGGCGCGTGCTGCGCGACGCCGACGCGCGCCTGGCGCAGATCCGCGCCGGCGACCACCCCGACGCGGGCGGCCTCGTCGTCGCGATCGACAAGCAGCACGCCGTCGAGCTGGCGACGCGGCTCGAGGCGATCTCCGGCGAGCCGCCGATGATCGTGACCTCGGACGAGGCCGACGCGTCGCAGCGGATCGCGCGCTTCGCCGCCGGCACGCAGCGCTGGATCGTCTCGGTGCTGATGGTCTCCGAGGGCGTCGACATCCCGCGCCTGCGCGTCGGCGTCTACGCGACGAGCGCGCGCACGGAGCTGTTCTTCCGCCAGGTCGTCGGGCGCTTCATCCGCCGCTCGCCGGCGCCGCGCAGACAGGTGAGCTTCCTGTTCCTGCCCTCCGACCTGACGCTCAAGACGCTCGCGAACCGCATCGAGGAGGAGCGCAACCACGCGATCGAGCTGAGACCGGCGGTCGAGGACGGCCTGCTCGACGAGCCGCCCGAGCGCGTGCGCAGCGAGCCGGGCGACCTGTTCGAGGCGCTCTCCTCCGACGCGCGGCCCGACGAGGAGATCGCCGTGGGCGAGAACCTGTCGCTGTTCGGCGATCCGGAGCCGAGACCGTCGGCGGCGTTCATGGCGTTCACCGGCGGCGCGGCAGTCGCCGACCCGGCCGAGCTGGCCACGGCCGCGGGCGACCCGGACTCCTCCTACCAGCGGCGCGAGCGGCTGCGCGAGGAGCGCTCGAAGCTGGTTTCGCAGTGCGCGCGGTCGACGCGCGAGACGCACCGTGAGATCAACGCGCGCCTCAACCGCGCCGTGGGCGTGCGCTCGGTCGCCGACGCGACGCTCGAGCAGCTCGCGAAGGCGAACGAGCTGCTGCGGCGCGAGCTGGAGCGCGGAAGGTGATCAGACTCGCGCCAAGCGCTGCTATCTTCGCCCGCGAGGCCTGAATCGTGTCGCTCGCCGCCACCGAGACACACATGGCAGTCACCGATCCCCCCGCCGCCGCTGTGGAGGGGCTGTGTCCCGCCGAGCTCGCCGCCTGGCGCGGGCTGCTGCGTGTCCACGCCAGCGTGCTGAAGGCGCTCGACGCGGAGATGGAGGCGGCGCACGGCCTCCCGCTGACCTCCTACGAGGTGCTGATCCAGCTCGCCGACGCGCCCGAGCGACGCATGCGCATGTGCGATCTGGCGGACTCCGTGCTGCTGAGCCGCAGCGGCATGAGCCGGCTCGTGGACCGGCTGGAGCGCGACGGGCTGCTGATGCGCTGCGCCTGCGCGCACGACGCGCGCGGGGCGTTCGCGTGCATCACCGAGGCCGGTCTCGCCTTGCTCGAGCAGGCGCGCCCCACGCACGTCGCCGGGATCCGCCGCCGCTTCCTCGCGCAGTTCAGCGAGGAGGAGCTGAGGCTTCTCGGGCAGTACTGGGACCGCCTCGTCCCGCAGCCGCCGGCCGTCTGATCCTCCCTCCGAGCGCCGTCACGCCTGCTCGCGCGGGTGCCTTGCGCTGCCCGGACGCGCTGCTAGACTTGAGGCGAACGCACTTAGATTTTCGTATGGAGGTATGGCAGATGGCACTTGTACGGTGGGAGCCGGTGCGCGAGCTCAACACGATCCAGGGCGAGATCAATCGGCTCTTCAACTCCTTCTTCGACACTCCCGTCGGCGCCGGCGAGGGGGCGGGCCGCCGCTGGTTGCCCGCGATGGACCTCGTGGAGGCCGACGACCACTACGTGCTGCGCGCCGACCTTCCCGGCCTGTCCGAGGAGGACGTGACGATCGAGGTCGAGGACAACGTCCTGACGGTCTCCGGGGAGCGCAAGGCCGAGCACGAGCAGCGCGGTGAGGGCTATCACCGCCTCGAGCGCTCGTACGGCGCCTTCTCGCGCTCGCTGACGCTGCCGGACGGCGTCGACGCCGAGGCCGTCCAGGCGAGCTTCCACCGCGGCGTGCTCGAGGTCCGCATCCCCAAGCCCGCGGAGCGCAAGCCGCGCCGCGTCTCCATCAGCGTCGGCAGCGGCTCCGACACGCCGGAGCCGATCGAGGGCTGACCGTCCGCCGGCACGGCGCGGGTCCTCGCTAGGGTCCCGCGCCGTGGCCGAGCTGCTCGACATCCACCACCGCGACCCCGGCTCGCGCGCGCGCACGGGCGTGCTGCGCCTGGCGCACGGCGAGGTGCGCACGCCGGCGTTCGTGCCGCTCGCGACGAAGGGGACGGTGAAGGGGATCGAGCCGCGCGAGGTCGCCGCGCTCGGCTACGACATGGTGCTCGGCAACACGTTCCACCTGTTCCTCGCCCCGGGCCACGAGCTGATCGCCGAGCAGGGCGGCCTGCACGAGTTCATGCGCTGGAGCGGCCCGATCATCACCGACTCGGGCGGCTTCCAGGTCTTCTCGATGGGCCACGGGACGGTCGCGGACGAGGTCAAGGGCCGCGCGCCGAGCGGCGCGGATCGCGCCGGGGCGATCCTCGCGATCGAGGAGGAGGGCGTGCGCTTCCGCTCCTACATCGACGGCGGCGAGCGCTTCATGGCGCCGGAGACGTCGATGGAGGTGCAGGCGGCGCTCGGCTCCGACATCGCGCTCGCGTTCGACGAGTGCACGCCGTTCCACGTCGACCGCGACTACACCGAGCGCTCGACCGAGCGCACGCACCGCTGGCTCGAGCGCTGCCTCGACTGGCAGGCCGCGCACGGGCGCGGCGACCAGGCGTTCTACGCGATCGCGCAGGGCGGGGTGTACGAGGACATGCGGCGGGGCTCGACGCGCGTGGTGGCGCAGAGCCGCGCGCCCGGCGTCGCGATCGGCGGCTCGCTCGGCGCCGAGAAGGCGCAGATGTACGAGGTCGTCGAGTGGGCCACCGACGAGCTCGAGCGGGTCGCGCCGGACAAGCCCCGCCACCTGCTCGGGATCGGCGAGATCGACGATCTCGTGCGCGGGGTGGAGCTGGGGATCGACACGTTCGACTGCGCGATGCCGACGCGGCTCGGCCGCCACGGCATGGCGATCGTGCCCGATCCTGACCACCGCTGGCGCGTCGACCTGACGAAGGGACGCTGGAAGCACGCGCGCGAGCCGATCATGGAGGACTGCCCGTGCCCGGCGTGCGCCGGCGGCTACTCGCGCGCGTACCTGCACTACCTGTTCGGCGCGCGCGAGCTGACCGCGCTGCGGCTCGTCACGCTGCACAACCTCGCCTACATCGCGCGGTTGATGGCCGACCTGCGCGCGGCGATCGCGGCGGGGAGGCTGGCGGAGCTCGCGGCGGCCGTGCGGGGCGGCGCGGCGCCGGGCGGGCTCGCGTAGCGGCCGCGTCGCGCGGTGGGCCGGCGGTCGGCGGGCGCGCTATCTGACGTTGTCGTCGATCAGGCTCTGCAGCTGCTCGACGGCCTGCTGCGCGTCGTCGGCGACGACTCTGCGCAGCTGCGCGCCGCCCCCGCCGTCGCTCAGCGCGACGAAGGCGATCGCGACGATCGCGGCGATCAGCGCGAGCATCGCGAGCACGGCGAGGAAGCGGCGGCGGACGACGTCGCGGCCGGCGGCCGCCGCCGGGGCGGTGCGCCGCGGCGCGGGCGCCGCGGGCTCTCGCACGCCCGGCCGGCGGGCCGGCACCTCCTGTGGTCTGCGGCGCGCGGGCACCGCGCGCGTCTCGGCGGTGGCGGCCGCCGCCGGCGCGATCACGCGCGTCGCGGCCGTCGCGCGCATCGGCGCGCGCGTCGGGGCGATCCCGCGGACGCCGTCGCGGAGCGCCCGCTCCATCTCGGCGGCCGACGCGTAGCGGCCCTCCGGCTCCAGCTCCAGCGCGATCGCGACGGCCTGCGCGAGCGCGGGCGGCACGTCGCGGTTCAGCTGCTCGAGCGGCGCCGGCAGCTCGCGCTGCTGCTTGAGCGCGAGCTCCGACAGCGAGGCGGCTTCGTACGGCAGGCGGCCCGACAGCAGCTGATACGCGACGACGCCGAGCGAGTAGAGATCCGAGCGCGGGCCGGACGCCTCGCCCCGCGCCTGCTCGGGCGCGAGGTAGGCGGCGGTGCCGAGCACCGAGCCGACCTGGGTGATCGACGACTGCTCGGTCGCCTTCGCGATCCCGAAGTCGGCCAGCTTCACGCCGCCGTCGTCGGTCACGAGCAGGTTCCCGGGCTTGACGTCGCGGTGCACGACGCCGTTGCGGTGCGCATAGTCGAGCCCGCGGCACGCCTGCGTGACGATCTCCACGGCCTCCTCGACGTCGAGGTGGCCGTGCTCGCGCAACAGCTCCGCGCACGAGCTGCCGGGCACGTGCTCCATCACGATGAAGTGCTGGTGGGCGGCCTCGTCGAAGCCGAAGTCGAACACCTGCACGACGTTGGGGTGCACGAGCCGGGCGGCGGCGAGCGCCTCGCGGCGGAAGCGCGAGACGAACGCCGGGTCGTCGGCGAGGTGCTCGGCCAGCAGCTTGACGGCGACGTGGCGCTCGAGGCGGCGGTCGAGCGCGAGCTGCACGGTCGACATGCCGCCGATGCCGAGCCGGTGGCCGAGCTCGTAGCGGCCGGCGATGACGGTCTCGCTCACCCCTTCGACTCCTTCTGCAGCTCCTTCAGTGCCTTCTTGACCTGCCCGGGCGCGGCGCCGCCGGGGTTGCCGGGCGCTCTGCCGTCCCCGCCCTCGTCGCCTCCGTCACCGCCGTCGCCGGGTCTGCCGCCGCCGTTGTCGGGCGGGACGGGGGGCGTGGTGGGGGTGGTCGGGACCGTGGTCGGCGGTGTCGTCGGCGTGGTCGGCTCGGTCGTCGTGGTCGTGCTGGTGGTCGTGGGCGTCGTCGTGGCCGTCGTCGTCGGCTCGGTCGTCGTGGTCGCCGCGGCGGTGCACGTGCGCGGCACGAGCGACTCGAGCGTCGCGGCGCCGTCCTGCAGGTCGGCAAGCAGCCGCCGGTCCACCTCGCCGGGCGGCAGCGCGTCGACGCGCTCGGCGAAGCTGCGGGCCGCGATCGCCGCGCGGCCGGAGTCGCCGGCGGCGCAGGCCGACTGCGCGGCCGCGAGCGCGTCCTGCAGGCTGCCCGCCTGCGCTCCGGACAACAGCCCGTTGCGATCCCCGCACGCGACGAGCAGCGCGGCGGCGAGCCCGAGCAGGGCCAGGGGGAGCACCTTCACGACGGACCGCATCGAGCGAGACAGGCTACTGACCGTGGCCGAGCCGCTCGGCGAGCGAGTCGGGCAGGCGCGCGGCGCGGATCGCGGCGGCGGCGCCCGCGACGTCGTACTCGGTGCGGTGGAACCCGGCCGTCCAGGCGCGCACGTCGAGCAGCAGCCAGGCGGCGCGCGGGTCGCCGTCGCGCGGCTGGCCGACGCTGCCCGGGTTCAGCAGCCAGCTGCCCGCGGCGAGGTCGAGCTCGGCGCCGCCTCTGCACGTGCCGCCGGACGCGATCGCGCCGTCGGCGCGCGAGTACTGCAACGCCATGTGCGAGTGTCCGATGCAGGCGACGCGGTGCTCGAGCCGGTCGATGCACAGCTCGGCCTGCAGGGGCGAGAGCACGTACTCCCACACCGGGTCGCGCGGCGAGGCGTGATAGAGGCCGATCGCCTCGTCCAGCCGCTGCGGCTGCAGCGTCGCCAGCCAGTCCGCATGCTGCGGCGCGAGCACGTCGCGCGTCCACTCGATCGACAGCTCGGCGCCCTTGACGAACTGGTCGAGCGGCAGCTTCCCGCACGCGGCCAGGTCGTGGTTGCCGGCGAGGCAGACGGCCGCGTGGCGGCGCGCCAGCTCGACGCACGCGTCCGGCTCCGCCCCGTAGCCGACGAGGTCGCCGAGGCACCACAGCTCCTCCGCGCCGGCGGCCTCGACGGCGTCGAGCACGGCCTCGAACGCGTGCCGGTTCGCGTGGACGTCGGAGACGATCGCGATCCGCATCGTCAGGCGGCCGCCGCCGCTTCCACGGGCACGATGTCGGCGTAGACGAACCCGTCCCGCTCGATCACCACGCCGGTCGCCACCGCGAGCGGCGCCGCGAAGACCGGTCCCGCGTGCACGAACGTGTGGAACTCGCCGTTCTCGCCGCACGGGTCCACGCCCGGCGGCAGGTCCCGCAGGAACGCGGCGTCGTAGGGGCGGCCGGCGAACGACGCATCGAGGACCCGCGGATCGACGGTCGCGACGAGCGCCTCGAAACCTTCCGCGAGGAAGGTCCGGGCGAGCGCCGCCGTGTCGCGTCCCCACAGCGGGAACAGCGCGCTCCGCCCGCTCGGCTCGAGCCGCTCCTCGCGGTAGGCGCGCACGTCCTCGAGGAACAGGTCGCCGAAGGCGATCTCGGGGACGGCGTCGAGGGGAGGGCGCGCGAGCGCTTCGGCCATCCGCTGCTCGTAGACCTCGTTCGGGCACGGCAGCGGAATGCGCACCTCGACCAGCTCGATCCCGACCGCCGCCGCCTGTGCGTGCAGCAGCTCCCGCCGCACGCCGTGGATGCTGATCCGCTCGACGCCCTCGGTGACGGTCGTCAGCAGGACGGACGGCTCGCGACCGCCTCCCCGCAACGCGTGCAGCGCGAGCGCCGAGTCCTTGCCGCCGCTCCAGGCGAGCGCCGGCGGCACTACTGCTGGCGCGGCTCGTCGGGGCCGTCGAACTCGGGCAGGTTCTTGATGCCCTCGCTCGTCTGCCACTTCGAGTAGTTGTCCTCCATCGCGTCGATCAGCTCGCGCATGAACCTGGGCGAGAGGTTGACGCGGGAGACGACGACGCCCGGGATCTCCTCGTCGTCGACCTCGTGGTCGACGCGCGCGAAGGTGATCGTGAACTCGTACTCCGAGTGGCTCACGTTCGCGAAGTTGGCGTAAACCCCGGCCATGATCTCGGGGGAGAAGTGGATGTTGATGTGGCGCTCGCGGTCTTCGTCGTCCATGGGGCCTAGTATCGCAGCCGTGAAGATCGTCGTCCTGGCCGTCGGCCGCCTGCGTCCGCCGTTCGCCGACGACGTGCAGCACTACCAGAAGCTGCTCGCGCGCCATGCGCGCGTGGAGCTGGTGGAGGTCCGCGAGGACGAGCAGGTCGCGCGACGGATCCCCGCGCGGGCGTTCGTCTCGCTGCTCGACGCGGAGGGCGAGCAGTACTCCTCGGAGTCGTTCTCCCGCTTCCTGGAAGAACGCCGCCAGGCGGGCCGCGACGTCTGCTTCGTCGTCGGCGGGCCGTTCGGGCTGCAGCTGGACCAGGTCGACCACCGCCTCTCGCTCGGCGCCATGACGCTGCCGCACCAGCTCGCGCGCGTCGTGCTGCTGGAGCAGATCTACCGCGGCCACAAGATCCTCGCGAGAGAGCCCTACCACTACTGAGCCGGGCGCGAGGCCGGCGCGGGGCGGCCGCCGGTACCCTCCGACGCGTGACCCCGTTGCAGGACCTTCGCGCCGCCGTCGAGGCGGCATCGGCCGCGCTGCGCAACGGCGACGCCGCCGGTGGCGCCGCGCCGACCGTCGAGCGGCCCAGACGCGAGGGCTTCGGCGACTACTCGACGAACGCGGCGATGCTGCTCGCCGGCAGCGTCGGCCGGCCGCCGCGGGAGATCGCCGAGCGGCTGGGGGCGGAGCTCCAGCAGCGCCTGGGCGCCGGTCTGGCCAAGTACGAGATCGCAGGCCCGGGCTTCCTCAACCTCTTCCTCGCGGACTCCTGGTACGCGGGCGCACTCGCCCACGTGCTGGACCGGGACGCGTCGTTCGGCGGTGGCGGGGCACAGCAGGCCGAGCGCGTCCTCGTCGAGTTCGTCAGCGCCAACCCGACCGGTCCGCTCGTCGCCGCCAGCGGTCGCCACGCCGCCTACGGCGATGCGCTCGCCGAGCTGCTCGCCTTTCACGGCCACGAGGTGCAGCGCGAGTACTACCTCAACGACGCCGGTGCGCAGGTGCGCAAGCTCGGCGAGTCGGTGCAGGCGCGCGCGCTCGGGCAGCCGATCCCGGAGGGCGGCTACGAGGGCGACTACGTCGCCGAGCTGGCGGCCGAGATCCCCGACAGCGCCACGGCCGACCCCGACCACCTCGCGCAGGAGGCGGTCGCGAAGATGCTGGAGCGGATCCAGGCGACGCTGACGCGCTTCGGCGTCCGGCACGATCGCGTCTTCAGCGAGCGCTCGCTGTACGAGGGCGAGCCGAGCGCGGTCAGACGCGCCCTCGCGGCGCTCGAGGCGAGCGGGCACACGTACCGCTCCGAGGGCGCGCTGTGGCTGCGCACGACGACGTTCGGGGACGACAAGGACCGCGTGCTGGTGCGCGCCAACGGCGAGCCGACGTACTTCGCCTCCGACTGCGGGTACCTGCTCGACAAGCGGGCGCGCGGCTACGAGCGGCAGATCTGCGTCTTCGGCGCCGATCACCACGGGTACGTCGCGCGGTTGAGAGGGGCGTACGAGGCGCTCGGCGGCGATCCCGACACGGTCGAGATCCTGATCATGCAGTTCGTCCACCTGATCGCCGGAGGCGACCGCTCGGCGATGTCGAAGCGGCGCGGGATCTTCAACACGCTCGACGAGCTGATCGACGACATCGGCGTCGACGCGACGCGCTTCTTCATGCTGCAGCGCTCGCACGACTCGACGGTCGACCTCGACCTCGACCTCGCGCGCGAGCAGTCGAACGAGAATCCCGTCTACTACGTCCAGTACGCGCATGCGCGCATCCACTCGATGCTCGAGAAGGCGGGAGAGGCGCGCGTCGCGTCGGCGCTCGCGAGCGTCGCCGGCGCGGACGGGACGGGTGCGGCGCTCGAGCCGGCCGAGCGCGCCCTGATCAAGAAGCTGCTCGCCTTTCCCGACGAGGTCGCCGAGGCGGCCGAGCGGCGGGCGCCGCACAAGATCGCCGCCTACGCGCTCGAGCTGGCGCAGGAGTTCACCGCCTTCTACCGCGACTGCCGCGTCGTCGGCGCCGAGCCGGAGGCCGTCGAATCGTTTCGGATCGCGCTGTCGATCGCCGCCAAGCGGACGATCGCGACCGCGCTGCGGCTGCTCGGCGTCAGCGCGCCGGACTCGATGTGAGCGGCGTGGGCGCGTCGGCGGCGCCGAGCAGGTCGCTCAGCGCGTAGCCGGCGAGCGCCGCGTCGGCGAGCGCCTCGCAGCGCTCCGGCGCGCCCTCGCGGAAGGCCGCCGGCAGGTTCACGTACGGGGCGCCGTGGTAGAAGCGCTCGTAGTGCTCGTGGCGGCTCGCGAACTCCGAGCCGACGGCGTCCCACACGAGCTTGTAGAGCTTGATGCGCTCCTCCGCGGAGTAGCCGGGCGAGCGCACGTAGCGCTCGATCAGCGGGCCTGCCTCCGGGTGCACGAGGTCCCGATAGGAGGCCGGCATCTGTATGAGCGAGCCGCCGGCGAGCCACTTGATCTCCTCGAGCACCTGGACGTAGGCGTGCGGCGCCCATGCGCGCTGCGCGAACGCGACCGCGCGGTTCGGCTGCACGGCGCCGTCGCCGCCGGGGACGGGCTCGCAGCCGTCCTCCATCGCCAGCACGGCGGCCTGCGCGAGGTTGACGGTCGCGAGGACTCTGCCGAGCTGCATCTGCACGAGCGGCAGCTTCAGCACGTTGTTCGCCTTCGCGACCTTGATCGCGAGGCCGGCGAGGAACTCGAGCTTCGTCCAGTAGCGCGTCGCCGCCTGATGGATCCAGTAGGAGAAGGCGGGCGTCTCCCACCACTGTCTGAAGGCGAGCTCGACGTCTCTGTAGACGAACACGCGCTCCCACGGCACGAGCACGTTCTCGTAGATCATCAGCGCGTCGTTCTCGTCGAAGCGGCTCGAGAGCGGGTTGTCCCACGGGCTGCGCGCTTCCTGCTCGTAGGAGGCGCGCGAGATCACCTTCACGCCGGGCGTGTTGAACGGGATCGAGAAGGTCAGCGCGTAGTCGTCGTCGTGCGGGCCGAGCGGTTCGATCGTGCCGACGAAGATCTCGTCGCCGAACAGCGCGGCGGTGCCGACCATCTTCGCCCCGCGCACGACGAT
Organism: Conexibacter sp.; assembly: GCA_036379915.1. Classification (GTDB taxonomy): domain Bacteria; phylum Actinomycetota; class Thermoleophilia; order Solirubrobacterales; family Solirubrobacteraceae; genus Conexibacter. The sequence goes on along the minus strand of DASVFS010000188.1, from coordinate 8,662 downwards.
TCCGTCGTCGCGCTCGCTGACGACGCCGACGTAGAGGAACGGCTCCGCCTGCTCGGCGGCCGGCTTCGAGCGGTCGATCTGCGGGTTGACGATCGTGTGCGACTGGTAGAGGTCACGGTCGCGCATGTGCGCGTAATAGGCCAGGAGGTTGTCGGCCCGCTCCTGTCCGCCGCGCGCGAACAGTCCGGGCGCGGCGGCGAAGCCGGCCCAGCAGGAGGCCATGTAGTCCGGGCTGCGGCCGAGGTAGCCGAACGTCGCCTGCGCCCACGTGCGCGTCGCCTCGCGGCGCGCGACGAGGTCGGCCTGCGAGCGGGGGATCGTGTAGCAGCGGTGGATCGGCTCGCCGGTGGCGGGGGACGGCGTCGTGAGCACGTCCCTGTGCTCGGGATCGTGCGTCATGTCGTAGAGGTGCGCGATCGAGCGCGCAGTGTTGCGGAAGGCGGCGTGGGCGGTGACGTCGGCGACGCGCTCGCCGTCGATCCACACCTCGCGCCCGTCGCGCAGCGCCTCGAGGTACTCCGCTCCGGTTCGTGTCATCGGCGCTTCCCCCGTGGTCGCCGTCGGTCTCATGACCAACAGTAATCCGGTGAGATGAGGGACGCAACCGGCGGCCGACAGCCGGCGCGGGGCGGTCAGTCGCGCTGCGCGAGCTCGTCGTCGAGCCGCCGCATGTCCTCGGCGGTCGGCGCGGGCGCCGCCGCAGTCGGCGCGGCGGCCTGCGCACGGCTCTCCCGGCGCCAGCGCGGCAGCGCGAGCGCCAGCAGCGCGAGCGCGACCGCGACGGCCGCGATCGGGACGAGGTAGACGGCGAGGTCGAAGCCGCCCGCCTCCGGCAAGGCCAAGACCCGCTCGCCGTACTGCGCCACGAGGGCGTCCTTGATCTGCCGCTCGCTCTTGCCCTGGGCGATCAGGCGGCGGATCTGGCGGCGCTCGGCATCGGCCTGCGGGCCGTTCGCGACCGCGAGCGGCGTTCTGCAGACGACGCACATGACCTGCTGCTCCATCGCCGGCAGGGTCGTCCGGGGCTGTGCGGCGGGGGCCGCGGACGCGCCGGCGGCGAACGCCGCGACCAGCGCCGCGACGGCCGCCGCCCGGCGCGCGCGGCGGCTCATCCCCGCCGCGCCTCGGCCGCGAGCAGCGGATCGAGCGTCGTGTCGATCCAGTCCTGCGTCAGCTCGCTGCGGTTGAGCGCGACGACGCGGCCGCGCGCGTCCAGCACGAATGTCTCCGGCACGCCCGTGACGTCGTACGCGTCGCCGAACGTGCGATCGAGGTCGCGCAGCGCCGGGTAGCGCACGCCGTGCTCGCGCACGAACGCGCGGGCGTCGTCGCCGAGGTCGTTCCAGGCGACGCCGACCACCGTGCCGCGGCCGGCGAGGCTGCGCTGCAAGCGGTTGAGCAGCGGCGCCTCCGCGGCGCACGGCCCGCACCACGAGGCGAAGAAGTTGACGACGACGTACCCGCCGTGGGTGCGGAAGTCGGCGAGCCGTCTCGACCCCGCGCCGTCGAGCAGCGGGAGCGCGGCGTCGGGCGCGAGCGGGCGCTCGTCGCGCGCGACCGCCTGGTCCAGCGAGCTGTCGTCGCCGGTCTGCAGGACGCCGAACACGAGCAGCCCGACGAGCAGCAGCGCGAGGACGGAGACGGCGAGGGTCGTGGCGGCGCGGCGCATCGCGATGCTCAAGGGTAGAGCGGAGCGCGGCCCGGCTCGTCGACCGGGGCGTGGACCAGCGCCCGCCCGCCGAGCGGCTGCGCGAGCGCGACCGCCGCCTCGTGCCGCCGCTCGAACGCGAACCAGCCGCCGCCGGGCGCCTGCCAGCGCGTCAGCACGGTGAGGAACACCTGCGTCGGCGTCTCCCGCGCGTCGACGCGGTCGAGCTCCATGTGCTCGTCGCCGGCGTAGCGGATCGTCAGCGACGGCTCGTCGGCCGGCGCCGCGACGAGCTCCCACGGGACGCTGAGGAAGCGCATGCCGGGCGCGGGCGGGGGAAGCGCCGGCGCGGGCCGCGCGACGACGAGCGGAGCGGGAGCCGCGCGGCGTCGCCGGCGCGCGAGCATGAGCGCCGCCAGCAGGGCGATCGAGAGGAGCACGGCGGGACGGCGCACCAGCCGAAGCCTACGACGCCCGGTAGACTGGAGCGCGCGCGGAAGTAGCTCAGTTGGTAGAGCGTTGGCTTCCCAAGCCAAAGGTCGCGGGTTCGAGGCCCGTCTTCCGCTTTCTCCGCTCTGATGGCTGATTCAAGGGACGGAAGGTCCCGAGGAGGCCGCCGTGTGTGGCCCAATAGCGGCCTAAACGTCGTGTCAGCGTCAGGGAGGTGCACCTCGCCTCTCACTGTGGTGCGACGAGGTTCCCGCTGGCGGGGTACGAATTGCTGGTGTACCGTCCGGTTCATCAGCGACCCAGGGGTGGTGCGGGGATGTCGTTCCAGAACGCTGTGTTGGGGCTCGTGATCGAGCAGCCGGGGTACGGCTACGAGCTGGCGCAGCGTGTGAATGCTCGCGTTCCAGTCCCTGTCTCTGTGAATGCGGTGTACCCCGCGCTGCTCCAGTTGGAGGGAAAGGGGTGGGTCAGACGCCGCGAGGCAACGGCGCAGACCAGCCGCAACCAGATCACGTTTGACCCGACCGCTGCGGGACGGGAAGCCTTCGACGCATGGATGGATGAGCCCTCGCCACCGCTGCGAGGCGCTCTCCGGTGGAAGATCGTGGCAGCCTCCTTCGAGAAGCTGTCGGGGTTGATCGAGGAGACACGGGTCGAGGAGCAGGCGTGCCTTGATCGGATCGAGTTGCTGACCGGCGACACCGACGTGCTGATAGATCCGGTTGCGGAATGGGCGCCGATCGGACGGTTGTTGCTGCGACGCACCGACGTGAAGGAGCTTCAGATCAAGATCGAGTCGCTCCAGGAGGTGCGCGCCGAGATGAAGCGGGTGCTCCGACTGCGGGCGCGACTGACGTAGCGTGCACGGGTTGACCAGGCCGCTCCTTTCCCTCGACCGCGTCAGCAAGCGCTACTGGCGTGGTCGCCACGAGATCGTCGTCTTGGACGATGTCTCGTTCGACCTCGACGCTGGCGAGTTCGCGGCGATCTTCGGGCAGCGAGCGTCTGGGAAGACACCGCTGTTGCGCATTGCGGCTGGCATCGAGGCTGCCGACTCGGGGACGGTTCTCTTTGAGGGCGAGGACCTCACTGCCCGATCGCGACGACGCGGGTCGGGACTGCATCCGCGGATCGGTTGGATGCGGCGTCAGGGGCCGTACTTGTCATCCATGACCATGCTCGACTACGTGCCGATTTCGCTGTATGGCGACATCTCGTACCCTGAGGCCGAGCGGTTGGCGACTCGAGCGCTGCGTCGGATCGGCGCCGCCGAACTCGCGCGAGCGCGGTGGCGGGAACTGGACGACGCTGAGCGAACGCTGGTGATGCTCGCGCAGGCGGTCGTGCGAGAGCCTGCACTGCTCGTCGCGGACGACCCGACGATGGGGTTGGGCGCCGTCGAGTGCGAGAACGTGTTGCGGCACCTTCGCGGAATCGCGGACGAGACCGGGATGGCTGTGCTCATGGCGGTGCCCGATGTTCCCGACATGCTCAGGTCTCACACCGTGATGTCGCTCAGCGACGGGGAGTTGATCCGGCCGGCGCGGCTCACCACGCGCGCGGACGTGATTCAGTTCCCGCGCGACCGCGGCGAGACCGCGTGATGCTCGACGTCCGTGCGCTCGTCAAGCACTATGCGAGCGCGGACACCGAGCCGATCCGAGCGGTCGACGACGTGTCGTTCACCGTTGCGGCCGGAGAGCTTGTCGCGATCTACGGGCCCAGCGGCTCCGGCAAGACGACGCTCCTCAAGTTGATCGCGGCCGTGATGAAACCGGACCGAGGCGAGATCCTCGTCGCGGGTCGGGACATTGCGCAGCTGAACGGACGCGAGGCTGCTCGATACCGACTGCGCGACATGGGATTCGTCTCGCAGACGTTCCATTTCATACCGAGCCTGTCGGCGATCGACAACGCAATCGTGCGCCTGATGGGCGCCGGCATGGGCCCAAGGAAGGCTCAGCAGCAGATCACGCCGCTGCTTGCCCGGCTCGAGATCGATGCGAAGGCCGAGAGACGCATCGGCGAGTTGTCGATCGGGGAGCAGCAGCGCGTAGCAATTGCAAGAGCGCTCTCCACCGACCCGCGGCTCCTGCTGGCCGACGAGCCGACCGGCAGTCTCGACTCGAGGCGAGGCCTGGCGGTCCTCGCACTGCTGAGCGACGTGTGCCGGGAGCGAGGCACAGCGGTCGTGCTCGTGACGCACGATCCGCAGGCGCTCGCCTGTGCTGATCGCGCGTACGCGCTGCGCGACGGCAAGCTCGGCGAGCACGGAGGCGACGAGTCCATTGCTGCGATGTCCACCACGGAGGAGCCGTGAGGCCACGCAATCTCGCCTGGTTCTACATGCGCCGCATTCGGGCGCGGCTCGTGCAGGAGTCGTTCGCGGTCATCGGGATCGCCGTCGGAGTTGCCCTGCTCTTTGCCGTGCTGGTGTCGAGCAAGAGCCTCGGCGCGTCGATCGCGCAGATCACGCATGGCCTCGTCGGAAAGGCGTCGTACCAACTTGTCGCACGGGACCCGCATGGCTTCGACCAGCGTGTTGTAGCCCAGGTGAGATCGATCGGTGGCGTCGAGGCTGCCGCTCCCGTCCTGCAAGCACAAGCGAACCTGGTCGGCCGCAGCGGTCACCGCGTCGTGACGCTGCTCGCGGCCGACTCGCGGCTGGCGACGCTCGGCGGGACGCTCCTGCATGGCTGGAGCGGTGGCCGCCTCGCCCAGCTGCAAGCCCTTGTCGTTCCTGCGAGTGTTGCCAGGTCTCTTGGGGTGCGCTTCGGCCAGAGCCTGACCGTCGAGATTGGCGGCCATGTTCGGCGGGTGCCGGTTGGAGCGGTCGTCGGGCGCTCGGATGTCGGACCGCTGACCGATGCTCCGGCCGTCGTGGCGCCGCTCGCCTTCGCGCAGCGACTCGCCGGCATGAATGGACGTGTATCTCGCGTGTTCGTGCGAATGGATGCCGACCACGCTGAAGCAGTCGTGCGGGCGCTTAAGGATCTCGGGGCGGGACGGGTCGACGTGCGGCCAGCAGACTCGGAGGCGCGCCTTTTCGCCGAGGCAGCGTTCCCCGCCAACCAATCTGCGACGTTGTTCGCCGGGATCAGCGCCCTCGTCGGCTTCCTGTTCGCCGTCAATGCGATGCTGCTCATGACGCCCGAGCGCCGTCGCCTGATCGCCGAGCTGCGCATGTCCGGCTACGGCTTCTGGGCTGTCGTCCAGGTGATCCTGCTCGATGCGTTCGTCCTGGGCGTCGTCGCCTCTGCGATCGGAGTAGCGCTCGGCGAAGTGCTCTCGCGGCACGTCTTCCACCCGGCGCCGGGTTATCTCTCGATCGCTTTTCCAGTTGGCACCGGACGTACCGTCGGACCCGCGACGGTCGCACTCTCCATTGGCGCTGGGATGCTCGCCGCGATCGTGGCGACGCTGTTCCCCTTGGTGGCCGCGTTCCGCGCGCCGGCACTTGACGAGGTTGACGACCGTGGCCTCGATCAGGAGCGCGGGGGCGTGGCGCGACAGCGCAGCTGGCTGCTCGCCGGCGGCAGTGCGTGCCTTGCGATCACGACCGCGATCCTTCTCTTGTCCCCGGGCTCCGCACAGTTCGGGATGGCGACACTCGTAGCTTCGATGCTGCTCATGCTTCCGATCGTCTTGACGAGCGTCCTGGGGCTCGCGTACCGGATGCGAAGACGATTCAAGTCGGTCGTTCCCGTGCTGGCCGTCGGCGAGCTGCTCTCCGCCGGCAACCGGTCGGTGGGAATCGCTGCGATTGCCGCCATCGCCGTCTTCGGTAGCACGGCGACTGAGGGCGCTCGCGGGGACCTCCAACGTGGGCTGGACCCGAATGCAACCGAGCTGAATCAGGTCTCGCCCGTGTGGGTGACTCCGCGCGGCGTGTCCGACACGCTGCCGACGACACCGTTCGATCCGGAGAGGGCGATCCGCGCGCTCGCGAGAAGCCCGGCCGTGCGCGCGGTCCACATCTACCGCGGGAGCTTCCTGGATGTAGGCAACCGCCGTGTCTGGGTCATCGCGCCACCGCGGACGGCACGCGACCTCATCCCACCGACACAGATTGTGACCGGCGATCTGGAACAAGCCACGACGCGCCTGCGCGACGGACGCTGGTTCGTCGCCTCGCAGGCCGTCGCCAAGGAACTCGGCGCCGACGTCGGCGACCGCGTCACCGTGGAGTCGCCTCGTCCTACGACGTTTCGACTTGCTGCGGTCACGACCAACTTTGGATGGTCCCCGGGGACGCTGGTCCTCAACGCAGACGACTTCAGCAGCGCATGGGCGACGACGGACGCGAGCGCACTTCAGATCGAGCTGGCGCCCGGCCTCACGCAACGAGCGGGCCGTCGCGCGGTGCAGCACGCCCTGGGTCCGCGATCGGCGCTTGCCGTGCACACGGCGAACCAGCGCGAGGACCGCGCTCGAGCGACGACACGCGGCGGCCTGTCGCGCCTGACCCACATCGCGACCTTGGTGCTGGTCGCCGCCGTGTTGGCCATCGCAGCAGTCATGGGTGGCATGATCTGGCAACGACGCAGACGACTGGCCGACATGAAGCTCGCGGGGGTTAGTACCCGCGTCCTCTGGTGTGCCCTCCTTCTCGAGAGCGCCATTCTTTTGAGTGTCGGCTGCATCGTCGGTGCGCTCTACGGCCTCTACGGCGAGCAGCTTCTCGGGCGCGCACTGAACACGGTCACCGGCTTTCCAGTCGCGCGGTCGATTGCAGCGACCGTCGCGCTCGGCAGCATCGCCTCCGTGACACTCGTCGCCGGTCTCATCGCAGCTGTCCCCGGCTACCTGGCCGCACGCACGCCCGCGGAGGCAGCCTTTCGAGACTGACCCCTAACGGTAGGGGTGAAATCAAGATGCTTCATGGGTGTCCCTCGATCCGACGCCCCTCAGCCCGCGCCAGCTCGTCGCGCTGGTCTTCGTCTCAAGCCGGGAGCTGACGTGGATCCTCCCCAACGTCGCGCGCGAGGTGCACGCGTGGAAGGAGCGTGCCCAGCGCATCCCTGACCCGCTCCTGCGACGAGACGCGATCGTCACCTTGAAGCGCGAGCGCCTCAACACGGAAGGTGCGGCGCTGTTCGCGATCCTCCCGCGACGGCGCGACCGTGCGCTCCTGCAACTGCTTGCCGCCTACCAGATCATGCTGGACTACCTCGACTCCATCAGCGAGCGCCCTGCCCCCGATCCGCTCGCCAACGGGCGCCAGCTGCACCTGGCCCTTGTCGAGGCGCTCGACCCCGGAGGGCCGATTTCCGATTACTACTGCCACCATCCGACGCGTGGGGACGGCGGCTACCTTCGGAGCCTGGTGGAGGCGTGTCGGCGTCTCTGCACACAGCTCCCCGGATTCGAGCAGGTGAGGTTGGGCGCGCGGCGCGCGGCACGGCACGCGACGGTGCAGATCGTCAACCACGACCCCGACTCGGAGCGACGTGATCGGACCCTCGCCGCCTGGGCCCAGTGCGAGTTCCCGCACGAGACCGAAGCGAGTTGGTTCGAGGTTACCGCCGCCGCAAGCTCGTCCCTCTGGATACTCGCGATGCTCGCGCTCGCGTGCGAACCGACGACCACGACGGCCGACCTTCAGGCCGCCGAGCGCGTCTACGTCCCCTGGATCTGTGCGGCCAGCACCTTGCTCGACGCGTTCGTCGACCAGGCTGACGATGCGGTCACCGGCAACCACAACTACATCGCTCACTACGCGCGCGGGGACGTCGCGCGCGACCGGCTGGCACACATCGTGTTTCGATCGGCGTCAGGCGCGCGTCAGCTTCGACGCGGCACACACCATGCGCTCATCACCACAGGCATGGTCGCGATGTACCTCTCCAAGGACGCCGCTCGAGAACCGTTCGCACGCGATGGCACGCGCACGATCCTGAGCGCGGCCGGGACGCTCCCACGTATCCAGCTTCCCATTATGCGAACTATCCGCGTGCTGCGCCGCCTCGGTTCCGCGTGACTCCGGCAAGACCGACAACCCCTATCGCTATGCCCCTAATAAGAGGGATTGCAGACTGTCATGTACCGACTTAGAGTCCTGCGCCATGGTCCACGTCCGTTCGACCACTGCTCGCGTCCCCCCGACCACCACCCGACTGGCGACGGCCACGGCGGGCGATCTTCGCGCAGCGAGCGCGTGCGCGACGGTGGCGCACGATCGCATCGCGGTTGCCCTCCATGAATGCGACACACGGCTCGGCAGAATCCCCCACGATCAGCTGATCGAACTGTCGGCGCACGCCGTCGCGCTCGAAGCCGCCGCCGGTCGGGTCCTGCGACATGTCGATCCGGCCGTGGCCGAGAAGGTCCCGAACGTTGCCCAGCTCAGCCGTGACAGAACCGTAAGCATGAACTGAGGCGCGGGCGGCGCCTCGCGAGGTCCAGCCCAACGCAATCGACGCATCCGGCTTGCGGCCAGACGGTCCGGTCCCCCAACGGACTGGTCGTCAGCTGGTGCGATGCGACGGACTGGGCACCCAGCGGTCCCAGCACCACGCACCCGTCCCAAGGCCGTGGTTGCTGGGACCGCACCTTCTTGGCGTC
>DASVFS010000187.1:0-9788 GCA_036379915.1 Conexibacter sp. | reverse complement strand
GTCGCCGGGCTTGGCGTGCAGCCACAGCACCACGCCCAGCAGCGCGAGCAGCGGCACGGCTGCGAACAGCGGGTGGCGCAGCGCCCTCAGGGAGTGCGGTACGCAGCGGACGGCGCCGCCTGCGACGAGTGCCGCCTGTGTCACGGAGCCGCCGGCGTAGGCCGCGATCAGCTCCGCGCTCACGACGGCCTCGAGGCGCACGACGGTTCCATGCCCAATGATTGCCCCGTCCCGCTTAGAAGAGCGTTAATTCATGAGGAGGGTTTCTGAATCTTCGGCCGCGGAGTACAGTCCGAGCGACACGCGATGGCCGACCTGTCCCCCACGCTCTCGCTCGGCCCGCTGCGGCTGACCGTCGCCGACACGGCCGGCGTCGCCGCGTTTTACGAGCGCGTGATCGGCCTGACCCGCGTCGCCGATGCGCCCGAAAACGGCGGCGTGGTGCGGCTCGGCGCGAGCGACGGACCCGCGCTCGTGGAGCTGATCGAGGACGCGGCCGCGCCGCCGCGCGCGCGCCGCTCGTGCGGCCTCTTCCACCTCGCCCTGCTGGTGCCCGACCGCGGCGCGCTCGCGCAGGCGCTGCGCCGCGTCGCGCGGGCCGGCTGGCGGCTCGACGGCGCCTCCGACCACCTCGTCAGCGAGGCGCTGTACCTGTCCGACCCGGAGGGCAACGGGATCGAGCTCTACCGCGACCGCCCGCGCGAGGAGTGGCGTCGCGAGCCGAACGGGGAGCTGGCGATGGCGACGCTGCCGCTCGACCTCGACGACCTGCTCGCCGCCGCGCCGGACGACGCGCCCGACACCGGCATGCCGACTGGCACGACGCTCGGCCACGTGCACCTGCAGGTCAGCGACCTCGCCGCCGCGGAGACCTTCTATGCGGACGCGCTCGGCTTCGACGTGATGGTGCGCAGCTACCCGGGCGCGCTGTTCGTCGCGGCCGGCGGCTATCACCACCATCTCGGGCTCAACACGTGGGCGAGCGCGGGCGGGCCGCCGGCCGACCCGGCCGCGCGGGGCCTGCGCGACTTCGTGATCCACTTCGGCGACGCCGGCGAGCGCGATCGCGCCACGAGCCGTCTCGCGGAGGCCGGCTACGCGCTGCGCGAGGAGCGCGACGCCGCCGTCGCGACCGATCCGTTCGGGATCTCGGTTCGCCTGAGAGCTTGAACCGGGCATTACGTTCGGCACTACCCTCGTAGGCCGGATGGGATCGCCGAGACACCTGTGGACGGGCGGCTGGCGCGCCGAGTCGGAGCGGGCGCGCGACAGCGAGGAGGGGACCGCCGAGCTGCGGTCCACCGCGCAGGCCCGGTCGCAGGCGAGCGCGGAGCCGCTCGCGCCCGACGCCGGCGCGGAGCGCGTCGGCGGCGGCTCCCGCCGCCTCTCGCTGCTGCTCGGGCTGTTGCTCGCGGCGGCTGCGATCGCCGGCGGGGCGTTCGCGGCGGGGATGCTGCTCGAGCGCGGGAGCGAGGATGGCGTCGAGCCGCTGCCGGCCGTCTCGAGCGAGCCGATCAAGCCGCACAGAGGCGAGACGCGCGCCGGCGCGATCTACGCCGCGGCGAGCCCGGCCGTCACCTCGATCCGCACGAACCGCGGCGAGGGCACCGGCTTCCTGATCGACCACGACCGCGGCATGCTCGTCACGAACGCGCACGTCGTCGACACCTCCACGCACGTGCTCGTGCGCTTCGGCCAGGACGGCGACGCGATCGACGGCGACGTGCTCGGCGTCGACCCCTCCAGCGACCTCGCCGTCGTCTCGATCGACCCCGAACGCGTCCCGAGAGGCGTGAAGGCGCTCAGATTCGCCGACTCGCGTTCCGTCGAGGTCGGCGACCTGGTCGTCGCGATCGGCAACCCGTTCGGGCTCGACCGCACCGCCACCGAGGGAATCGTCTCCGGGCTCGGACGCTCGATCCAGTCGCCGAACGGGTTCGCGATCGACGACGTGATCCAGACCGACGCGCCGATCAACCCCGGCAACTCCGGCGGCCCTCTGCTCGACGACGCCGCGCACGTGATCGGCGTCAACTCGCAGATCGCCACGGCCGGCGTCGCCGGCAACATCGGCATCGGCTTCGCCGTCCCCTCGAACACGGCGCGCCAGATCATCCCGCAGCTGGAAAGAGGCGAGGCGATCCCACGGCCGTGGCTCGGCGTGACGACCGCGCCCGCCTCGCCGACGCATCCCGACGGGGCCGAGGTCGTCGCGCTGGTCGCGGACGGGCCGGCCGACGACGCGGGGGTGCGCAGAGGCGACGTGATCAGGAGGGTCGACGGCGAGACCGTGCAGGACCCCGAGGACGTCGCCGCGGCGATAGGCGACGACGAGCCGGGCGACGAGATAGACGTCGTCGTCGAACGCGACGGCCGCACGCAGACGCTGCACGTCACGCTCGGGAAGCGACCCGCGCACATCCCGTGACGCTCGCGGTCAGCTTTGCCGATCCCCTCGCACTGCTCGCGCTGCTGGCGCTCCCGCTGCTGCTCGCCTGGTACGTGCAGCAGCAGCGCACGCGCCGCGCCGCCGCCGCGGCGTTCGCGGCGCCGCGGATGCAGCCGTCGGTCGTGCCGCGGCGGCCGCGCTGGCGCCGGCACCTGCCGATGCTCGCGTTCGCGCTCGCGCTCGCGCTGCTCGTGCTCGCCGCGGCGCGGCCGCAGCGCACCGTCGCCGTGCCGGTCGAGCGCGCCGCGATCGTGCTGGCGACCGACGTGTCGGGCTCGATGCTCGCGACCGACGTGTCGCCGAGCCGGCTGATCGCCGCCAAGCGCGCCGCGCGCGCGTTCCTCGAACGCGTGCCGAGGGCGGTCAACGTCGGCGTGCTCGCGTTCAACAACCATGCGACGGTGCTGCAGAGCCCGACGCGCAGCCGCGCCGACGCGCGCGCCGCGATCGACCGCATGGCCGTCAGCGGCGGCACCGCGACCGGCGAGGCGATCGCGAGCGCGATCACCGCGCTGCGCAACGTCCCCGGCGAGAACGGCAGACGGCCGCCCGGGGCGATCGTGCTGATCTCCGACGGCACGTCGACCTACGGCCGCGACCCGCTCGAAGCGGCTCGCGAGGCGGCGAGACTGCGCATCCCGATCTACACGGTCGCGCTCGGCACCGAGCGCGGCACGATCCGCGTGCGCGGCAGAGGCGGGCAGGACAGAGTCGAGCGCGTCCCGCCCGACCCGAGATCGCTCGCCGCGATCGCGCACGCCTCCGGCGGCGAGACGTTCACCGCCGCCACCACCGACGGGCTCGACGCCGTGTACGAGCGGCTCGGCTCGCAGCTCGGCCGCCGCGACGCGCACCGCCAGGTGACGGCGGCGTTCGCGGCCGGCGGACTCGTCCTGCTGCTCGCCGGCGCGGCATTGTCGCTGCGCTGGTTCGGGCGGCTGATCTAGCTGAGAACCCACAGGAACCGGAGAGGAGCAGCCACGTGACCGCAGACCAACCGCGCGACGCGCTCGAGGAGGCGCTGCACGAGATCAAGCGCGTGATCGTCGGGCAGGACGCGATGCTCGAGCGCCTGCTCGTCGCGCTGCTCGCCGGCGGGCACGTGCTGCTCGAGGGCGTGCCGGGGCTCGCCAAGACGCTCACCGTCAAGACGCTCGCGCAGGTGCTCGGCGGCACCTTCACGCGCATCCAGTTCACGCCCGACCTGGTGCCGGCGGATCTCGTCGGCACGCGCGTCTACCGTCCCGACACCGGCAGGTTCGAGACCGAGCTGGGGCCGGTGTTCGGCAACTTCCTGCTCGCGGACGAGATCAACCGCGCGCCCGCGAAGGTGCAGTCGGCGCTGCTCGAGGTGATGCAGGAGCAGCAGGTGACGATCGGCGGCGAGACGTTCCCCGTCCCGCACCCGTTCCTCGTGCTCGCGACGCAGAACCCGATCGAGTCGGAGGGGACCTACCCGCTGCCGGAGGCGCAGGTCGACCGCTTCCTGATGAAGGTCGTCGTCGACTACCCGACGAGGAGCGAGGAGGCGGCCGTGGTCGACCGCTCGCTCGGGCGCGTCGCGGAGGTGCGCGAGCGGCTGACGCTGGAGGACCTCGACCGCTTCAGAGCGGCCTGCGAAGCGGTGCTCGTGGACCGCGAGGTGATCGCCTACGCGGTCGCGCTCGCGGACGCGACGCGGCGGCCGGATCGCTACGGGCTCGAGGACGTCGCCGCCTTCATCGAGTACGGAGCCTCGCCGCGCGGGCCGATCGGGCTCGTGCAGGCGGCGCGCGCGCTGGCGCTGCTGCGCGGGCGCGGCTACGTGGCGGTCGCCGACGTGCGCGACCTCGCGCCCGACGTGCTGCGCCACCGGCTCGTGCTGTCCTACGACGCGCTGACCGAGGACGTGACGGCGGACGAGCTGCTCGAGCGCGTGCTGGCGACGGTCGAGGAGCCGCCGGCCGACCACCTCGCCTCGCGGCGCGGAGCCGCCGCCTGACGATGAGCGCCCTGCGCCCACCGGCCGGCCGCCAGGGCCCGGGCCCGCTCCCACACGGGCTGATCGCAGCGCTGGATCTGGTGATCGCACGACGGGCCGCCGGCGCGCTGCCAGGCGACCGCAGAGCCGCCGGGCTCGGCGCCGGCACCGAGCTGGCGCAGCTGCGCGAGTACGAGGTCGGCGACGACGTGCGCCAGATCGACGCGGCCGCGACCGCGCGCACCGGCGTGCCGCACGTGCGCCTGCACGTGCCCGAGCGCACGCTCACGACCTGGATCGTGCTCGACGCCTCGCCGTCGATGGCGTTCGGGACGGCCGACCGCTTGAAGTGGGACGTCGCCGAAGGGGCCGCGCTCGTGCTCGGTCGGCTCGCGGTCCGGCGCGCGGGCAGCGTGGCGCTGATGACGTTCGGCGCGGGCCGGCCGCGGCTCGTGCCGCCGCGGGCGTCGAAGCCGGGCGTCGTCGGCCTGCGCCGCGCGTTGGCGGAGGGCTGCGCGACCGACGCCGACGGGCGGCCGGATCGCCACGCGCTCGCCGACGCCCTGCGGCGAACCGGCAAGGTCGCCACGCAGGCGGGGCTGGTGGTGCTGATCTCCGACTTCCGCGACCAGGACGACTGGACGCGGCCGTTGGGCGCGCTGCGCGCGCGCCACTCGGTGCTGGCGGTCGAGGTCGGCGACCCGCGCGAGTCCGCGATCCCGGCCGTCGGGCGGCTGTCGCTGGTGGACCCCGAGACGGGCGCGCGCGTGGAGGTCGACACGTCGCGGCGGCGCGTGCGCGAGCGCTTCGCCGCGCTCGAGGCGGAGCGCCGCGCGACGGTCGCGCGCGAGCTGAGGCGGCTCGAGGTCGAGCACGTCGTGCTGTCGACCGCCGGCGACTGGCTGCAGGAGCTCGGGAAGAAGTTGCGATGAGTGCACGACCGCACGCGACCGTCCTGCGGCGAGCTGCCGGGAGGCCCGCATGAGTTTTGCTGAGCCGCTCATGCTGCTCGCGCTGCTGCTGGTGCCGCTGGCGCTGCTCGCCCAGCTCGCGTCGCGCCGGCGTGCGCGCAGGTACGCGGTGCGGTTCCCCGCGACCGCGACGCTCGCGCTCGCGGCCGGCCGCACGCCCGCCTGGCGGCGCGCGCTCCCGATCGCGCTGCTGCTCGCCGCGATCGCCGCGCTGGCGCTCGCGCTCGCGAAGCCGCAGAAGACGGTGGCGGTGCCGGTCGAGCGGGCCTCGATCATGCTCGTGACCGACCACTCGCGCTCGATGATGGCCGACGACGTCGAGCCGACGCGGCTGGCGGCGGCGAAGCGCGCGGCGCAGACGTTCCTCGACCAGCTTCCCCGCGGCGTCCGCGTCGGCGTCACCGCCTACGCCGACGTACCCGACACGACGCAGACGCCGACGCGCGACCACACGCTCGTGCGGCGCATGGTCGAGGCGCAGATCGCCAACGGCGGAACCGCCACCGGCGACGCGCTCCAGGTCGCGCTCGACACGCTCGAGCGCGAGCCGAGAGGCGCGGACGGCAGACGGCCGCCGTCGGCGATCGTGCTGCTGAGCGACGGCACGACGACGACCGGAAGCGACCCGGTCGGCGTGGCGCAGTCCGCGCGCGCGCTGAGAGTCCCGATCTACACGGTCGCGCTCGGCACGCGCGAAGCGACCGTGCCGAACCCGGGTCTCGGGCCGCCGCTGCTGTCGGTCCCGCCGGACCCCGAGACGCTGCGCCGGATCGCCGAGACGTCCGGCGGACGCGCCTACTCGGCGCAGGACGACCAGCAGCTGTCGACGATCTACCGCACGCTCGGTTCGCAGCTCGGCACGCGCGACGTCAGGCGCGAGGTGACGGCCGCGTTCGCGATCGGCGGCCTCGTGCTGCTGCTCGGCGCGGCGGCCGCCTCGACGCGGTGGGCCGGGCGGCTGCCCTGACCGCCTGCGCTCAGGTGACGACGGCCCAGGGCTCGACGCGCGAGCTGACGATCAGGCCGGCGGCCTCGTAGGGATCGGCGGCGGCGAACGCCTCGGCGTCGGCCGCCTCGCGGAACGCGAGCAGTCCGCCGTGGACGGGCACGCCGACGCCGCCGGCGATCACGAGGCGGCCGTCCGCCTGGTATCTGCGGATCAGCTCGAGATGCGCGTCGCGATGCGGCGCGCGCCGCTCCGTCATGTCCTCGACGTACTCGTAGACGAGCAGGTGCAGCAGCTCCGACATGACGCCGCAGCGTACTCGTCCAGCTCGCCGTCCGGTGCCTCGGCGCCGGTCGCACGAGCGCGCGACGCGCGGCCCGCCGCTCAGCCGGCCAGGCGCGTGCGCCGCAGCGCGAGCACGCGCGCGGCCGCATCGGCGACGCGCGCGCGGACGGCCGGCGAGCGGCGCGCGGCGGCGATCACCGCGTCGCGCACGAGCGGGAACGAGCCGGCGCCGGTCGTCAGCAGCAGGTCGGCGCCGGCCGTCAGCGCGCGCACGGCGGCCGCGCCGACGTCCCCGCCGGTGCTCGCCAGCGACGCGTCCGCCTCGAGCGAGTCCGTCATCGCCACGCCGGCGAAGCCGAGCCGGTCGCGCAGCAGGTCGGTCGCGATCGCGCGCGACTGCGACGCGATGCGGGCGCGGTCGAGCGCCGGGTAGCGCGCGTGGCCGAGCATCGCGAGCGGCGCGCCGGCGTCGAAGGCGGCGCGGAAGGGCAGCAGGTCGGCGGCGAGCTGGGCGCGCGTGCGGCCGATGCGCGCGAGAGCGTCGTCGGTGTTCGTCGTCGCGCCGCCGAGGCCGGGGAAGTGCTTGGGCACCGGCAGCACGCCGGCGCGCAGGTACGCCTCCGTCGCGGCGCGGGTCGCCGCGGCGACCGCCGCCGCGGGGCCGGGGTAGGCGCGGCTCGCCATGATCGACCGGCGCGTGGCCGCCGCCACGTCGGCGACGGGGCCGAGCACGACGTTCACGCCCACCGTTCTGAGCGCCTGTGCGGTGGCGGTCGCGGCGGCGCGCGCGGCGGCGGGAGTCGGCTGGCCCGCCTGGCCGACGCTCGACGGCGCGAACTTCAGCGTGCGGATCGCACCGCCCTCCTGGTCGAGGCAGACGATCGGCGCGGGCTGGACCTCGCGTCGCAGGCTCGCCGTCAGCGCCCGCACCGACGCGGCCGAGGGCGCGTTCCCGCCGAACAGGATCACGCCGGCCGCGCCGCCCCGGCGCAGCGCGCGCAGGACGTAGCCGGGCGCGCGCGTGCCGGGGAACGCGACGATCAGCAGCTCGCCGACCTGCCGCCGCAGCGACATCCGCGCGACGTCGGCGCGCGCCTGCTCGAGCGCGCTCGGCTGGACCACGGTGGCGGGCTCGCTCGGGGCCGTCGCGCCGCCTGGATCGCCGCCCTGGCCGGCGCCGACGGCCGCGCCGGCGACCAGCGCCGCCGCGACGACGCCGGCCATGGCGGCGCGGCGGCGGCGCACCGCCGCACGCGTGGGATGCCGGCGTGCGGACACGGGCGCAGCATCGCACGCGCGGCGCCCGGATCCGGCGCCGCCGGCGGTGGGACGCGCGGCCACTCGCCGCGCGCAGCACGCCCGCTCAACCCCCGTGCGCGCCCGCCGATCACCCGGACGACATGGCGCGCCGCCTGCTGATGACCGCGTTCGGCTGGAACGACCCGGGCGGCGGGACGACCGTGCCCCGACTCGCTGCGAAGGAGCTGGCGCGGCGCGGCTGGGAGGTGACCGTCTTCCACGCGGCCGTCAAGCCGGCGCTCGGGCAGCCCGCGTACCACGTCGCCGAGTGGGAGGAGGACGGCGTGCGGCTCGTCGGCGTGCACAACCGCGCGCACGGGCTGTGGGATCGCGAGCGGCCGCTGCGCGAGCTCGACGACCCGCCGATCACGGCGGCGTTCGCCGCCGAGCTGGACCGCGTCGCACCCGACGCCGTCCACTTCCACAACCTCCACAACCTCGGCGCCGCGCTGATCGACCAGACCGCCGCGCGCGGCCTGCCGAGCTGGTTCACGACGCACAACTATTGGCTGATCTGCCCGCGCGCGTATCTGATGACCGGCGACGGCACGATCTGCGCCGGCCCCGGCGACGGGCGCCGCTGCGCGACGTGCACCGGCGGCGTCGCGTCCGACGAGTACGCGCGCCGGCTCGCGGAGATCCGCGCGCGCGTCGCGCGCGGCGTGACGGGCGTGCTGGCCGTCTCGGAGGCGGTCCGTCGCACGCTGCTCGGCGCGGGCTACCCGGCCGAGCTGGTCGACGTCGTACGGCAGGGGATGCCGCACGACACGGCGCTCTGGGAGCGGCTCGGGCGGGATCGCCGGCCCGGCCGCGTCGCGGGCGAGGACGGCCCGCTGACGGTCGCGTTCCTCGGCTCGGCGTATCCGCACAAGGGACCGCAGCTGCTGGTGGAGGCGGCGCAGCGCGTGCGCGCGCCGATCCGCGTGCTGATCCACGGCGAGGTGCCCGACGCGTTCGCGCCGACGCTGCGCGCGCTCGACGCGCGCGGGCTGTGCGAGCTGCGGGGGACGTTCGCGACGTCCGAGCTTGAGCAGGTGCTCGCCGGCGTCGACGTGGCGGTGCTGCCGTCGATGTGGTGGGACTGCGCGCCGCTGGCGGCGGCCGAGTGCCTCGCCGGGCGCGTGCCGCTGATCGTGCCGCGGCTCGGCGGGCTGGCGGAGGCGGTGCGCGACGGCGTCGACGGGTTGGTGATCGACCCGCTGTCGGTCGACGCGCTCGCCGGCGCGCTCGACCGGGTGGCGTCCGAGGACGGGCTGCTGGCGCGACTGCAGGCGGGGATCGAGCCGCCGCACCCGTTCGCGACGTACGTCGACGAGCTGGAGGCCTACTACGCCGGCGAGCGGCCGAGTCGCCCGGCCGCGACGAGCCGCGCGACGGCGGCCGGCGCAACCGACGCGACGGCGAGCGCCACCGCGGCACCGCCGTCCGCCGCCGCCCCCCTCGCGGTCCTCGCCGAGGGCGACGTGCCGGCGATCGACGGGGCGCGCGTGCAGCGGCTCGGCACGAGCGATCCCCCGCTCCCCCACGCCGCCGACGTCGAGCTGCGCACGAACTGGCCGCCGGCGACGCGCGCGGCGAGCAGCGGGCGGCTCGTGCTCGTGCGACCGGAGGGCGCGGCCGACGCGCCGGCGCTGCCACCGCACGACGAGCTGTGGGACGGCTTCCCGGCGGACGCGGCGGCGCGCCTGCGGGCGCTCGCCGCGCGTCCGCCGCACGCCGCCGATCCGGCGCGCGCCGAGCCATGGCCGCTCGCCGAGCAGGTCGAGCTGCGTGTGCTCGCGACACCGGCGTGGCGGGGGGCTGACAAGCTCGCGATGCTGCTCGCGCAGTGGTGCGCGGCGACGACGCCCGCCACGAGCGCGTGCCTCTACCTGCTGG
>DASVFS010000186.1:0-11966 GCA_036379915.1 Conexibacter sp. | reverse complement strand
GAGCATCTGCCGGGGTTGCGGCTGGCGGCGCTCGCGCTGCGCGCGACGAGCGGCGGGGATGTCGATCTCGCGGCGGCCGCGGCGGAGGCCGGCACCCTGGTGCTCTACGTCTATCCGCGCACCGGCACGCCCGGCCGGCCGTCGCCGGACGGGTGGGACGCGATTCCGGGCGCGCGCGGGTGCACGCCGCAGAGCTGCGCGTTCCGCGACCACCACGCGGAGCTGCAGGCGCTCGGCGCCGGCGTGCTCGGCCTGAGCGCGCAGCCGGCGCAGGAGCAGGCCGACTTCGCGGCGCGCGAGCGTCTGCCGTTCGCGCTGCTGAGCGATCCGCGCCTCGAGCTGGCCGCCGCGCTGCGGCTGCCGACGTTCGAGGCCGGCGGCATGCGCCTCTACAAGCGCATCACGCTGGTCGTCGAGGACGGCGCGATCGCCAAGGCGTTCTATCCCGTCTTCCCGCCGGACCGCAACGCGGTCGACGTGCTGAGCTGGCTCGGCGGCCGGCGCTGAGCGCCGCGAACGCTGCCATCATCGACCGCATGGCCGAGCTCGATCCCTTCGCCGGAGCGATCGCGAGCGAGGCGGAGCTGCGCGAGCGCTACGAGGCGCCGCTGGAGCGCGCCGTGCGCAAGCAGCTCGACCGCCTCGACGCGATGGCGCGCCGGCTGATCGCGGTCGCGCCGATGGTGATCGTCGCGAGCCACGACGCCGACGGCCGCTGCGACGTGACGCCGCGGGGCGGTCCGCCCGGCTTCGTCAGCGTGCTCGACGACGATCACGTCGCGATCCCGGACGCCACCGGCAACAACCGCCTCGACACGCTCCAGAACGTCGTCGCGACCGGTGCCGCGGCGCTGATCTTCCTGATCCCCGGGCGCACGCAGACGCTGCGCGTGCACGGGCGCGCGTGCATCAGCGCGCAGCCGGAGTTGCTCGCCCGCCTCACGCCCGTCGGCAAGCCGCCCAAGAGCGCGCTTGTCGTGCGCGCCGACGAGGTCTTCGCGCACTGCCCGAAGGCGTTCGTGCGCTCGAGACTGTGGGACCCGGAGACGTGGCTCGGCCCGGACGAGCAGCCCTCGCCCGCCGAGGTCTCCCACGCGCACATGCGCGACCCCGCGCTCACCGTCGCGGACGTCGAGCGCCAGCAGGCGGAGAGCCTGCGCACGCGGCTGGCGTAGCGCCCGTTTGCGTCGGCGGCGCGACGCGGAGATGCTGATCGCTGTCACGGTCAGCGTCCTCGACGCGGTGCTCGTCGTCGATGCGTTCATCGGCTTCGTGATGCTGCTCGGGTTGCTGGCCTCGCGCATCGCCGCCGGACGAGACTTCACGCTGAAGGCGAGCTTGCTCCCGCCGGCGATCTCGATCGACGTTCGGACGCCGCCGGCGCTCGATCCACCCGACGACAGGGCCTAGGCTTGCGTTTGTGCGATCGCAAGCCGCCGGCTACTCCGGCACCCCGCTGCCGAGAAAGCTCGGCATCAGAGCCGGCCAGCGGATCGCGTTCCTGGACGCCCCGCCGGCGTTCGCGGAGGCGCTCGGCGAGCTGCCCGAAGGCGTGGGCGGCCCGCGCGCGTCGCTGCGGGGCGGCCCGCTCGACCTCGTCGTCGCGTTCTTCGTCGAACGCAAGGCGCTCGAGCGGCGGCTGCCGCGACTGATCGCGGCGCTCGACCCGGCCGGCGCGCTGTGGATCGCGTGGCCGAAGCGCGCCGCGAGAGTCGAGACGGACCTGACCGAGGACGTCGTGCGCGAGCTCGGGCTCGCGGCCGGCGTCGTCGACGTGAAGGTGTGCGCGATCGACGCGACGTGGTCGGGGCTCAAGCTCGTGATCCGCGTCAAAGACCGCAGACCGGTGTAGCTCAGCCCGGCGCACGGGAACACGCTTCCCATCGACGCCGACACTGAGGAGCGCTCATGCACAGGGTCAAGACCGGGGCCGACGACGTCCACGCCGCCGCCTACGCGGGCCGCTGGGTCGAGCGGCCGGTGCCGAAGTTCGCGCTGCCGGCACAGGGGATGAGCGCCGAGGCGGCCTACTGCCTCGTCCACGACGAGCTGAACCTCGACGGCAACCCTGCGCTCAACCTCGCCTCGTTCGTGACGCCGTGGATGGAGCCGCTCGCCGACAAGCTCGCCGCCGAGACCCTCGGCAAGAACATGATCGACCAGGACGAGTACCCGCAGACGGAGGCGATCCACGAGCGCGTCGTGACGATGATCGGGCGTCTCTTCCACGCCCCGCACGACGCGGAGCCCGTCGGCACCGCGACGATCGGCTCCTCCGAGGCGATCATGCTCGCGCTGCTCGCGCACCGCGAGTCGTGGCGCGACCGCCGTCGCGCCGCCGGCCAGCCGATCGACCGACCGAACCTCGTGATCGGCGCCGACGTGCACACCTGCTGGGAGAAGTTCGGGCGCTACTTCGACGTCGAGGCGCGCGTCGTGCCGATGAGCGAGGACGCGTACACGCTCTCCGCGGCGGACGTGGAAGCCAACGTCGACGAGCACACGATCGCCGTCGGCGCGCTGCTGTGCACGACCTTCACCGGCCAGATCGACGAGCTGGCGGAGATCGACGCGCTGCTGCAGCGCCTGAGAGCGGACAACGGCTGGCACGTTCCGCTGCACGTCGACGCCGCCAGCGGCGGCTTCCTCGCGCCGTTCACGCGGCCCGATCTCGCATGGGACTTCCGCCTGCCGAGCGTGCGCTCGATCAACGTCTCCAACCACAAGTTCGGGCTCGTCTACCCGGGCATGGGCACGGTCGTCTTCCGCGACAGATCCGACCTGCCGGACGAGCTCGTCTTCCACATCAACTACCTCGGCGGCGACATGCCGAACTACTCGCTGAACTTCTCGCGGCCGAGCAACAGCGTGGTCCTCCAGTACTACAACTTCCTGCGCCTCGGCCGCGAGGGCTACGTGCGGATCGCGCGGGCAATGGTCGACAACGCGCAGGCGCTGACCGACGGCCTGCTCGCGACGGGCGCGTTCGAGGCGCTGCACGACCGCGCGTCGTTTCCCGTCGTGGTCGTGCGCGCGCGGGACCCGGAGCAGCTCGACGTCTTCGCGCTGTCGGACCGGCTGCGCCAACGCGGCTGGATCGTGCCCGCGTATTCGCTGCCGCCGAACGCCGAGCACGTCGAGGTGCTGCGGATGGTCGTGAAGGAGAGCTTCAGCCGCGACATGGTCGACCTGCTGCTCGACGACGTGCGCCGCGCGATCGCCGGCGACGCCGCGAGCTCGCGCGCGTCAGCGCCGGGGGAGAGGGTCCAGCCGGTGTGCTGATCGGCGGCGTCCGCTGCTGCCTATGCAATGCTTAGGCAGATGGCGGGCGCACGGCTGACGATCGGCGAGGCGGCGAGCGCGCTCGGCGTGAGCGCGGACACGCTGCGGCGCTGGGATCGCGCCGGCAGACTGCGAACCGTCCGCGACGCGCGCAACCGGCGGCTCGTGCCGCGCGCGGAGGTCGAGCGCCTCAGCGCGCGCCCGCGTCGGCACGCGACGCGCGACAGCCTGTCGGCGCGCAACCGCTTCACCGGCGTGGTGCGCTCGGTCGAGGTCGACGGCGTGATGGCGCTCGTCGAGCTCGAGGCCGGGCCGTTCCTCGTGACCGCCGCGATCACGCGCGACTCGGTCGAGGAGCTCGGCTTGAGACCGGGCGTGATCGCCACCGCGGCGGTGAAGGCGACGTCCGTGATGATCGACCGAAGGGACTGACGGTGACGAAGCGTCTGACGGCCGCGCTGCTGGCGGCGATCCTGGCGACGGCGATGGCGGCGTGCGGGAGCGCCGGGAGCGACGACGGAGGCGGCGGCGATCTGGTCGTCTCGGCGGCCTCCTCACTGACGGACGCCTTCGAGAGCTACGGCAGAGCGTTCGACGGCGGCGCCGTGCGCTTCCAGTTCGCCGGCTCGGACGAGCTCGCCGCGCAGATCAGACAGGGCGTGAAGCCCGACCTGTTCGCCGCCGCGAGTCCGAGATTCCCCGAGCAGCTGCACGACGAGGGGCTCGTCGACAGACCGGTCGCGTTCGCCGGCAACCGGCTCGTGATCGCCGTCCCGGCAGATGGGGCGAAGGTCGCGAGCGTCGGTGACCTGGCGCAGCGGGGCATCACGCTCGCGATCGGCTCGGAGGACGTGCCGATCGGCTCCTACACCCGCGACGTCCTCTCGCGGCTCGGCGCGAGGCGCTCGGCGGCAGTGCTCGCGAACGTGAGATCGGAGGAGCCCGACGTGAAGGGGATCGTCGGCAAGCTCACCCAGGGCGCGGTCGACGCCGGGTTCGTCTACGTCACCGACGTGAGGGCGACGAACGGCTCGCTGAGAGCGATCGAGCTGCCCGCCTCGCTGCAGCCGAGCGTCGCGTACGAGGTCGCGGTCGTGACCGGCGCGAAGCACGCCGCTGCAGCGCGCCGCTTCGTCGCCGGCCTGCTGCGCGGGAAGGGCGCTGACGAGCTGCGCGCCGCCGGATTCGAGCCGCCGCCCGGCGGGTGAGCCGAGTGCGCGGCCGCCGGCGGGGCTGGTTCCCGGCGCTGCTGGCGGCCGCGCTCGCGCTCGCGCTGACGTTCCTGACGCTGCCGATCGTCGCGATCTTCGTGCACAGCACGCCGCGCGAGCTGCTCGACAGCCTCGGCGACGCGTCCGCGCGCGACGCGCTGCGGCTGAGCCTCGTCACGACGACGATCGCGATCGCCGTCATCGTGCTGGTCGGGACGCCGGCCGCGTACCTGCTCGCGACGCGCCGCTTCCGCGGTCGCGCGCTCGTCGTGACGCTCGTCGAGCTGCCGCTCGTGCTGCCGCCCGCGGTCGCCGGCATCGGGCTGCTGGCCGCGCTCGGGCCGAACGGCCTGCTCGGCGGCGCGCTGGAGGACGCGGGGATCCAGCTCGTGCTGCGGACGGCGGGGGTCGTCGTGGCGCTCGTGTTCGTCGCCGCGCCGTTCCACCTGCGCGCCGCGCAGGCGGCCTTCGAGGCCGTCGATCGCGGCTGGACGGAGGCGTCGCGGACGCTCGGGGCGGGGGAGGCGCGCACGTTCGCGCGCGTCGCCGTGCCGGCGGCGCTGCCCGGCCTGGCCGCCGGCGCGGCGCTCGCGTGGGGACGCGCGCTCGGCGAGTTCGGCGCGACGCTGATGTTCGCCGGCTCGTTCCGCGGCATCACACAGACCGCGCCGCTGGCGATCTACGCCGAGTTCGCGACCGACTTCGACGGCGCGCTCGCGCTGTCGGCCGTGCTCGTCGCGGTGTCCGCCGCGCTGCTGCTGTCGACGAAGCTGCTCGCCCGCGATGCTCTCGCTCGCGCTTGAGGGACCGATCGGCGGCGGCCCCGCCGCGCTCGAGCTCGCGCTCGACGTGGCCGACGGCGCGTGCCTCGCGATCGCGGGGCCGTCCGGCGCCGGCAAGACGAGCGTCCTGCGCGCGATCGCCGGCCTGCTGACGCCGCAGCGCGGGCGGGTCGCGTGCGACGGCGAGACGTGGCTCGACACGGCCGCCGGCGTCGACCTCGCGCCCGAGCGGCGCCGCTGCGGCTTCGTGTTCCAGGACTACGCGCTGTTCGGGCACCTGAGCGCGTGGCGCAACGTCGCCTACGGCCTGCGCCACGTCCCGCGCGGGCGGCGTCGCGGCGAGGCGCTCGCGCTGCTCGAGCGCTTCGGCCTCGCGGCGCTGGCGGACGCGCGCCCGGCGAGGCTCTCGGGTGGAGAGCGCCAGCGCGTCGCGCTCGCGCGGGCGCTCGCGGCGCGACCGCGCGCGCTGCTGCTGGACGAGCCGCTCGCGGCGCTCGACGCGCGCAGCGCCGCCGAGGCCGGCCGCGAGCTGGCCGCGCTGCTGCGCGAGCTGGGCGTGCCTGCCCTGCTCGTCACGCACGACTTCGAGGAGGCGGCGCTGCTCGGCGACGAGGTCGCGGTGCTCGACGCCGGGCGGATCGTCCAGCGCGGCAGCGCCGCGCAGCTGGCGGCGGCGCCCGCGTCCGCGTTCGTCGCGGACTTGACGGGCGCCGTCGTGCTGCGCGGCAGCGCCCGCCGCGACGCGGAGGGGCTCACGCGGATCGCGCTCGAGGGCGGCGGCGAGGTCGTCGCGCTCGCGCCGGCCGTGGGGGAGGTGGCGGTCTCGGTGCACCCGTGGGAGATCGCGCTCGAGCCGCCCGGCAGCGCCGCGACCGGCTCCGCGCGCAATCGGCTCGAGGTCGAGGTCACGTCCGTCACCGCGCTGGGGAACCGCGTGCGCGTGGGTCTGGCGGCGCCGCAGCCGCTCGCGGCGGAGCTGACCGGCGCGTCGGCGCAGCGACTCGGGCTCGCGCCGGGCGGGCGCGTGGTCGCGAGCTGGAAGGCGGCCGCCACGCGGATCGTCGCACGCTGAGCGACGCGGCGCCGCGCATGCCGCTGGGAGGGAGCGACTCTCTCGGGGCTCCGCACGTTGCCGCGTGCGCGGAGCCCCGAGGCAGTCGCTCAGTGCTCGGTGCGTGCGCGCGCCGCGCGCACGGCGCCCTCGACGGAGTGCGTGCTGACGAGCGCGTCGCGCAGCGCCTCGATCTCCGTGCGGCGGAAGCGGGTGGTCACGCCGCCGCCGCCGCCGTCGGCGTGCGGGAAGGCGAGCCGCTGCGCCCAGCGCTCGAGCGCCGCCGGCGGCACGCCGAGCAGCGCCGCGGCCTCGGCGCACGTGAGGTCCTCGGGGCCGCCCTGCCAGGCATGTGTTGTCGCGTAGCCGCTCACTGGGTGTCACCGTAAAGGAGTCGATGCGTCACTGCCAAGGCGAAACATGAATAAAAACAGCCCGAAGTTGCGCGAAACCTGAACGAATGATCGGTAAGCACCGTTTAACCGTTCAAAGGAACGGTGACGGTCAGGTGACAGCGCTCGGGCGCGCCGGCGCCGGGCGGCGCGCGCGCCATGCGTCGCCGGTCGTGCCGCCGGGTACTCCGCAGGGCATGGACCCGACCGAGGAGCGGCGATGAGCCCAGATCCGCGCTACGAGCAAGAGCAGACCGACGCCGCGGCCGCCGAGGCCGCCCGCATCGGCGGCGTCGCCGGCGACGAGGACCTCGACCCGGCGCTGCGACCGGTGATCGAGAGCGGCGGCGGGGAGGCCGAGGGCTTCGAGCAGGCGGAGGACGCGCTGATCGAGCACGCCTCCCACGGCGACCAGCAGTCGGCGCACGCCGTGATCCACGACGCCGGCGTTCCGGAGGAGTCGGGGACGAGCGAGGACGGGGAGGCCGACCACGAGCGCAGCAGCGAGCGCGCGGACGACGATCGCTGACGGGCGGACGGCGCGCGGCGTGGGCCGCTCGCTCGGGCTCGGGCGGCCCGCCGCGGTCGGCGCCGCCGCTAGCGCGCTTCGAGCGCGGCCGGATCGTCGACGATCTCGAGCCGCTCGTGCAGGCGCGTCATCTCGATGATGCGCTGGACCGTGTCGCTGCCGCGCACGATCACGAGCCGGCGGGCCTGCTCGCGCGCGCGTCCGTCGGCCGCGACGATCACGCGCAGGCCGGTCGAGTCCATGAACGCGAGCTCGCGCAGGTCGAGCACGATCGTCGCCGGCGGCTCGCGCTCGATCCGTTCGAGCTCCTGCTCGACGCGGGCCGCGCCGGCGATGTCGAGCTCGCCGGCCAAGGCGAGGCGCACCGTGGTGCCGTTGGTCTCAGTCGTCAGCTCGAGGAGCTTCATCGCGCTGAGTCAAGATACCGACTCGTCACCCGCGGGCGCGAGAGGTGCGGCGGTGCGGCGCCGTCGAGACGGCCAGGCGGTCGGGCCGCCTGGCCGTGCCGTGCGCCTCAAGCGAGGCCCTCCGCCTCGTACTCGCGCAGATAGCCCTCGAACAGGCGACGGTGACCCTCCTCGTCGTGGAGGATGTCGATCACCATGTCCTGCGTGACCCAGTCGACGCCGTCGGTCACCTCGATGATGCGGTTGTAGTGCTCGATCGCGCCGGTCTCGGCTTCGATCACGCCGCGGATCACGTGCACGATGTCGGTCTGGTGCTCGGGCGGCTGCAGGTAGGACTGCTCGGCGGCGAAGTCGAGCGACCCCGGCACGACGCCGTACAGCTCCTTGATGCGCTGCGCGAATCTCTGGGCGTGGCCGAGCTCCTCCTGGATGTCCTGCGCGAGCGACTCGACGATCTCCTGCGCCCGCACGCCGTCGGGGTTGATCGAGTTGGCGATGTAGCTCATGACCGTCTCGAGCTCCATCCAATACGCCTTCTTGAGCAGGCCGATGATCTCCTGGCGCTTCTCGGTGTTCTCGTCGGAGAGGATGCCCTGCGAGCTCGAGCGGACCGTCATCGCGTTCGCCTCCATCGGGGTCGGGATCGTCGCGATCGACATACCCCGGCGGAAGGCGGCGAAATCGCGTCAGTCCGCCGCTCTGCGGCGCCGCGACGGCGGTGCGGCCGGCGGACGGCGCAGCCGCGGCGCGATCGTGTCGGTCGCGCGGCGCTCCCACAGCTGGATGATCTCCGAGAGCGGCAGCTGCAGCCCGCGCTCGAGCTTCAGCAGCACGCGGAAGGTCGGGTTGATCTCGCCGCGTTCGATCGCGCCGACGTAGTTGCGGTGCAGGCCGGCGCGATAGCCGAGCTCCTCTTGCGAGAGGCCGCGGCGGGCGCGCAGCTCGCGCACGGCGCGGCCGAGGCGGGCGTGGTCGGGCGAATGCGTGTCGGGCTTCATGGTGCCCGGCAGTTTCCAGTGCGCGCGGGGTGTGGTCTACAGCGCGAGTGACTGGAAACACAACGAACTATCGTGCCCCGTTAATCATTGGCACGACACATGTTGCTCGTGTCCAATTCGCGTGTGGCAATTTACCGGCTACGACGCCTGATCGCCACGCATGGAGCTGGGCCGCGGCTGCCGCGGCGGTCCGCCGCAGCGGGTAGAAATGCAGCGTGGACCCGCTGACGCCCGTGCGCGCCTTCGACCGCCTGCAGCGGCGCCGCGGCGTGCTCGGGTTCCCGCTCGGCGTCGTCAAGAAGTTCGCCGACGACCAGGCTGGCCACCTCGCGGCGCTGATGGCGTACTACGGCTCCTTCGCGCTCTTCCCGCTGCTGCTCGTGCTCGTGACGGTCCTCGGCTACGTGCTCAAGGACAACCCCGAGCTGTACCGAGACATCGTCGACGGCACGCTCGGCCAGTTTCCCGTCATCGGCGACGACCTCAGAGTCGACGCGCTCGGCGGCAGCGCCGTCGCGCTCGCGATCGGCCTCGCAGGCGCGGTGTGGGCCGGGCTCGGGATCACGCTCGCCGGCCAGCGCGCGATGGACCGGGTGTGGGACATCCCGCACCGGCTGCGACGCAACTTCCTCACGGCGCGGCTGCGCGGACTGCTGATCCTGCTCGTGCTGGGCCTGCTGAACATCGCGATCTCGGCCGCGATCGGGACGCTCGCGAGCGGCGGGCTGCTGAGCGGCATCGAGCTGAAGGTCGCCGCGTTCGCCGTCTCGGCGCTGCTCGACGTCGCGCTGTTCTGGGCCGTCTTCCGGCTCTTCACGTCCGACACCGTGCCGACGCGCCAGTTGTGGCTCGGGATCGTGCTGGCCGCCGTCGGGTGGGCGGCGCTGCAGGCGCTGGGCGGCCTCTACGTCGATCGCGTCGTCAGCCGCGCGAACAAAACGTACGGCTTCTTCGCCGTCGCGATCGGCGTGCTGTCGTGGCTCTACCTCGGCGGGCAGATGCTCTTGTACGCCGCCGAGGCCAACGTCGTGCGCGCGCGCAAGCTGTGGCCGCGCAGCCTGTTCGAGCCCGTCACCGACGCCGACATGCGCGCGCTGCGCGCCGCCGCGCGCGTCGAGGAGCGGCGCGAGGGCGAGCGCATCGAGGTGACGTTCGA
This sequence comes from Conexibacter sp., assembly GCA_036379915.1. Taxonomy (GTDB): domain Bacteria; phylum Actinomycetota; class Thermoleophilia; order Solirubrobacterales; family Solirubrobacteraceae; genus Conexibacter. The sequence continues at coordinate 2,158 of DASVFS010000186.1, read as the reverse complement.
GTCGCGCGATTAGCCCGCAAGATCGCGGGAACTCTCATGTTCATAGCCACCCTGGAGGAGGGCTGTGAGATGCGAGCTTGGATACATGGCGCGGCCGCGTTCGCGGTGGCGCTGCTGTTGGCTGCCGCTGGGTGCGGCGGCGGTGGGAACGAGAATGGCAGCACCTCGAGCGGCAGCTCGGGCGGCGGGAAGGAGGGCGGCACGATCAGCGTGCTGATGGGCACGGCGCCCGACTTCCTCGACCCCGGCCTGGGCTACACGACGCAGTCGGCGGAGGCGACGTGGATCAGCTACACGCCGCTGCTCACCTACCGCCACGAGACCGGCAAGGCGGGCGGCGAGCTGATGCCGGGCCTCGCGACCGGCCTTCCCGACGTCTCGAGCGACGGTCTGACGTACAGACTGACGCTGCGCAGAGGGCTGACCTTCTCCGACGGCAGACCGGTCAGAGCGAGCGACTTCGCGTACACGATCGAGCGCTCGATCAGAGTCAACTGGGGCGGCAAGTCCTTCTACACGAGCTACATCGCGGGCGCGAGCGCCTATGACGCCGGCAGAGCCGACGCGATCTCCGGCATCACGACCGACGACGCGAGCGGCGCCATCACGATCAGACTGACGGAGCCCTACGGCGCGTTCCCCAACGTGCTCGCGTTCCCGTCGTCGGGCCTCGTGCCGAGCGGCACGCCGATGAGAAACCTGTCGAACGACCCGCCGCCCGGCGTCGGGCCGTACATGATCACGAACGTGTCGCCGAACCGGTCGTTCACGGTGAGAAGAAACCCGCGGTTCGCGAGCTTCGACATCCCCGACATCCCGACCGGCCAGCTCGACGCGATCGACGTCACGATCATCTCGAACACGCAGTCCGAGGCCCAGCAGGTGCTCAACAACGAGGCCGACGTGTTCGACCCGGGGGACACGCTGCCGCCGTCGCTGCTCCCGCAGATCGAGAGCAGAGCGCAGGAGCGCTTCGCACGCGTGCCGGTGCCCTCGACGTACTACTTCTTCCTCAACGTCACCAAGCCGCCGTTCAACAGCCTGAAGGCGCGACAGGCGGTCAACTACGCGATCGACCGCGAGGCGATGGTGCGGCTCGCGAGCGGCTTCCTCGAGCCGAGCTGCTACTTCATCCCGAGAGGGCTGGTCGGCCATCCGACGAGCGCCTGCCCGTACGGCGACAGACCGGACCTCGCGAGAGCCAGAGCGCTCGTGCAGGAGTCCGGCATGGCGGGGACCGCGGTCACCGTCTGGGGTGAGGAGCGCTCGCCGCGGCGCGAGTACGTCGACTACTACACCGACCTGCTGAACAAGATCGGCTTCAAGGCGACCGAGAAGATCATCGCCGACGCGGTCTACTTCCCGACCATCGGCAACGCGAAGACCGATCCGCAGACCGGCTTCGCCGACTGGATCCAGGACTTCCCGAACCCGTCCGACTACTACCTGCTGATGGACGCGCGGGCGATCCAGCCGACGAACAACCAGAACTTCAGCAAGGTCAACGACCCGCACATCCAGAGAGAGCTCAACCGGCTCAACCCGGTCCCGGCGACGAAGCTCGACAGCGTCGCCGACGACTGGACCAGACTGGACGAGTACACCGCGAGACAGGCGTACGTCGCCGCCTACGGCGAGGAGAGCATGCCGAAGTTCTTCTCCGACCGGATCGACTTCGACAGCGCCGTCTTCCATCCGACGTACCTCAACGACTGGGCCACGTTCCAGCTGAAGTAGGCGACATATGGCGACCGTCGACTCCACCGTCCGCGCCGGGGCTCCCGGCGGGTGGGTGGGCCCCGGTCCGGCCGGCGGAGCGGCGGGCGTCGGCCCGTATCGCCTGGCGCTGCGGCGCCTGCGGCGCAACAAGGCGGCGCTCGCGTTCGGCGCGCTGTTCCTGCTGATCGTGGTGCTGTGCCTGTGCGCGCCGCTGTACGCCGAGCACGTCGCGCACACCGGGCCGAACGCGAACCACGTGACGGAGACGGTCACGGTCGGCGGCACGAGCAAGGACGTCGTCTCGCCGACGGGCCAGCCGATCGGCCCCACCTGGCACGGGAGATTCCTGCTGGGCGCCGACCAGAACGGCCGCGACATCGCCGTGCGACTGCTGTACGGGGGGCGCAACTCGCTCGAGGTCGGCGCGGTCGCGACGCTG
>DASVFS010000185.1:0-13628 GCA_036379915.1 Conexibacter sp. | reverse complement strand
TGACCGTGGCGCGGTCGAGCCAGGCGACGAGCCGCTCGGCGACCGCTTCCGCCCGCTGTGCGCCGTCCTCCAGGGTCCACGCGTCGAGCACCCGGCGACAGTACCCCTCCCGCTAGACTGAAACCCGACCCCGTGAGTCGGACTTTTGTGGACATCTGCCCGGTCGACGAGCTTCCTCCCGGCGCCAAGCGCGTCGTCACCTGGGAGGACCTCGAGATCGGCGTCGTGAACTGCGCCGGCGACATCCTCGCCATCGAGGATCGCTGCTCGCACGACAACGGGGACCTGATGGAGGGCGACGTGGACGAGGACAACTGCACCGTCGAATGCCCTCGCCATGGTTCGCTGTTCGATCTGCGGACCGGAAAGCCCCTGACACTGCCTGCCTATGTCCCCGTCGACACCTTCCCGGTGGTCGTCGAGGATGGCGTGATTCGCGTGGAGGTCGACTGACTCATGTCCACTCCTGAGGTGATCGCCGAGCAGCAGGCGCTGGTCGGCATCAACGCCGACTACAAGGAGAAGTACGGCTTCTTCGATCCCGAGAACTACCTCTACAAGGCGCCGAAGGGCCTCAGCCGGCGCATCGTCGAGGAGATCTCGGAGTACAAGAGCGAGCCGCAGTGGATGCGCGACTTCCGCCTGAAGGCGCTCGAGCACTTCCTGGCCAAGCCGCAGCCCACCTGGGGCTCCCCGATGCTGGCCGAGGTCGACTACGACGACATCCACTACTTCGTGCGCGCCTCCGAGCGCGCCGAGCGCTCGTGGGACGACGTGCCCGAGGACGTCAAGAAGACCTTCGACCGGCTGGGCATCCCCGAGGCCGAGCGGCAGTTCCTCGCCGGCGTCGGCGCGCAGTACGAGTCCGAGGTCGTCTACCACCAGGTGCGCGAGGACCTCGAGAGACAGGGTGTGCTGTTCCTCGACATGGACTCGGCGCTGCGCGAGCACGAGGAGCTCGTGAAGGAGTACTTCGCGACGATCATCCCGCCGAACGACAACAAGCTCGCGGCGCTCAACAGCGCCGTGTGGTCGGGCGGCTCGTTCGTCTACGTGCCGCCGGGCGTCGAGGTCGAGATGCCGCTGCAGGCCTACTTCCGCATCAACACGGAGAACATGGGCCAGTTCGAGCGCACGCTGATCATCGCCGACGAGGGCTCCTACGTGCACTACGTCGAGGGCTGCACCGCGCCGACGTACTCGTCCGACTCGCTGCACTCCGCCGTCGTCGAGCTGATCGCCAAGCCGGGCGCGCGGATCCGCTACACGACCGTGCAGAACTGGTCGCAGAACGTCTTCAACCTCGTCACCAAGCGCGCGGTCGCGCACGAGGACGCGACGGTCGAGTGGGTCGACTGCAACCTCGGCTCGAAGCTGACGATGAAGTACCCGTCCGTGTACCTGCTCGGCGAGCGGGCGCACGGCGAGATCCTCTCGATCGCGTTCGCCGGCGCCGGCCAGCACCAGGACGCCGGCGGCAAGATCATCCACGTCGCGCCGAACACGACCTCGAACATCTTCGCCAAGTCGATTTCGAAGGACGGCGGGCGCGGCTCGTACCGCGGCCTGCTCGAGGTCGCCAAGGGCGCCCATGGCGCGAAGTCGAAGGTCGTCTGCGACGCGCTGCTGCTCGACGAGGCCTCGCGCTCGGACACCTACCCGACGATCCGCATCGGCGAGGACGACGTCGACGTCGGCCACGAGGCGACCGTCTCGAAGATCGGCGAGGAGCAGGTCTTCTACCTGATGTCACACGGCATCTCCGAGGAGGAGGCCTCCAAGCTGATCGTCAACGGCTTCATCGAGCCGATCACGAAGGAGCTGCCGATGGAGTACGCGGTCGAGATGAACCGGCTGATCGAGCTGCAGATGGAGGGCTCCATTGGCTAGCGCGACGCTGGAGCAGCCGAGCTGGCTGGCGGCGCGCCGTGAGCGCGCCGCAGCTTTGTCCGCCTCGCTCGACCTGCCGCAGTACAAGGGCAGAGCGGGGTGGGAGTTCACCGACATCTCCGCGCTCGACCTCGGCGCGTACGCGCCGGCGAGCGCGGGCGACGCGGGTGCGGCCGAGCGGGCCGAGCCGCTGTTCCAGGGGTTGGCGTCGCCGTACGTGCTGACGCAGGTCGACGCCTCGACGGTCGCCGCCCCGGAGGACCTGCCGGCGGGTGTCACCGTGTGCTCGCTGGAGCGGGCGGCGGCCGAGCACGCGTCGCTCGTGGAACAGCACCTCGGCACGATCGTCGCCAACGAGGACGCCTTCGTCGCGCGCAACGAGGCCGCCTTCGCCGGCGGCGCGTTCGTGCACGTCGCGGCCGGCACGCAGCTCGACCGCCCGATCCTGATCACGGCCGTCCAGGGGGCAGAGCGCAGCGCGCTCGACTGGCGCACGCTGATCGTGGTCGAGGACGGCGCCTCCGTCGAGGTGTGGGAGCAGTACCTGTCCGCCGACGCCGCGCAGGACGCGCTCTTCAACACGGTCGTCGAGCTCGTCGTGGGTCAGAACGCGCGGTTGCGCTTCGTGTGCGGGCAAGCGCTGTCCGAGAGCAGCTGGATCTTCGGCACGCAGCGCGCCGAGGTGGCGCGCGACGGCGCGCTCGACTGGGTCGCGCTCGGCTTCGGCTCGGCGCGCGGCAAGGTGCGAATGGAGACGAAGCTGGCCGGCCCCGGCGCCGACGGCAGAGTCACCGGCGCCTACGCCTCGCACGGCCGCCAGCACGTCGACTTCGACACGACGCAGGAGCACGCCGCCCCGCACACGACGTCGGACCTCGCGTTCCGCGGCGTGCTGCAGGGTCGCAGCGAGGCGGTGTGGCGCGGCAACATCATCGTCGATCCCGGCGCCCAGCAGACCGACGCCTTCCAGGAGTCGCGCAATCTGCTGCTGAGCAAGAGAGCGCACGCGGACGCGATCCCCGGGCTCGAGATCCAGGCGAACGACGTGCGCTGCACGCACGCCGCCGCGATCGCCCAGATCGACCCCGAGCAGCTCTTCTACCTCGAGTCGCGCGGACTGCGCGAGGAGATCGCGAAGCGGCTCGTGATCGAGGGCTTCCTCGCCGCGCTCGTCGAGCGCTTCGAGGAGGGGCCGGTACGCGAGGTGCTCGGCGGCGCACTCGAGCGGCGCCTCGGCGCTGTGCTCGGCGCGACCGTCTGAGCCGGCGGCGCGCCGAGCTGCCGCGCAGGTCTCGGCGGCGGGGTACGCTCGCGGCGTGGAGCTCACGCCGCGTCAGCGCCGGTCGCTCGAGGCGATCTGCGACACGTTCTGCCCGCCCGCCAACGGCGTCCCGGGCGCGACGGAGCTGGGCGTCCCCGACGCGGTCCTGCGGCTCGCCGGCCGCGATCCGCGCAGTGCGGCGCGCAGAGAGCTGAAGCAGCTGCTGAGCGCGTGGGACAGCGCGCCGCTGACCGCGCTCGGCGGCGGCGGGCTGCGCCGCTTCAGCGCGCTGCCGCGCGCCGAGCGCGAGCGGGTGCTGCTGAGCTGGTGCGACAGCCGCCTGCCGCAGCGGCGCGCCGCCTTCCACGCGCTGCGCAAGGCGTCGCTGCTGACCTACTACGGGCTCCCGGCGCCGGACGGCGGGCCGAGCCCGGTGTGGGAGGCGATCGGCTATCCCGGGCCGCTCGGCGCGCGCGCGGACGCGCCGCCGAAGCAGCTGAAGCCGCTCGCGATCGGCGCGCCGACGACGCTCGACTGCGACGTCTGCATCGTCGGCTCCGGCGCGGGCGGGGGCGTCGCCGCGGCCGTGCTGAGCCAGGCGGGGCTCGACGTGGTCGTGCTCGAGCGCGGCGCCTACTACGACGACGCCGACTTCGACGGCGCCGAGCTGAGAGCGCTCACGACGATGTACGCCGGCGCGCCGGCCGCCACGCACGACCAGTCGGTCGGCCTGATCGCCGGCGCATGCCTCGGCGGCGGCACGGTCGTCAACTACACGACCTCGTTCCGGACGCCCGACGACGTGCGCGCCGAGTGGGCCGCGCACGGCGTGCCGGCGTTCGCCTCGGCCGAGTTCAGCGCCTCGCTCGACGCCGTCTGCGAGCGGCTCGGCGTCAACCAGGAGCACAACGAGCCGTCCGCGCGCGAGCAGAAGCTGCGCGACGCCTGCCTCAGCCTCGGCTGGCACGTCGACGCGATGCCGCGCAACGTGAACGACCGCTGCGACCGCAGAGAGTGCGGCTGGTGCAACTTCGGCTGCCGGCACGGCGCGAAGCAGTCGACCGCGAAGACGTGGCTCGCGGACGCGCAGGCGGCCGACGCGCGCATCGTCGTCGGCGTCGCGGTCGAGCGCGTGCTCGTGGAGGGCGGCGCCGCGCGCGGCGTGATCGCGACGACCGACGCCGGCCACCGCCTGACGGTCCGCTCGCGGGCCGTCGTCGCGGCCGCCGGTGCGCTGCACACGCCCGCGCTGCTGAAGCGCTCCGGCCTCGCGAACCCGAACGTCGGCAGGCACCTGCGGCTGCACCCCGCGACCGCGGTGTGGGGCATCTACGACGAGGAGGTGCGCCCCTGGGAGGGCGTCATGCAGGCGCTCTACTCCGACCACCACCGCGACCTGCACGACGGCTACGGCGTGAAGTACGAGACGGCCGCCGGGCACCCGCACCTCGCGGTGCCGTTCCTGCCGTGGCGCGGCGCGCGCGCCCACCACGAGCTGATGCAGGCGATCTCGCACATGTCCGTGTTCGGGATCCTGCTGCGGGACCGCGACGCCGGCGAGGTGCGGATCGACCGCGACGGCGAGCCGGTCGTGCGCTACCGCCTCTCGCCCTACGACACGCGCCATCTGCGCGTCGGGATCGAGGGCGCCGCGCAGCTGCACGAGGCGGCCGGGGCGCAGCGGGTCTTCAGCTCGCAGAGCGAGTGGGTCGCCTTCGATCCGGGGCGCGATGGCGCCGCCGGCCGCGCGCGCTTCATGGCCGCGGCGGACCGCTGCGGCTACGGGCCCGGGCGGATCCAGCTCGGCTCGTTCCACATCATGGGCTCGGCGCGCATGGGCGGCTCGCCGGCGAGCTCGGCCTGCGACCCGAACGCGCAGACGTGGGACGTGCGCGACCTCTACGTCCTCGACGGCTCGGCCTTCCCGACCGCGTCGGGCGTCAACCCGCAGATCTCGATCCAGGCGATCGCGCACATGGGCGCGCGGGCGCTCGCCGCCCGTCTCGCGGATTGACCGAGTCTTGGCGCGTCGACCTACTTGAAAGTAGGTAAGGTGGCGCGATGGCGGTGGGGGAAGCGGCCGCGGTGGCACCGCGGTCCGACGAGCCGCGCGTGGAGGCGGCCGGCGGCGCGCGTCCGCGTGCGCTGGATGCAGGCGAGCTCGCATGGCTCGGACTGCTGCCGTGCGCGGTGCTCGTGGTCGCCGCGATCGTGCTGCTCGGGCCGCCGCTCGGCCGGCTCGTCCTCCCGCGCAGCGGCCTCACGTTCTGGCCGTCGAATGCGGACCTGCCCAGCCCGGAGCCGACGGAGCAGGCCCGCTTTCTGCTCGCGCTGACGGGCCCGCTGCTGCTGACCGGCTTCGTCGCGCTCGGCCTGCGCGGCCGCTGGGCGCTCGCGCCGGCCGCGAGCGCCGCGCTCACGAGGGCGGCGCAGCTCGCCGCGCTGGCGTTCGTCGTCGTCTGCCACGTCGTGCAGGTGCGTCACGTCTTCCGGCTCGCGGTCTTCACCGCCTCCGAACGAGCCGTGTACTTCACGCCGTCCACGCTCGCGGCGGCCGCGGTCCTCGCAGGGGCGCTGGCGACGGCGGCCGCGAGCGCCGGCGTGCGCCGGCGCGCCGCGGCGCTGCGTCGCGATCGCCGCGGCCTGCGCGTCGCGTCCGCCGCCGTCGCGCTGCTGGCGACCGCGATCTGGCTGCTGCCGGCGATCAACTTCGAAGGGACGATCGTCTCCGCCAACGCGGTGATCGTGAACCACTTCCCGTACTGGCTCGACGAAGTCTTCGCGGTGCTGGACGGGCGTCCGCCGCTCGTCGGCTACGCGGCGCAGTACGGCTCGCTGTGGCCGTACCCGGTCGCCGCGGCGATGGAGCTGCTCGGCGTCGGCGTCGGCGCGTTCACCGTCACCGTCGCGGCGATCAGCGCCGGCGCGATGCTCGCCGTCTACGCGACCTTCCGGCGCGTCGCGGGCGGCTCGCTCGGCGGCCTGCTGCTGTTCCTGCCGTTCCTCGCGACGAGCTTCTTCATGATGGAGGGGCCGTTCGCGAACCGCTACGCGATCAGCAATCTGTTCGGGACGTTCCCGCTGCGCTATGCGGGACCGCTCCTGCTGCTGTGGCTGGCGGCGCGTCAGCTGGGCGGCGCCGCGCCGCGCCGCGCCCGCTGGCTGTTCGCGGCCGCCGGCCTCGTCGTCATGAACAACGTCGAGTTCGGGCTCCCGGCGCTCGGCGCGACGGTCGCAGCGCTGCTGTGGTCGGCTGGGCGGCCGACGTGGGGCGCGATCCGCCGCCTGGGGATCGAGGCGCTGATCGGGCTCGTCGCCGCCTGGCTGCTCGTCAGCGCGCTCACGCTGGCGGTGGCCGGATCGCTCCCGCACCTCGACCTGCTGGTGCGCTACTCGCGCCTGTTCGCCGTGGCCGGCTGGGGCATGCTGCCGATGAGTCCGACGCTCGGGACGAGCACGATCATCTACCTGACGTACGTCGCGGCGCTCGGCGCCGCGACGGTGCGCGCCGCGAACCGCGCGCCGGACCGGCTGCTGACGGGGCTGCTCGCCTGGAGCGGCGTGTTCGGGCTCGGGATCGGCTCCTACTACATGGGCCGCTCGCACCCCGAGGTGCTCACCAACATGTTCTGCGCATGGGCGCTGAGCGTCACGCTCCTGTGCGTGCTCGCCGTCCGCGCGATCGCCGCGCATCCGCCCCGGCGCCCGACCCTGCCGGAGGCGGCGTGCCTGTTCGGCTTCGGCGTGCTCGTCTGCTCGCTCGCGCAGGCGCCCACGCCCTGGTCGCAGGTCTCGCGCCTGCGCCGGGCGGGGCTCCACGTCTACGGCCATCCGGTCGGCGAGACGTTCGTCGACGCGCACACGCGCCCCGGCGAGGCGGTCGCCCTCCTCATCCCGCTGGGCCACCGCGTCGCGTACAACGCCGGCATCGTCGACGTCACGCCCTACACGGGCGGCAACTCGATGCCGACGGTCGACCAGTTCGAGGAGATGCTGCGCGCGTTGGAGGCGGCCGGCGGCCGCAAGGTCTTCCTCGACGTCTCCAGGGAAGCCCCCGAGCTGCCGGACGCGCTCGCCGGACGCGGCTACGTCGAGCGCGCGCGAGAACGCTTCGGCATGGCGGAGTTCGCGCGAGCGGAGCGGCGCGCATAGTCGGCTGCTGACCACTCGGGGCGGTTTGCCGCGACGGCGAAAAACATGGACGTTCGCACGCGCACTGCAACGGAGACACGCCGCCGGGCGTCTGGTATCCAGAGCACGTGAAGACGGCTGAGGTGCTCGTCGTGGAGGACGAGGACGACGTGCGCCGCCTCGTGCGGGTGCTGCTCGAACGTGCCGGCCACACCGTCGTGGAGGCGGCCAACGGGCTCGAGGCGCTCAGCATGCTCGAGGGCGACGCGCCCGACCTGGTGGTGCTCGACGTCGCGATGCCCGAGCTCGACGGGTGGCAGACGCTCGAGCGGATCCGCGACCTCAGCGACGTGCCGGTGCTGATGCTGACCGCCCGCGCCGGCGAGCTCGACAAGGTCCGCGGCCTGCGCAGCGGCGCCGACGACTACGTCACGAAGCCGTTCGGCCGGCAGGAGCTGCTCGCGCGCGTCGAGGCGCTGCTGCGCCGCACGAGCGGCCCGCCCGAGGTTCGCACCGCCTACGAGGACGGCGCGCTGCGGATCGACTACGTCAGCCGGGAGGTGACGGTCGGCGTCGGCGAGCAGCCGCGTGCGGTGCAGCTCACGCCGCTCGAGTTCAAGCTGCTGTCCGCGTTCGTCCGCCACCCGAACGAGACGCTCAGCCGCGCGCGGCTGCTCGAGCTGGTGTGGGGGGACGAGGGGTTCGGCGGCGACCAGGTCAAGCTCTACGTGGGCTACCTGCGCCGGAAGCTGGGCTGGGGACCGTCGGGCGGCGGTCCGCTCGAGACGATTCGCGGCTTCGGCTACCGCTATCGGCCACCGGCAGCACGACCGTGAAGGACGTGCCCTCGCCGACGCGACTGCGCACCGAGACCGCGCCGCCGTGCCCCTCGACGATCGTGCGGACGATCGTCAGTCCGAGGCCGAGCCCCGGCACGGGGCGTCCGGTCGCGTTGCGCGCCCGATAGAAGCGGTCGAACAGGTGCGGCAGGTCCTCGGGCGCGATGCCGACGCCGCTGTCCGCGACCTCGATCCGCGCCTGTGCGTCCTCGCCGGTCAGCCGCACGACGACGCGACCGCCCGGCGGCGTGAACTTGAGCGCGTTCAGCAGCAGGTTGTCGAGCACCTGCGCGAGTCGATCGCGGTCGCCGACGCAGCCGTCGACCGGCTCGAGCACGGTCGCGAGCGCGATGCCGGCCTCCTCGGCCGGACAGCGGGCCAGCTCGACGGCGTCGCCGACGAGCGCCGCGAGGTCCACCTCGCCCGGCTCCAGCAGCAGCGGGGCGCCCTCGACCTGGGCGGCGAACAGCAGGTCGCCGACGAGCCGTACGAGCCGGCGCGCGTTGCGGTCGATCACTTCGAGATGGCGCGCGTGCTCGGCCGGGAAGCCGTCCACGTCGTCGCTCAGCAGCAGCTCGACGTAGCCGAGGATCGCGGTCAGCGGCGTGCGCAGCTCGTGCGAGACGAGCGCGAAGAAGTCCTGCTTCGCGCGCTCGGCCTCGCGCTCGCCGGTGATGTCGCGCACCACGAGCAGCCGGCCGATCAGCCGGCCGCGGCCGTCGTGGACCGGCGCGACGTAGCGCGCGAAGGTGCGACGGGCGCCGGCCAGCACGACCTCGTCGCGCCGCTCGGCCTCGCCGTCCGCGCCGGGGCCGCCGAGCGGTCGCGGGTCCAGCGTCGTCGCGTGCGCGGCGAAGGCCGCGCGCACGTCGCGCATCGGCGGGTTGTCGACGATCACCGCGCCGTCGCCGTCGAGCAGCGCGATCGCGTCCGGCGTCGTGTCGAGCACGGCGCGCACGATGCTGGCGCCTTCGCGCGCCGAGCGGACCGCCTCGATCAGCTCGCTGCGCTGCTGCGCCAGCTCGCGGTTTTGCCGTTCCAGCGCGGCGCGGCTGTCCTCGAGCGAGTCCGCCATCTGGTCGAACGTGCGCGCCAATTCGCCGACCTCCCCGATTCCTTCCCAGCGGCCGACGCGTGCGTGCAGGTCGCCGGCGGCCAGTCGCTGCGCGGCGCCGGCGACGTCGCGCAGTGGCGCGAGCAGCGCCCTGCGCAGGTACAGCAGGAAGCCGCCCGCGCACAGGAGCGTCGCCGCGACGCCGGCCGCCCCGGCGATCCAGGCCAGCCGGGTGAGGTCGGTGACGTGCGCCCGCTCGGCGCTGCGCGCGGCGCGTTCGCGGGCGGCCAGCGCGGCGAGCTGCCCGTCGAGCGCGCGCACGCCGGGCGCCTGGGGGCTGGGCGCGCGCATGACGTCGGCCTGGCGCTGCAGCTCGCGCGCGAGCGCCGGCGCCTCGGGCGCCTCCGTCGCGGCGGCGGCGGAGGACAGCGCGATCGCGCCGCCGCGCATGCCCGCCGTGTCGCCGCGCGCGAGCGCGATGCGCGAGTCGTTCGAGGCCATCGCCACCCGCCCGGCGGCGCGCGCGTCGCGGTCGGCGCCGCCGAGGTCGTGCAGCGTCGTGAGCAGCACCGCGAAGACCGCCAGCTGCAGGGCGGCCAGCATGCCGATCGCGACGATGAGCCGCGTGCTGAGTCCCCGCGTGCGGCGCATGCGAACACGCTACTCCGCTCGAGCGGCTCCGTGTTGGGCAGATGGTCGGTGCGGGAATGATCCGGGGCGGACAGCTGCGACCACGAACCGGGGGTGCGTCATGACCGAATCCGCTCCGACCCGCGTGCTGCTCGTCGCCCATCGCACGGCGACGACCGAGCGGCTGCGCGACGCCGTGCGCGCGCGTGCGCAACGCGGCCCGGCGACGTTCCATCTCGTCGTGCCGGCCCATCCGCACGGCCTGCACAAGCTGGTCGACCCGCAGGAGGGCGATGCGGGCGAGGCGGAGGGCGTGCTCGCGTCGGCGCTGCCGCTGCTGAGCGAGGCGGCCGGCTCGGAGGTCACCGGCCACGTCGGCGACCACGAGCCGCTGATGGCGATCGAGGACGCGATCCACCGCGCGCCCTACGACGAGATCCTGATCTCGACGCTCCCGCGGCGGCTGTCGCGCTGGCTGCGCCTGGATCTCGTCAGCAAGGCGCGCGGGACCGGCCTGCCGGTGTCGCACGTCGAGGGCCGCGAGCGCGAGCAGGCGGAGCGGCCCGCCGCGACCGCCTGACCCGGCGGCCGGGTAGGCTGCCCGGCCGATGCGCTTGGCGACCTTCCTGCCGCCCGGCTCGGACGCGCCGCTCGCCGGCGAGGTGCGCGGCGAGCGCGTCGTCGCGTTCGCCGACGGCGCGAGCGTGGTCGCGCGTCTCGCGAGCGGCGACCGCATGCCGGCGCACGGCGTGGAGCACGCGCTCGCCGACGTGACGCTGCTGGCGCCGGTGCCGCAGCCGCGCGCGATCTTCGGGATCGGCCTGAACTACGCCGCGCACGCCGCCGAGCAGGGCAGAGCGGCGCCCGAGCAGCCGATCGTCTTCATGAAGCTGCCGAGCTCCTCGGCCCCGCCGGGCGGGCCCGTGCGCCGGCCGGACGTCGTCAAGCGGCTGGACTACGAGGGCGAGCTGGCGATCGTGATGGGCGCCGGCGGCGAGATCGCCGGCTACGCCGTCGCCGACGACGTCAGCGCGCGCGACCTGCAGCGGCGCGAGCCGCAGTGGACGCGCGCGAAGGGGGCCGACACGTTCTGCCCCTGGGGGCCGTGGATCACGACCGCCGACGAGGTCCCCGACCCGGAGGACCTCGCGCTGCGCACGTGGGTCAACGGCGAGCTGCGCCAGGACGGCCGCACGTCGGACCTGATCTTCTCCTGCCGCGAGCTCGTCGGCTTCATCGCGCAGACGTGCACGCTGGCGCCCGGCGACGTGATCCTCACCGGCACGCCGAGCGGCGTCGGCATGTCGATGGACCCCCGCCGCTTCCTGGAGCCCGGCGACGTCGTGCGGATCGAGATCGAGCGGCTCGGCGCGATCGAGCACGCCGTGGCTTAGCCCGCCAGCGTCGCGTCCACGGTCAGCTCGGCGCTGCCGCCGGCGAGCAGCCGCGAGATCGGGCAGTTCCTGCCCGCGCCTTGCGCGGCCGCCTCGAACGCGGCGGCGTCGATCCCCGGCACGCGACCGGTGACGGTGAGCGCCGAGCGGGTGACGGTCGGCGCGTCGTTCACCCTGTCGAGCGTCACGACGGCCGCCACGTCGAGCTGCTCGGGCTCGTTGCCGCCCTGCGTGAGCTCGTGCGAGAGCGCCATCGCGAAGCAGGACGCGTGCGCGGCGGCGATCAGCTCCTCCGGGCTCGTCTTGCCGTCGGAGCGCTCGGTGCGCGAGGCCCACGTGACCGCCAGCTCGCCGAGCGCGCCGCTGCCGGAGCTGGTCGTGCCGGAGCCGCCTGCGAGGCTCCCTCTCCACGTCGTCTGCGCGCTGCGCTCGGCGATCGGCATGCTCGTTCCCCTCTCAGTGGTGCTCGATGACGCGGTCGATCAAGCCGTACTCGACCGACTGCTGGGCGGTCAGGAAGCGGTCGCGCTCCATGTCCGTGTGGACCTGCTCCTCGCTCTGCCCGGTGTGGTGCGCGTAGATCTCGTCGATCCGCTTGCGCGTTCTGAGGATCTCGCGCGCGTGGATCTCGATGTCGGTCGACTGGCCCTCGAAGCCGGCCGACGGCTGATGGATCAGGATGCGGCTGTTCGGCAGCGCCATCCGCTTGCCTCTCGCCCCGCCGGTCAGCAGCAGCGACCCCATCGACATCGCGATGCCGACGCACATGGTCGACACGTCCGGCTTGATGAACTGCATCGTGTCGTAGATCGCGAGGCCCGCGTAGATCGACCCGCCCGGCGAGTTGATGTAGAGCGAGATGTCCTTGTCGGGATCCTGCGACTCGAGGTGCAGCAGCTGCGCCACGACGAGGTTCGCGATCTGGTCGTCGACCGGCTGGCCGAGGAAGACGATGCGCTCGTTGAGCAGCCGGCTGTAGATGTCGAACTCGCGCTCGCCGCGCGCCGTGCGCTCGATGACCATGGGGATGAGGGGCATGGCCGGAACCCTCGCACATTCACGGCACGAGCACGGCCGCGCCCTCGAAGGCGCCGGCGCGCAGGTCGGCGAGCGCGTGCTCGGCCTGCGCGAGCTCGTACGTCGTGACCGTGGTGCGGACCGGCACCTGCGGGGCGAGCGCGAGGAACGCGGCCGCGTCGGCGCGCGTCAGGTTGGCGACGGAGCGGATCGAGCGCTCCTGCCACAGCTGCGCGTACGGGAACGACGGGATGTCGCTCATGTGGATCCCCGCGCACACGACCGTGCCGCCGGGCCCGAGCGCTCGCAGCGCGATCGGCACGAGCGGGCCGGCGGGGGCGAAGATCAGCGCGGCATCGAGCGGCTCGGGCGGCGGCTCGTCGCCGCCGCCCGCCCACACCGCTCCCAGCTCGCGCGCGAACGCCTGGCCGCGGTCGTCGCCCGGCCGCGTGAACGCGTACACCCGCCGGCCTTCGTGCACGGCCGCCTGGCAGACCATGTGGGCCGCCGAGCCGAAGCCGTACAGGCCGATCCGCTCTGCGTCGCCGGCCATCCGCAGCGCGCGATGGCCGATCAGCCCGCCGCACAGCAGCGGGGCGACCTGCAGGTCCGGGTAGTCGGCCTCCGGCGGGAGCGGGAAGCAGAAGCGCGCGTCCGCGACCGCCAGCTCGGCGAAGCCGCCGTCGAGGTCCTTGCCGGTGAAGCGCGCCCGCTCACAGAGGTTCTCGCGTCCGCCGCGGCAGAAGCGGCACTCCCCGCAGGTCCAGCCGAGCCACGGCACGCCGACGCGCGCGCCGACCGCGTGCGTGCCGGCCGCGTCGGCGACGAGCACCTCGCCGACGATCTGGTGGCCGAGCACGAGCGGCAGATGGCCTGGCTCCAGCTCGCCGTCGCGCAGATGCAGGTCCGTGCGGCAGATCCCGCACGCGCGCACGCGCAGGAGGGCCTGTTCGGGGCTCGGCGATGGATCGGCCAGCTCGATCGGCCGCAGGGGCTCTCCGGGCGTTTGCAGCGCCATCGCGCGCATACCCACAGGATGGCGCGACGCGCAAGCATCATGCCACTGTGGTGGCTTGGTGTCGCGCTATTGCGCCAGCCGCTCGAGCGCGCGCTGGTTCTCGGCCATCAGGCGGCGCAGCCGCGCCTGGAACTGCTTGTCGTCGCGGCGCGCCTTGATGCGCTCGTCGATCGCGACGCGGATCGCCTCCGAGACGGGCACGTCGTCGACGCGCGCCATCGCCTCGAGATCGGCCGCCAGCTCGTCGCTGAGGCGGAGGGTCATCGTCTTCGGCATCCCGGGTCGCAGTATACCCACCTTGGAATAGTTGCATGAGACCATCACGATTTTGTGGTGGCTTGGTAGCTTGCTATCGCTGTGGAACGCTTGACCATTGAAGATCTCCTGTTGATCG
>DASVFS010000184.1:0-22788 GCA_036379915.1 Conexibacter sp. | reverse complement strand
CCGCGACGCGCTGCGCGTCGCCGTTCGTGCGCTTCGCCTGGCGCAGGGCGGCGTCGGCACGCAGGATCAGCTCGTCGGCGCTGCGCGCGGGCGCGCCGAACGTCGCCCAGCCGATGCTCGCGCCGAGGCGGCGCTCGCCGTCGGCGCCGAACGGGATCGACTCGATCGCCTGCGTGAGCCGCTCGGCCAGCTCGCGCGCCTCGTCCTCTCCCGCGCGCACCGCGATCACGGCGAACTCGTCGCCGCCCTGCCGGCAGCAGACGTCCTCCTCGCGCAGCGCGTCGCGCAGCGCGACGGCGACGAGCCGCAGCGCGTCGTCGCCGGCGAGATGGCCGAGGTCGTCGTTGATGCCCTTGAAACCGTCGAGGTCGAGCAGCACGAGCGAGAACGGGTCCTCGTAGCGCCGCGAGCGGGCGACCTCGGCGGTCAGCTGGCGCATGAACATGCGGTAGTTGCCGAGGCCGGTCAGGTCGTCGAGCTCGGCCATCCGCAGCGCGTCCGCCTCGCGCCGCACGAGCGCGTCGTGCTCGCGGTGCAGCAGCCAGAGGGACGCCGCGAGCGTTCCCGCCGCGAGCAGCGCGACGGCCCCCACGGCCACGCCGAGCGCCGAGGCGAGCGTGTCTTCGCCACCGACCGCCGCGAGCACGGCGAGGCCCAGGATCGACAGCGCCAGCACGGCGGCGGCGCCGAGCGCGACGCTGGTCCGCGTCCGCGAGCGGGCGGCGCCGGGCAGCCCGGCCTCGCCGTATGCTCGCGGCCGGTCCCGACCCTGCGTGTCGTCCATCCGTCTCCGTGCGCTCATCGACATCCGTGCCGAAGGTGACTAAAGCTCACCAAAGCTACCAAGACCTGGGGCATTTCCCAGGGGGTGTGGACCCCGAGCGCCTGCGCCTGTTCCTCGGCGCGTTCGGCGATCCGGGCCACGCGTTCCCGATGCTGGCGCTCGCCGCGGCGCTCGCGCGGCGCGGCCACGACGTCACGTTCGAGACGTGGGAGCGCTGGCGCCCGCACGCCGAGGCGGCCGGCCTGTCGTTCGTCCCCGCGCCCGAGTATCCCGTATTCCCGACTGGCGCGTCGCCACTCGCGCCGTACGAGGCGGTCGTGCGCGCGGCGCGTGACACGCGGGCGCACGTCGCGGCCGTCAGACCGCACGTCGTGGTCGCCGACATCCTCACGCTGGGGCCTGCGCTTGCAGGGGAATTGGAGGGCGTGCCGGTGGCGACGCTGATCCCCCACGTGCACCCGCACCTGCCGGCGGGCCTGCCCCCGTACTCGTTCGGCGCACGCCCCGCCCGCACCGCGGCCGGACGGCGGCTGTGGACCGCGCTGGACCCGCTCGTGCAGCGCGGGCTCGAGCACGGCAAGCGGGACCTCAACGACGCCCGCGGGCGACTCGGCCTGCCCCCGCTCGAGCGGGTACACGGCGGCATCAGCGAGCGCCTCTGCCTGGTCGGCACCTTCCCCCAGCTCGAGCACCCCAGGACGTGGCCGGACTGGACGCACGTCGTAGGCCCGCTGCTGTGGGAGCCGCCCTCCGAGGACGTCGCGCCGCCCCCGGGCGAGGACCCGCTGGTGCTGGTCGCGCCCTCGACGGCGCACGATCGCTCGCACCGTCTGCTGCGCGCCGCGCTGGCCGGGCTGGCGGACGAGCCGGTGCGCGTGCTGGCGACCTGGAACCGCCGGCCGCTCGACCGGCCCGTGCGCGTGCCGCCGAACGCGCGCCTCGTCGAGTGGATCTCCTACGCGCGCACGATGCCGCGCTGCGCCGTCGTCGTCTGCCACGTCGGGCACGGGACGATGGTGCGCGCGCTCGCCTCCGGCGCCACGGTCGTCGCGTGCCCGGTCGCCGGCGACATGGCGGAGAACGCGGCGCGGCTCGACTGGGCCGGCGCGGGCGTGCGCCTGCCGTGGCGCTTCGCGACGCCGCGCGGCGTGCGCCTGGCGGTGCGGCGCGCGCTGGCCTCGCCGGAGGTCGCGCGGCGCGCCGGCGAGCTGGCGGCGTGGGCGCGGGAGCACGACGGCGCCGAGCGGGCGGCGGAGCTGGTGGAGGAGCTGGCGCGAGGTGGCTGAGGCGCTTCCGCCCCTGCCGACGCTGAGCGGCGAGCGGCTGACGCTGCGGCCGGCGCGCGCGGACGATGTCGAGGCGCTCGCGGCGATCCTGCGCGAGCCGGACGTGCGCACGTGGTGGGGTCGCTACGACGCCGCCCGCGTGCGCGGCGACCTCGCCGAGATCCGCTCGTTCGCGATCGAGGCGGAGGGGACGGTGGAAGGCTGGCTGCACGTCCACGAGGAGGCGGATCCGGACTGGCCGAACGTCGCCTTCGACGTGTTCGTGAGCGAGCGGCTGCGGGGTCGTGGATACGGCCGCGAGGCGCTGCGCACCGCGATCCGCTGGTTCGCGGGCGAGCGCGGCCATCATCGCTTCACGATCGACCCGTCGGTCGACAACGCGCGCGCGATCCGCGCGTACGAGGCCGTCGGCTTCCGCCGCGTGGGCGTGATGCGCAGATACGAGCGCGGCCCGGACGGCCGCTGGCGCGACGGGCTGCTGATGGAGCTGATCGTCGAGCCGCCCGGCGCCTGACGCGCTACGCGCTCGGACCGGCCCCGGCGGCGGGGTGCGCCTTCGCCCAGGCGACGATGTTCTTCGAGTCCTGGATCGCCTCGCCGTCGTCCGTCACAAGCACGGGGACCCAGGTCTGGCCGGTGAGCTCCTTGACCTTCCTGCGACCGGGCGTGATCGCGGGCAGCGGGCCGAGCCCGTAGGTGCGCACGACCTCTGGCTCGTAGCCGGCCGCGCGCAGCGCGTCGTAGGCGTTCTTGCAGGGATGCCCTCCGGGACGGGGCGTCGGAAAGGTGCCGTAACAGACAAAAAGCTTCATTTTGGAGCGCCTCCTGTGGACTGTGCAGATCCTCGCAGTTGCAGTCGCGCTGACGCTCCGGTCGAGATCCGCCCCGGCGACGCGACAGAGTCGTATACGCTTGTGTTTCCCATCTGGGAAAGGCACTGCCGAACAGGAGGAGAAGGGTGCGCAGAAGGTTCAGAATGTCCCCCTCGCCAGCGATGGTCGTGGCCTGCATCGCGGTCGTCCTCGCCTTGACCGGCTCGGCGTTCGCCGCAGCCCTGATCACTGGCGCGGACATCCAGAACGGCTCGATCACGCGAGCCGACCTCTCCAGAGGAACGATCAACTCCCTGAAGGGCAAGACCGGTCGCCGCGGTCCCTCAGGACGTGACGGCTTCACCGGCGCGCGCGGGCCGCAGGGCGACACGGGCCCGGCGGGTCCGCAGGGCCCGGCCGGCCCGGTCGGCCCGGCAGGTCCGAAGGGCAACGTCGGCGACACCGGCGCGCAGGGTCCGATCGGTAGAACCGGCGCGCAGGGCGTGCAGGGCGTGCAGGGCGACCCGGGCACCCCCGGCCAGTCGCTGGTGTTCAACACGGCCGTCGGCGCGACGGACGCCGGAACGCCGATCGCGCAGAGCTCGACCGGCCCGAGCAGCAGCGAGGGCATCGAGAACAGCAACGGCGGGACGTTCCTGAGCGCGGGCACGACCTACAAGGTCGACGTGTTCGTGAGCTTCGTCGCCACGGCCAACCCGGGCACCGAGTTCGGCGTCGCGCGCCTGTTCCTCGACAGCAATCCGCTGGACGGCAGCGGCTCGGACCCGACCGGCGGAAACGCCGACATGGACACGACGGTCGTCTCCGCCGACGTCCCGGACGACAGCAGCAACCCGGCGCAGGCGTCTGCGTCGTTCCTCGTCACGCCAGGCGACAACGGCGGCGGCGGCGAGCAGCTGACGCTGCGCAGCGCGCTGCGCACCGACGACGGCACCACCACGGCGAACGTCACCGGCCACATCATCGTCACGCGCATCGGCTAGCGCCGGCGCCCGACGAGCATGGAAGAAGCGGCCTCCGCCCTCGGGGTGGGGGCCGCTTCGTCGTTTCCGCCCGCTACCATGCTGCTTCGCCTTCCCCGGTAGCTCAATTGGCAGAGCATTCGGCTGTTAACCGAAGGGTTGTTGGTTCGAGTCCAACCCGGGGAGTCCACCGAATCGCCCGCCACCACGGGCGATTCGTCGTTTCGGGGCCGCCTGGTGGTCCCGATGTGGCCCCGTTTCTCCGAGCTGCGAGATCCTTGGGCCGCCGCGCCCCGGCGCGCCCCGCCACGTGCTGCCTCTGCCCAGCGACCCGCTCGCCCTGAGCGTCGCCTCGAGCTGCCCGCCGGCCGCAGCGAGGAGCGGCGGCGGGTCGCCCGCATGCAAGCACCGCCATGGCGCCAAATTTCCGACTGTTGGGTCGGTTTCCTGGTACCTTGGCTGCTCAGCCAAATTGCGGAGCCGTGACTGGTGTCCGTGCGGTGCACTACGCTCCGGCTGCGGGTTCGCCCATGAATTAAGGGGGATTCATGCGCCACCGTGCACATGCGCGACTGCTCGCGCCCGTCGTCGCGCTGGTGATGCTGCTCGCGGTTGCCGCCGAGAGCACTGCGTCAGAAGCATTCAGCGTTAACAGCCAGAGCTTCAGAGTCACCTGGTCTGCGTTGACCTTCGAAGGCGCCTTCGGCGCAATAAGATGCCCGGTCACCGTCGAAGGGAGCTTTCACTCGAGGACCTTGGACGCGGCTGCAGGAGCCCTACTCGGCTACGTCACGAGAGCCGTATCCGGCACATGTGCCTCGGGGACCATGACGGTGCTATCCGAAACGCTTCCGTGGCACGTGCAGTATGCGTCCTTCAGCGGAACGCTACCGAACATAACAGCCTGGAACCTGACGGCGATCGGCGCCAGCATCAGGGTGAGGGAACCGTTCGTCACCTGCCTAGGCACCAGCACGGTGGAAAGACCGCTGACGCTCGGCGTCACGCGTGAAGTTGCGGGAGGCAACCTGACCACCGTCGCCGCCGGCGGGTCCATCCCCACGTCCTGCGGCTTCAACGGGACGGTCAGCGGTTCCGGGAACATCACGCAGCTAGCCTCCGCGACGAGGATCCAACTCGGAGGTCTCATAGCCCTGGGCGACATCGAAATAATCGAACCGATCAGGATCCCCGCGGCCACCAGGGAAGAAAGGGTCACGATCAGATACAAGGGGATAGGGGCCGTTCAGATAACTGAAATCAGGGTGACGAGGGGCGAACCTGAAATATTCAGGATAACCGACCCCAACATATGCAGAGGCACCACCCTCTCCCGGCTCGGCATCAGGGAATGCGACTTCAGGGTCAGGGCGAGCATGGGCGGCCAGAGGGGTGAAGTGACGATAACGATCGACAGGAGGCCTGGAGTCGTGGGCCGAACTCGCGTGCTGGAATCGCTGTGAGCATGCGCGGGCGCACAGCTGGGGTTTGCGCCGCTAGGCGGTCTGCAGCCGACTGCTGAGCGTGCGGAGCCGCGTCCGCACCTGCTCGCGCTCGGCGCTCAGTCTGCTGATGCCGCCGGCGCCGGCCTCCGGGTCCGCGCCGGCGGCTGCGCGCGCGAGCTCGATCGCGCGGTCGAGGCGCGCGAGCTCGAGCGAGAGCCAGGCGTGCTCGAGATTTCCGGGGCGCGCGCTGCCGCCGCGGGCCGCGCGCGCGTCGAGCTCGGACACGTACCCGGCCAGCTCCGCGTCATCCTCCGGCAGCCCCTCGAGCGGCGCGTCGAGGTGGTCTACGAGGTGCGCGGCTGCGCGCCGAGCGAGATCGGAGCTGAACTGCGCGCTCAGATTGGCCTCGTCCAGCAACGCTCTGCCCTCACGCGGGAACGCGAGGCACAGCGCGAGGAACGTGCGCTCCCCGCGCTCGCGGCGGTCGAGCGCCGACACGGGCGCCTCCGGCGCCGTGCCGTTCGCATGAGGCCGCGCGGCAGGCGGGGCCGAATTGGCCGAGGGCGACGGGCCGACGGGCGCGGGAGAGCTGCCGATCAGGGACGCGGCCAGCTGGTCGCTCAGGTCGAGCCGGCCCGCCACGCGCCGCACGAGCTCGTCGCGCAGCACGCTGGCCGGCAATGGGCCGAGGAGCGGGCGCAGCTCCTCCAGAGCGCGGTCCTTCCCTTCGGCCGTGCCGGTCTCGGCACGCGCCAGCACCCGGTCGACGTGGAACTCCACGAACGGAACCGATCTGGCGATTCGCGCTCTTACCGCATCAGCCCCCTCCCGCTGCACGAGATCCGCGGGATCGAGCCCGGCCGGCAGCGCCGCGACGCGCAGCTCGAGCGAGCGGCCGTCGGCGACCCGGGCCGCGCGCAGCATCGCCTCCTGCCCGGCGCCGTCGGCGTCGAGCGCGAGCACGAGCGTGCGCGCGGTGCGCTCCAGCTCTCTCGCCTGCTCGTCCGTGAACGACGTGCCCATGATCCCGACCGCGTGCTCGATCCCCGCCTGGTGCAGGGCGAGCACGTCCGTGTAGCCCTCCGCGAGCACGACCGCGCCGGCGCGTGCGGCGGACTTGCGCGCGAGGTCGATCCCGAACAGCTGGCTGCCCTTGTGGAAGACCTCGCCCTCGCTCGTGTTGAGGTACTTCGGCGG
The DNA here is from genome assembly GCA_036379915.1 of Conexibacter sp. Taxonomy (GTDB): domain Bacteria; phylum Actinomycetota; class Thermoleophilia; order Solirubrobacterales; family Solirubrobacteraceae; genus Conexibacter. The sequence goes on along the minus strand of DASVFS010000184.1, from coordinate 16,281 downwards.
CTGGTTCTCGCGCATCGCGCGCGCGCCGAAGCCGACCACGCGTCCGCGCGCGTCGGCGAGCGGGAACATGATGCGCCCGCGGAAGCGGTCGTAGATCGAGCCGCGCTGCTGTCTGGAGCGCTGCGCGAGCCCGGTCGCCAGCAGCTCGTCCTCGCTGAAGCCGGCCTGCCGCGCGACGAGCAGCAGCTTGTCCCACGCGCTCGGCGCGTAGCCGACGCGGTACGTCCTCAGCGTCGCCTCCGCCAAGCCGCGGCCGACGAGGTACTCGCGCGCCTCCGCCGCCTCGCCCGCCTCCCACAGGTAGCGGGCGTAGTAGCCGGCCGCGCGGTCGAGCAGGCGGTGCAGGCGCTCGCGCCGCTCGCGGCGCGCCTTCGCCTGGGGGTCCTCGTCGGCGACCTCGAGCGTGACGCCGAAGCGCTCGGCGAGCGATTCCATCGCCCCCACGAAGTCGAGCCCCTCCGTCTCCATCACGAAGCGGAACGGGTCGCCCGACATCTGGCAGCCGAAGCAGTGGTAGTGCTTCTCCTCCGGGCGCACGTGGAAGGAGCCGGTGCGCTCCTCGTGGAACGGGCAGCGGCCGAAGTACGAGTTGACGCCCGCGCGGCGCAGCTCGGTGCGCGCGGACACGAGCGCGATCATGTCGACCGCGTCGCGGACCTTCTCCTTCGAGTCGTCGGTGTAGCGGGGCATCAGGTCGGGAAGGCGCGCGGGACCGCGAGCGCCTCGAAGCGGCGGATGCAGAAGCGGTCGGTCATGCCGGCGAGGTAGTCGGTCACGCGCGTGGCGAGGTCGTCGGTGGCGTCGGGCGTCAGGATCGGGATCTCGTCCGGATGCTCGCACCAATGCTCGAACAGCGTGCGCACGACCCGCTCGATCGTCGCGTGCTCGGCGCGCGCGGCCGGCGCGAGGTAGACGCGTTCGAACATGAAGTCGCGCAGCGCGCTCATCGCCCCGCCCGCCTCCGGCGACTGCACGATGTCGCCCGCGCGCTCGGACGCCTCGACGACGTCGTGCACGAGCGCGTCGATCCGCTGCGCGCCGGTGTCGCCGAGGATCGCGATCGGCTCCCGCGGCAGAGCCGCCTCGTCGAGCACGCCGGCGCGCAGCGCGTCGTCGATGTCGTGGTTGACGTAGGCGACGCGGTCGAGCAGGCGCACGATGCGGCCCTCGAGCGTGCGCGGCATCGGCGCGCGGCCCGAGTGGCCGAGGATCCCGTCGCGCACCGGCTCGGTGAGGTTGAGCCCGGCGCCGTCGCGCTCCAGCCGCTCGACGACGCGCAGCGAGTGCTCGTGGTGCTTGAAGCGCCGGCCGAACCGCTGCTGGAGGCACTCGTCGAGGGCGGCCTCACCGATGTGGCCGAACGGCGGGTGGCCGAGGTCGTGGACGAGCCCGATCGCCTCCGTGAGGTCCTCGTTGAGCCGCAGCGCGCGGGCGACGGTGCGGCTCACCTGGGTCACCTCGAGCGTGTGCGTGAGGCGTGTGCGGTAGTGGTCCCCCTCCGGCGCCACGAACACCTGCGTCTTGTGCTTCAGGCGCCGGAACGCCTTCGAGTGGACGATGCGGTCACGGTCGCGCTGAAACGGCGTGCGCAGCCCGCACTCCTCCTCAGCGCGCTCGCGCGAGGCCGGATAGGAGGGCGTCGCCAGCGGCGCCAGGCTCGCAGCCTCCTGCGCCTGCACGCGCACGGCGAACGCCTCGGCGACGGGCCCGCCGGGGTGCGTGGGGGATCGCACGGCCATGCAGTCGATTCTCGCACCGCGCGGGGCGGCTGCGCGGTCGAAGGCGACTCGCGAGTTGGCGCGCCCGCACCCTGTTGCACGGGATTCCTTGAGTGCTCTAGCGTCCCGCCGCCAAATTCCCCAAGGGAGGAGCATCGAATGTCCAAGTCATGGCGCACCGCGCTCGCGGTGGGCATGCTCGTCGCAGTCTTCGCCGCCACCTCGGCCGGCGCGGCGAAGTTCATCACCGGCGGCGACATCAAGAACGGCTCGATCGGACTGAAAGATCTGAGCGCAGCCGCGAAGCGTGCGCTCAAGGGCAAGTCTGGACCCGCCGGGCCCGAGGGGCCGGCTGGAGCGCAGGGTCCGGCGGGTCCGTCGTCGCTGTCGACCACGGTTCGGTTCGGCAGCTTCACCGCACCGGCCAACGACTTCGCCGACGGCGAGGTGCGGTGCCCCGCCGGGATGGTGGCAGTCGGCGGATCGGTCTCGCCCGGTGTCCTCATCCCGGTCATCGACGGGCCCTCCGTCGACGGGAGCGGATGGGTCGGCTCGGCGATCGACATCACCGGAGACCCCGGAAACAGAATGCTCGTCAGCGCGATCTGCACACCGGGCAGCGCCCAGGTGTCGGGACTCACCTCCATGCACGACCGGGCTGAGCTGAAGGCCGACGCGCGCACCGAGCACGCGGGCTGAGGTACCGCAGGTTGGTCGCGGCCGGCGCTCAGGCGCCGGCCGCCGGCGCCTCCCGCACCGCCGCCTGCGCCGCCGCCACGCGGGCGATCGGAACGCGGAAGGGGGAGCAGGAGACGTAGTCGATGCCCGAGTGGTGGAAGAAGTCGATCGACTCGGGGTCGCCGCCGTGCTCGCCGCAGACGCCGAGCTTCAGCTGCTCCTTCGTCTTGCGGCCCAGCCAGGCGCCCATCCGCACCATCTGCCCCACGCCCGGCGCGTCGATCGTCTCGAACGGCGAGCGGTCGAGGATCTTGCGCTCCAGGTACACCGCCAGGAACTTCGACTCGACGTCGTCACGCGAGAAGCCGAGTCCGGTCTGTGTGAGGTCGTTCGTGCCGAACGAGAAGAAGTCGGCGTGGCGGGCGATCGAGTCCGCCAGGAAGCACGCGCGCGGCAGCTCGATCATCGTCCCCACGAGGAAGTCGCGCCCGACCTCCAGCCCGCGTTCGTGGGCCGCGCTCACCACCAGCTCCCGCATCAGCTCGAGCTCGGACTCGTAGTCGACGAGCGGGATCATCACCTCCAGCAACGGCGCCTTGCCCGTCCGCTCGCGCACCGCCAGCGCCGCCTGCGCGATCGCGACCGCCTGCATCTCGTAGACCTCCGGATACAGGATCCCGAGCCGGCAGCCGCGGGTGCCGAGCATCGGGTTCGTCTCCTCCAGCGACTGCACGCGCTCCAGCGTCCGCTCCAACTCGCCGGTGTCCTCGCCGGCCGTGCGCGCGTGCTCGAGCTGACGCTCGACCTCGAAGCGGTGCGGCAGGAACTCGTGCAGCGGCGGGTCGAGCAGGCGGATCGTGACCGGCTCGCCCTCCATCGCCTCGAACAGGCCCTCGAAGTCCTCCTGCTGCAGCGGCAGCAGCTCGGCGAGCGCGGCGCGGCGCGCGTCCTCGTCCGCGGCCATGATCATCGCCCGCATCTTCGGCTGGCGGTCGGCCGCCATGAACATGTGCTCGGTGCGGCAGAGGCCGATCCCCTCGGCCCCGAACCGGCGGGCGCGCACGGCGTCCTCCGGCGTGTCCGCGTTCGCGCGCACGCCGAGCGTGCGCAGCGCGTCGCACCACTCCAGCACCGTCTCGAACTGCCCGCTCCAGCGGGCCTCGACGAGCGGGACGTCGTCGAGCGTGACGATCCCCTCCGAGCCGTCGATCGCCACGCGGTCGCCGCGCTTCAGCTCGGTGTCGCCCACGCGGACGGTGCCGGCTTGCAGGTCGATCTCGAGCGCCGAGGCACCGCACACGCACGGCCGCCCCATCCCCCGCGCCACCAGCGCCGCATGCGAGGCCTTGCCGCCCTCGCTCGTCAGGATCCCGCGCGCCGCGTGAAAGCCGGCGACGTCGTCGGCCTCGGTGAACGGCCGCACGAGGATCACATCCTTCCCGGCGGCGGCCGCTTCCACGGCCTCTGGCGCGGTGAACACGATTTCGCCCTTGGCTGCGCCCGGCGAGGCGGCCACGCCGTTCGCGAGCACCTCGATCCGGGCTTGCGGGTCGAACGTCGGGTGCAGCAAGGCGTCGAGTTTGCCGGCGTCGATCGTCATCAGCGCCTGCTCGCGCGTCAGCAGCCCTTCCGCGACCGCGTCGGCGGCGAACCGCACCGCCGCCTGCGCCGGCCGCTTCGCGCTGCGCGTCTGCAGCATGTACAGACGCCCCTCCTCGATCGTGAACTCGACGTCCTGCATGTCGCCGTAGTGCGACTCGAGCGTCTTCAGGATCCCCATCAGCTCGGCGTGCGCCTCCGGCATCACCTGCGCGAGCTCCGCGATGTCGCGCGTGTTGCGCACGCCCGACACGACGTCCTCGCCTTGCGCGTTCTGCAGGAAGTCGCCGGACGGCTCCGGCGCGCCCGTCACCTCGTCGCGGCTGAACGCGACGCCGGAGCCGGACGTCTCCCCCTTGTTGCCGAACACCATCTGCTGCACGTTCACCGCCGTCCCCCACTCGTCGGGGATGTGGTGGATGCGGCGGTAGTGGACGGCGCGCTCGCCCAGCCACGAGTCGAACACGGCGCGGATCGCCTGGCGCAGCTGCTCCTGCGGGTCCTGCGGGAAGTCCTCCCCGGTCTGCTCGCGGAACAGCGCCTTGAAGCGGTCGGTCAGCTCGCGCAGCGCGTCGACGTCGAGCTCGGTGTCGAGCTTGACGCCCTGCTCCGCCTTCAGCGCCTTGATCGCGTCCTCGAGCCGCTCGCCCGGCACCTCGCGCACGACGTTGCCGAACATCTGCACGAAGCGGCGGTAGGAGTCCCACGCGAAGCGCGCGTTGCCGGTCTTCGCCGCGAGCCCCTCGACCGACGCGTCGTTGAGCCCGAGGTTGAGGACCGTGTCCAGCATGCCCGGCATCGACTCGCGCGCGCCCGAGCGGACCGACACGAGCAGCGGGTCCTGCGCGTCGCCGAGGCGCTTGCCGGCGGCCGCCTCCAGGCGCGCGAGCGCCTCGGCGACCTGCGCGTCGAGCCCGTCGGGCTCGCTGCGCTGCGCCTGCATGTAGGCGACGCACGCCTCGGTCGTGATCGTGAAGCCGGCGGGGACGCGCTCGGGGCCGAGGATGCGGGTCATCTCGGCGACGTTTGCGCCCTTTCCGCCGAGCAGGTCGCGCAGCTCGCGCGAGCCCTCGGCGAAGTCGTAGACGTATCTCGTGGCGGCGGATGTCTCGGGCATCGGGCGAGTCTAGGGCGGTCCCCGGTGGAACAGCCCTTCCGAAATCAGGCCGCCCGCGGAAGCGGCTTCAGCCGCACGTGCGCGTGATGCTCGGCCGTCTCGCCGATCGCCCGCTCCGCCTGTCTGAGCGCGCGCGGGCTCGCGTCCGGCGCCTCCGCGAGCGGGCGGCCGAGCGCGGCCACGAGGAACGCGTGCGCCTCCTCGCTCAGCGGGAAGGCGGACGCCTCGCACGCGCTGCAGACGACCCCGCCAGCGGCGCCGGAGAAGCCGGCGAGGTGCTCGGCGTCCCCGCACGAGGCGCACGAGGCCAGCTGCGGCGCGAAGCCGCCGGCGACGAGCAGCTTCAGGCGGAACGCGAGCTGGTGGGCCGCGCCCGCCGCCCGCGCGTCGTCGTCGAGCAGGCGCAGCTCATTGGCGAGCAGGTGGAAGACGGGCGGCGACGGGTCCTCGGTCTCGAACAGGCGCGCGACGGCGTCGCACGCGCGCGCGGCGGCGTCGAGCGAGGCGGCGCGCTCGCGCAGCGGCCCGTGCGCGTCGACGGTCTCGGCGCTCGTGACGGTGAGCAGCTCGCTCCTGCCTTGGTAGAGCATCGCGCGCAGGTGGAAGAACGGCTCGAGCCGCGCGCCGAAGCGGCTGCGCGTGCGGCGCGCGCCCTTCGCGATCGCTGACACGCGCCCGCGCTCGGGCGTGTAGAGATGGAGGATCCGGTCAGCCTCTCCGTAGCGGATCGAGCGCAGGACGATCGCCTCGGTGCGAATCGATCCGGGCATCAGTCACCGCTCGCTACACTAAATGAAGTAATGGCGAAGATCACGCTCTACACGACCGACAAGTGCTCTTCGTGCCTGCGCGCGAAGGCGTTGCTGACGCAGCGCGATCTGCCGTTCGAGGAGGTCAATCTCTCACGCGATCCCGACGGACGCGCGGCGCTCGTCCAGCGTACCGGGATGCTGACCTTCCCCCAGGTGCTCGTCGGCGACGCGTCGCTCGGCGGCTTCGAGGCGCTCGCCGCCGCCGACCGCGACGGCCGCCTCGCCGCGCTGCTCGACGGCTGACCTTGCACGGCGCTTCGCGCGTCGGCTAGCGTAGGCGCGCGGCCACACCGGGGGAACGGGGGATCCATGAACATCGCCGCATTCTTCTGGGGCGAACACCCCAGCTCGAACTACCGCGCATTCCATCCGCTGACGGAACTCACCCGTCGCGGGCACATCGTCGCGACCTACACGTATCCGGAGCAGCTGAAGCTCAGCGACGAGGATCTCGACGTGATCCTCGAAGACTTCGACGTCGCCTTCATGGCGCGCTACATAGAGCCGGAGGCCGTCGAGCTCGCGCGACGGCTCACGGAGGCCGGGATGGGGATCGTGTGGGACTACGACGACGACGTCGTGAGGCCCGAACGGCGCGCCGGCTTCGACGGCATGGTGCCGCTCGTCGACGTCGTCACGACGACGAACGAGCTGCTCGCCGAGCGCTACCGCGAGTACGGCGCTCGCACCGTGGTGCCGGTCCCGAACTTCGTCACGCGTCCCTCGCTCGCCGCCCCGCGGCGCAAGCACGACGGCACCGTGCTGGGCTACATAGGCTGGATCGACCACCAGGAGGACTGGGACGGCCTCGGTCTCCAGGGCATCGCCGAAGAGCTGCTCGACAAGCACCCGGACCTGCGCGTCGAGAGCGTCGGACCGATCGACCTGAGACTGCCGGCGGACTGCTACCACTCCTACGGCGTCCTCCAGTTCGACCAGCTCCCGCAGGCGATCGCGGGCTTCGACGTCGCGATCGCGCCGCTCATAGACAAGCCCGGCAACTCCACGCGCTCGGACATCAAGCTGAAGGAGTACGCGATCGCCGGCGTGCCGTGGCTCGCCTCCGACTACGGCCCCTACGTCGACTACGGCGAGGAGCAGGGCGGCCGGCTCGTGCGCGACGACGAGTGGTTCGACGCGCTCGACGGCTTGCTGTCCGACGGAAAGGCCCAGCGCAAGCTCGCCAAGAAGGGGCAGAAGTGGGCCAAGGACCAGACGCTCGAGCGCAACGTGTCGCTGTGGGCCGCCGCGTTCGAGCAGGCGATCGAGCTGGCGGAGGAGCGCAGCGAGGCGGCGGCGTAGGCCTCAGCGCGCCATCGGCACGATCCGCGCGCCGCGCGGGCGCGGCTGGCAGCGCTCGCACACGTACGTGCCGCGGCCGGCCGCGAGCAGCTTGCGCACCGGCCCGCCGCACACGGGGCACGGCTCGCCGGCGCGGCGGTGCACGAGGAAGCGGTCCTGGAAGGAGCCGCGGGCTCCGTCGAGGTCGCGGAAGTCGTCGATGCTCGCGCCGTTCGCGTCGATCCCCTCGGTGAGCGCCTCGCGGACCGTGTCGCGCAGCAGCGCCCACTGCGCGCGCGTGAGTCTGCCGGCCTCGCGCAGCGGGTGGACCCGCGCGCGGAACAGCGCCTCGTCGGCGTAGATGTTCCCCACCCCGGCGATCCGCCTCTGGTCCAGCAGGAACGCCTTGACGGGCGCGCGCGAGCCGCGTGCGAGCTGGTGCAGGTGCTCCGCGGTGAAGTCCTCGGAGAACGGCTCGACGCCCAGCCGCGCGCCGAGGTACGCGTCGAGCTCGGGCTGGCCGGCGAGCAGCCAGCCGGTCCCGAAGCGCCGCGGGTCGACGAAGCTGAGCGTGTGCTCGTCGTCGAAGCCCATGATCGCGCGCGTGTAGGGCGCGCCCGGCTCGGCGTCGTAGAGCAGGTTGCCGGTCATGCGCAGGTGCATCAGCAGGAACAGCTCGTCCTCGAACTGCGCGATCAGGTACTTGCCGCGGCGGTCGAGGCGCTCGACGCGGCGGCCGACGAGCGGGCCGAGCACCTCGTTCGGCGCGCGCGGCGCCGTCCAACGCGGGTCGCTGACGCGGTAGACGACGAGCATGCGCCCTTCGAGCCGCGGCGCGAGCTGGCGGCGGACGGTCTCGACCTCGGGCAGCTCGGGCATCGTCGGAAAGGCTAAGGCGTGAACGGCGTGCCCGGCAGCTCGGGCGCGTCGCGGCCGGTGAGCCAGCGCAGCACGCTCGCGCCGACGTCGGCGAGCGGGCCGTCGTGCCGGCGTCCGTCGTGGCCGTCGAACCAGGCCAGCAGCGGCGCGTGCTCGCGCGTGTGGTCAGTGCCGGGATGGAGCGGATCGCAGCCGTGGTCGGCGGTCAGGATCACCAGGTCGCCGGGCCGCATGACGGCCAGCCAGCGCGCCACCGCCGCATCGATGTCGCGCAGCGCCGCGTGGAAGCCGCCTGTGTCCTTGCGGTGGCCGTAGACCTCGTCCGTCTCGATCAGGTTCGCGAACACGAAGCCCTCGTCGAGCTCGTCCAGCAGGCGCGTCACGGCGTGGATCGCCTCGGCGTTCGTGGCGCCTGGGTAGCTGGCGAGGATCCCGTGCCCGCCGAACAGCTGCGCGACCTTGCCGACGGCGTGGACCGGGACCCCGGCGTCGGCGAGCACGTCGAGGTACGAGCGCGGCGGGGCGAGCGCGAAGTCGCGGCGACGCGGGGTTCGTCTGAAGCCGGTTTCGAGATCGCCCGCGAACGGCCGTGCGATGACGCGTCCGACGGCGTGCTCGCCGGTCATCAGCTCGCGCACACGCGCGCAGATCGCGTGCAGCTCGTCGGGCGGGACCGCGTCCTCGTGCGCCGCGATCTGAAGGACGGAGTCCTGCGAGGTGTAGACGATCAGCGCGCCGCGCTCGCGCGCGGCGGCGCCAAACGCGTCGATCGCCGCGAGACCGTCGGTCGGGGCGTTGCAGACCACCTCGCGGCCGCCGATGCGCTCGATCTCGCGCACGATCTCCGGCGGGAAGCCGCCGGGATACGTCGGCCGCGGGACGCTCGCGACGATCCCCATCAGCTCCGAGTGGCCCGTCGTGGAGTCCTTGCCGGGGCCGAGCGGATGGAGGCGGCCGTGGACGACCGGCTCGTCCGCCGGCGGCACCCCATCGAGCGGGAGGATCGAGCCGAGCCCGAGCGACTGCAGGACCGGCAGCTCCAGGCCGCCGGCCGCCTGAGCCAGATGGGCCAGCGTGTTCGTGCCGGCGTCGCCGTAGTCGGCCGCGTCCGGCAGCGCGCCGACGCCGCACGCGTCGAGCACGACGACGAACACCCGCCGGCCCACGCGCGCTCAGTCCGGCCGCTGGGCCGACGCGCGCGGATGCGCGGCGAAGTACACGTCGCGCAGCCGGTCGGCCGAGAGGTGCGTGTAGATCTGCGTCGTCGCGATGTCGGCGTGCCCGAGCATCTCCTGCAGCGAGCGCAGGTCGCAGCCGCCGGCAAGCAGGTGCGTCGCGAACGTGTGGCGCAGCGTGTGCGGGCTCATCTTGTCTGCCAGCCCGGCGCTCTTCGCGTGCCGCTGGACGATCTTGTAGAGCCCCTGACGCGTGAGCCCCTGCCCGCGCTGGTTCACGAACACGTGCGTCTCGTCGCGGATCCCGACGAACGTCGGCCGCCCCACGGTGAGCCACGCGAACAGCGCCGCGACCGCCTTGCTGCCGATCGGCACGAGCCGCTCTTTCGAGCCCTTGCCGTTCGCGCGCAGCACGCCCTCGTCGAGGTCGAGCTCCTCGAGCCGCATCCCGACCGCCTCGGATGCGCGCAGCCCGCACGCGTACATCAGCTCGAGCAGCGCGCGGTCGCGCAGCGCGGCGGGCGAGCCGCCTCTGGGCTGGGCGAGCAGCAGCGCGACCTCGTCGCGCGTGAGCACCTTCGGCAGTCTCTTGCCGCGGGGCGGCCCCTTCAGCTCGGCCGTCGGATCGCGATCGAGCAGCTCCTCGCGGCGCAAGTGGCGATAGAACGAGCGCAGGCAGGCGACCTTGCGCTGGATCGTCGTCGAGGCGGCGGGCGCGCGGCCCTCGCAGCCGGCCGCCAGCGTCGCGACGAACGCGGCGAGGTCGGTGTGCACGACGTGGAGCGCCTCCTTGCCGTTCGCCTCCAGCCAGGCGCCGAACTGCAGCAGGTCGGAGCGGTACGCCTCGAGCGTGTTGCGCGACAGTCCGCGCTCCAGCTCCAGATAGGCGACGAAGTCGAGCACGAGGTCCTCGTGGGATCCGCTCGTGCGCAGCGCGGGCAGCTCGTGGGTCGCGGACATGTCCGCGGTCTGTTTCGCCGCGGCGCGCGCGGCCCCTGCTCAGCGCGGGCGGCGGGCGCGCAGCAGCTGCAGGCCGATCAGCGACTTCGCGTCCTCGCACTCGGCGATCGCGTCGTCGAGGCGCGCGAGCGGCCACGGGACGATCTCGATCCGCTCGTCCTCCTCGGCCGGCGGGCGCGGCACGTCGCGCAGGTCGGTCGCGAGCCACAGGTCGATCCGCTCGTCGGTGAAGCCGGGCGAGGTGTAGATGCCCTTCAGGTGCTCCCACGTGTCCGCCGCCTTGCCGATCTCCTCGGCCAGCTCGCGCTCCGCGGCGGCTTGCCCGTCCTCCCCCGGCTTGTCGAGCTTGCCGGCGGGGATCTCCAGCAGCGCCTGCTCGCCGCAGATCTCGCGCGGCTGGCGGATCAGCCATACGTGCGTCCCGTCGACCGGGACGATCGCGACGGCGCCGGGATGCGCGACGTTCTCGCGCGTGACGACCTCGCCGTCGTCGTGGCGGTAGCGCTCGACTCTGACGGTGCCGATGTGGCCGGACCAGATCTCCTCGCTGCCGACCTGCTCGAAGCTCATGCGCCTCCCTCCGTGATCAGGTGCGCCAACGCCCCGCCGGCCGCGAGCGCGGCGGCGAAGAAGAGGCGGTCCTCGTCGAGCGTGCGGCCCATCGTGCGCGTCGGCAGGCCGCTCGCGCGGTACGCGTCGACGTCGATCGGGGTCTCGACGACGTCGTGACCGGCGGCGCGGGCGGCATCGAGCGCGGGGCCGATGCCGTCCAGCTCGCTGAACAGCCGGGCGCCCGGCGGGACGGGCAGCGTCACCGGCTTCAGCAGCAGTTCCAGGACCGTGCGGGTGTGGTGCGAGAGGCCGCGATGGCGCTCGCGCGGGTCGCCGGAGGACATGCGCGCGGCGAGCACGGTCGGGCAGCCGAGCGCGAGCGCGGCGTGGGCGGAGTCGAGCGCGACGATCCCGCCGTGGCCGAGTGCGGAGCCGGAGCCGAGGATCCCCGGGCCGGGCCCGACGAGCGCGACGTCCCAGCCCTCTTGCGCGATGCCGTCGTGGATCGCGCCCGCGGTCGTGATCGCCTCCTGCCCGCCGCCGTAGGCGGGGCCCGCGGTCGTGTGGCCGACGAGCAGGCCGCGGCGCAGCAGGTCGCGGACGGTGTCCGACATGCCGCCGGGCAACGCGCCGCCGGCCGTCTGCACGTAGCCGACGCGGGCGTTCGCTCGCTGCTGTGCGAGCGCCCATGCGATCGGCGCGAGCTGGCCGTGCAGCTGGAAGACGCCGACGGGTCTGCCGAGCGGGGTCTTCAGCTCGCGCCCCTCGGCGGGGATGACGGCGTGCTGCATGCTCGTGTAGTTGAGCTTCATCACGTGCGCGCCCGGCATGCCCCTGCCGTCGAGCCCGCGCGTGAGGTTGACGTGGACGACGTCGAAGCCGCCGGAGCCGAGGCCCAGCTCCTGGGCCTCGACGTTGAGGATCACCTCGTCGCCCGCTGCGCATGGGCCGACGAGCGCCGTGTCGGCTCGCGCGGGCCGGAGCGTGCCGGCCACCGTGACCGTCAGCACCTGCCAGGCGGACGGGGCCTCGGCGTCGGTGACCGTGCCTCGGCGAAGCCTCAGCATCGGCCGGTCCCACGGCGGCATCGAGGGGTGAGTCCCGGCCCGAGGTGCAAGTTCTGTACCTCTGCGGTACGTGAATTGCAGTTCATGCGTCCGGTGCGTGGTGGAGGAGGGCGAACGTGACGTCGAGCATCTGCTCGAGCGCGGCGACCGTGACCTGCTCGTTTGGCTGGTGCGGGTGCTCGGTGCCGTTCGCGAGGTTGACGCACGGGAAGCCGGCGGCGATCAGCGCGTTCGCGTCGGAGCCGCCGCCGGTCTCGATGTGGCGCGGAGCGTGGCCGCAGGCGCGCAGCGCCGCTTCCGCCGTTTGCACCGCGGGCGCGGCGAGCTTGAGCCGGAAGCCGTCGAACAGCCGCGCGACGTTGACGTCGAGGTCGCACTCGGCGGCGTTCGCGCCGTCGGTCAGGTGGTCGACGAGCTCCGACACCACGGCCTCGACCTTCTCCTCGTCGAGCGAGCGGACCTCCGCCTCGACGCGGCAGCGCTCCGGCACGACGTTGATGCCCGCGCCGCCGGCGATCGTGCCGACGTTCGCGGTCGTCTCCTCGTCGAGCCGGCCGAGCGGCATCGCGGCGATCGCCTTCGCGGCGGCGACGATCGCGCTGCGGCCGTCCTGCGGCCGGATGCCGGCGTGCGCGGCGACCCCGCGCAGCTCCGCGACGATCCGGTGGTAGTACGGCGAGGCGAGCACGATCTCGCCGATCGGCGAGGCGTGGTCGAAGACGTAGCCGAAGCGGCTGCGCAGCTGCGCGGCGTCGAACGCCTTCGCGCCCGCGAGCGCGTCCTCCTCCCCGACGGTGAACAGCAGCTCGACGGGGACCTCAGCCGGCTCGCGGGCCAGGCGCCGGGCTGCGAGGAGGATGACCGCGACCGCCGCCTTGTTGTCCGCGCCGAGGATCGCCTCGTGACGGTTGCGCCACACGCCCTCCTCGCAGACGGGCGAGACCGGCCCGGTCAACGGAACCGTGTCGAGATGCGCGCACAACAGGACGCCCCCCTCGATGCCGCCGTTCGCGGAGGGCAACGAGGCCAACACGTTGCCGGCCGCGTCGGCGGTCGGAGCGAGCCCGAGCGCGCGCAGCTCGGCGCTCACCCGTTCCGCGCACTCCTGCTCCCGCCCATACGGCGACTCGATCGCGCACAGCTCCGCGAACAGCTCGCCGAGCGCCGAGCGCTCGGCCGCGTCCGCGCGCCTCACGCCGTCGTCGCGCGCCTGACCGAGGGCTCGCCCTCGGGCGCCGCCGCCTCGGCGTGCTCGAGCGCGGCGCGCACGAAGCCGCGGAACAGCGGAGCGGGCCTGTCCGGGCGCGACTTGAACTCGGGGTGGTACTGGGAGGCGACGAAGAACGGGTGCTCGCGCTCGGGCAGCTCGACCGCCTCGACGAGCTGGTCGTCCGGCGAGGTGCCGCCGACGACGAGCCCGGCGTCCTCGATCCGGCGCCTGAGGTGGTTGTTGACCTCGTAGCGGTGGCGGTGGCGCTCGTAGATGACCGGCTCGCCGTACAGCTCGCGGATGCGCGTGTCCTCGTGCAGCTTCACGGGGTCGGCGCCGAGGCGCATCGTGCCGCCGAGGTCGGAGATCTCCTTCTGCTCGGGCAGCAGGTCGATCACCGGGTAGGGCGTCTCCGGGTCGAACTCGGTCGAGTTGGCGCCGTCCATGCCCGCCACGTGCCGGGCGAACTCGGACACGGCGATCTGCATGCCGAGGCAGATGCCCAGGTACGGCACGCCGTGCTCGCGGGCGAAGCGAGCCGCCCTGATCTTGCCCTCGATGCCGCGCACGCCGAAGCCGCCGGGCACGAGTATGCCGTCGCAGGTGGCGAGCTCGGCCTCGACCTCGCCCTCCGTCAGGCGCTCCGAGTCGACCCAGTGCAACTCGACCTTGCCGCCGTGGTGCGTGCCGGCGTGGTTGAGCGCCTCGATCACGGACAGATAGGCGTCGGCAAGCTGGTTGTACTTGCCAACCAGGGCGATCCGCACCGGCGTCGACGCCGAGCCGGTGCGCCGCACCAGCTCCTTCCAGTCGGACAGGTCGGGGGCCGGAGCCTCGATCCCGAAGTGGCCCAGAACCCGGTCGGCCACACCCTCGTGCTCGAACTCGAGCGGGACCTTGTAGATCGAGTCGACGTCGCGCGCCGACACGACCGAGGCCACCGGCAGGTTCGCGAACAGCGCGATCTTCTCTCGGATCTCGTCGCCGAGCGCCTCCTCAGAGCGGCACATGACCATGTCCGGCTGGATGCCGATGCGCCGCAGCTCCTGGACGGAGTGCTGGGTCGGCTTCGTCTTCAGCTCGCCGGCGTGGCCGAGAAACGGCACCAGCGTGAGGTGCACGAACATGCAGCGGTCGCGTCCGAGGTCGGAGTGGAACTGGCGCAGCGCCTCCAGGAACGGCAGCGACTCGATGTCGCCCACCGTGCCCCCGATCTCCGTGATGACGATGTCGACGTCGGTCGACTCCGCGACGAGCTTGATGCGGTTCTTGATCTCGTCGGTGATGTGCGGAATCACCTGGACGGTGCCGCCCAGGTAGTCGCCGCGGCGCTCGCGCCGGATCACCGAGTTGTAGATCGCCCCCGCCGTCGCGTTGGAGGCGCGGCTGGTGTTGACGTCCGTGAAGCGCTCGTAGTGGCCCAGGTCGAGGTCGGTCTCGGCGCCGTCCTCGGTGACGAACACCTCGCCGTGCTGGAACGGGCTCATCGTGCCCGGGTCCACGTTGATGTACGGGTCGAACTTCTGGATCGTCACGGACAGGCCGCGCGCGACCAGCAGGTGACCCAGCGAGGCGGCCGCGATGCCCTTCCCGAGAGCGGAGACGACGCCGCCGGTGACGAAGATGAAACGGGTTTCCGGGTGCGTCTGGGGCATTCAGGCTCTGGGAGTTCGAGTGTACCGGCCGCGCAAGCGGAAGAGGCTCACGCCGCTGCCAGGAGCTGCTTGGCGTGCTTGCGGGCGGTCCCGTCGTCGGTCTCCGCGCCCAGCATCCGCATCAGCTCCTCGACCACCCCGTCGCCTGAGAGCTCCTCGACGGTGGTCAGCGAGGTGTCGTCGCCGGCTGACTTCTCGATCCGGAAGTGGCCGCTGGCGAGCGCGGCGATCTGGGGCAGGTGGGTGATGCAGAGCACCTGGCGCGACTCGCCGAGCGCGCGCAGGCGTTCGCCGACCGCGCGGGCCGTCTGGCCGCCGACGCCGGCGTCGACCTCGTCGAACACGAGCGTGCGCGACTCGCCCGCCCCCGCGACCGTCATCAGGGCCAGCATCACCCGCGACAGCTCGCCGCCCGACGCCGCCTCGCGGATCGGCGCGGCCGGCACGCCCGGGTTGGGCGCCAGCATCAGCTCGGCGCGCTCGCCGCCGCTGGGGCCGATCTCCTCGCGCGGCTCCAGCCGCACCTCGAACGAGGCGTCCTGCATGGCCAGCGACTCCAGCTCCTCGCGCACCCGCTCCGCGAGCCGCGGCGCGGCCTCGCGGCGGCGGTCGCCGAGCTCCCCGGCCAGCTCGTCGCGCTCGGCGAGGGCGCGCGCCAGCTCGGTCTCGGCGCGCTCGGTGGCCACCTCCGCCTGCTCCAGCCGGTCGCGCTCCGAGCGGCAGCGCTCGGCGTGCTCCAGCACGGCCGCGACGCTGCCGCCGTGCTTGCGCTCCAGACGGTCGTACTGTTCGACGCGCTCCTCGACCTCCTGCAGCCGCCCGGGCTCGGCCTCGAGCGAGTCCTCGTAGCGGCGCAGCTCGCCGCCCAGGTCCTCCGCCTCGATGCGCAGCGCCGCCAGCCGCCCGGTGAGCTCGTCCAGCCGCGGGTCCACGCCGTGCACCGCACCGGCGAGCGCCTCGACCTCGGCCAGCAGCTGGGCGGCGCCACCGTCGGCGCTCGACGGCGCGATCGCCTCGGCGCCGCCGCCGGCGGCTGCCAGCAGGCCGTCCATCTGGCGCAGCCGCGCGCGCTCGCCGGCCAGCGCGGCGCGTTCCTGCTCGGATGGATCGAGCGCCTCGATCTCCTCGATCTCGAAGGCGAGCAGGTCGAGGTCGCGGTCGCGCGTGCCGGCGCGCTCGCGCAGCTCTGCCAGCCGCTGCTCCACCTCCTTCACGTGCGCGTGAGCGATCGCCAGGCGCTGGCGCAGGGCGAGCTGGTCGCGGCCGCAGAAGCCGTCGAGCAGGTCGAGCTGGGCCGAGGCGAGCGTCAGTCGGCGGTGCTCGTGCTGACCGAAGAACGCGACCAGGCGCCCGCCGACCGCCTGCAGGTCGGCCGCGGTGGCCGAGCGGCCCTCCACGAACGCGCGCGTGCGACCCTCGGCGCTGACGCGCCGGGCGAGCACGATCTCTTCCGGCGGCTCGCCGATGCGCTCGCGCAGGTCAGCCAGCTCGGGCTCGTCGAGCAGACCGGCCGGCAAGCCAAAGACGCCCTCGACATAGGCCTCGCGCGCGCCCGGACGCACGATGCCGGAGCGGGCC